>NZ_DATCVQ010000121.1:0-9037 GCF_036566765.1 Streptomyces sp.
CATGGCGGAGAACGGGACCCTGAACAAGACCCTGGCCGCGCAACTGCCGACGGTCGAGGGCACCCCGCAGTTCCCCACCTCCGAACAGCTGGCCAAGGCCCTGGTGACCGTACGCCGGGAGTGGCCGAAGGCCATGTCCGAGTGAGAACGGGCGCCCGGCCGGGGCCGGGAGTCATCGGCGCATGACTTCCGGCCCCGGCGTGGCGCGCGGACACGTCACGGAGCGACGGTGACCTGGTCGATCGTCCAGAAGGCGCTGTTGGTACCGGTGTAGCGGAAGCGCAGGCTCAGCGAGGTGCTGCCGGCCGGCACGTCGACGGCGAGCGTCTCGACGCCGTTGACATTCGACCGGTACGACTTCAGCAGCTGCGGAGCGCCGCCGTCGAAGGACGCGTACACATCGCCCGTCTGCGGACCGTCGATCAGCTTGAGGTGTCTCGGTCGTCCGACGTGTCAGGGTCGGCCTCGAAGCGTGCGTACAGGTCGCGGTCGCGCCATGAGTCGGAGAAGGCGTCCAGCATCGCCTCGTGGAGCCGACGGTCGCTGACGTCTCCTGCGGGATCGGCGATCCGGCTCCTGATCGCATCCTCCACCGCGGACCAGCGCAGTTCGTGCATGGTGAAGGAGACCAGCTCGACGACGCCTTCCCTGATCGGATCAAGCAGGGCGACGAGCTCCGTCTCGAATCGTCCGCGCAGTTCGGGGTGGTGGTTCAGCAGTGCGAGGGCGCGCTCGAGCTCCGGTTCGAGGTCCTCGACTCCGTAGGAACGATCGGCGGAGTCGAGGACGGCCCGAACGATCGCCCGGAAGCGTTCGACGGGATCAGCAGCCGGGCTTTCCCCAGGCGGCGTTGTACTTCCCATCTGCCGTGAATCCGTTCCTCTTGAATGCGTCCTCGGCGGCCTTCCGTGCGTGGACCCCGTAGGGCCTGTAGTGCCCGGACTTGTTGTCGAGGTACACGACGTCGCCGCCCTTGGTCTTGAACTCTCCTGCGGCCAGCACCCGCTTGCCCTGAGCGAGATTGATGTGCCCCGCCGTCCGCTTGCCGATGATGAGCTCGCCGTTCTCCAGCACCACGTACAGGTAGTTCCCGGACCGACCCCGCGCCATGTCGGGGGAGACCGGTTTGAACCAGTCGGGCTTGTCCTCGGGAATCAGGTTCGGGAAGAAGCGAGGGTCGTCGTCGCTGCGGACGAGGGAGACTCGGTAGGCGGAGGGGAGGTTGTGGGACTTCGTGCAGCCGGAGTTGCCGCGCTCCCGCTTCACCCGGTCCACGAGCTTCTTGACCTCGACCGTCGCCAGTGCGCGCGCGGTGATCAGCGTGTTGGCGCTGTACGGGATGCGGTACTGGACCGGCCGGCCGCCGCTCGCACGGGACTGCGCCCGGGCTGCGGCCTTCTTCTGCGCCTCGATCGACGCGAAGGTCGGTCCGGCGCCCGGATTCGAGCACGACAGGCTGCCCGAGACGCCGGCGCCGGTGACGGCGAAGGAGCCCTGCGCGCTGGTGCACTGGCCGGCGCCCCTGCCGTCGATGGTGAACGAGGCGGTCATGACGGCGGTGACGTTGCCGCCCGTCAGACGGCCCTTCGCGCTGGTGGTGATCTGCCCGGCGAAGCTGTTGCTCGCCGTGCACCCGCCCGAGCCGCACCTCACGTTCCCCGAGCCGCTGAGGGAGAGGGAGATGCCGCTGTCCGTGGCGTTCTCGAGCTCCTTGGTCTGCTTCTCCAAGGTGCTGAACATCGGCTCGGTCGCGTCGCCGGTGACCGGGGTCAGATCCATGCCCTCGGAGTCGCTGCCCCGCAGGGGACCCTCCGTCACATCCGGGGTGTCGGACGGCTGCTCGCGCAGATCCGGCGCCGCCGCCGGCCGCACGTTCCACGAGGTCTGTTCCGTCGACCCGGTGGAGGACCCGGTCCGCCGGGACACCCCGTAAGGCTCCAGGCGCAGCACGCGATGAGGCTTCTTCTCGGTGACGAGCAGGCGGCCCGCCGACGTGTCCACCGCGAGGGCCGGCGTTCCGTTCACGGTGGAGCGCCGCCCGGCCGACTCGCCGCGCGCCGCCGGTACGTCGGCCGCCTCGTCCAGGACCTGGGAGAGCAGCATGGCCAGCACGGCCGGGGACGGCCTGCGCTCGACCAGCTCCTGCGCCGGGCCGGTGCCGCCGCCCTCGTCCCCGGCGTTCCACGTGTTCGCGGCCTTGTCGTCGGGCTCGGCCTGCCGGCGCGTGAACGTCTTGCCGCCCACGTGCAGGATCTCGCGGTCGAGCCCGCTGCCGCCGAGTCCGGTGGTGCCGTACCGGCTGCCGGCGGCGGTCACGGTGACGTCCCGGCGCGTGAGACCTGCGGCCGAGGAGTCCTTGTAGCGCAGACCCGGGGCCGTGGCCAGCTCGGCCACGGCCTGCTGGAACGGCCGCAGGTCCCGCTTCGCCGCTGGTTCGTCGGATCCGGAACCGATGACGTTCCACGCCAGCAGCCCGGCCCCCAGCGCCAGGACCAGCACGCCGATCCCACCGAGGAGCAGGAAGCGCCCGCGCTGCCCGCCTGCGCCGCCGACCGGCGGTGGAGGGTACCCGTGAGGGACCTGCCAAGGGTCGTGAGGGCCCGGCGGCGGCGGGCCGAAGGCCCCTTGCGGGGGCCACTGGCCGTCCGGGCGTGTTGGCTCCGTCATGTCATCCCCCGTGTGTCACCGATATCGCAGGCCGTACGCAGAACTAGAGATATCTTCTAGAACTCTACTCACAACGCCGGTGTGCTGAGCGCCACTTGACGAAATCTCCGAGTCATCCGACGGATGCGGATCCCCGGTGAACGGCTTGCGCCGCCGCCTGTTCCCGCAGGACGTGCTTCATGACCTTGCCGGAGGGATTGCGCGGCAGGGCGTCGAGTACCACCAGCTCCCGGGGCATCTTGTACTTCGCCAGCAGCGTCGACAGGAACGCGCGCAACTCCTCGATCGTCACCGCCTCGTTCGCCTCGACGACGGCGACGACCGTCTCGCCCCACTCCTCGTGCGGTCGGCCGATGACGGCGGCGTCCTGGATCGCGGGATGCTGACGCAGCGCTTCCTCGACCTCGGGGCAGAAGACGTTCTCGCCGCCGGTGATGACGACGTCCTTGAGCCGGTCGACGATGAACAGGTATCCGTCCTCGTCGACTTGCGCCAGATCACCGGTCCGATACCAGTCTCCCTCGCATGCCCGCGCGGTCGCCGACGGATCGTCCAGGTACCCGATCATGCGCGTGGCGGAGCGGAGCCACAGCTCGCCGACCTCTCCCGCGGACGCGTCCGCTCCGTCGGCCCGCACCACGCGGATGTCCACGCCGGGCATGCCGCCCGCGCCGATCGAGCCGGCCTTCGTCACCTGCTCGTCCGGGTAGAGCGCGGACCCGACCGGCCCCATCTCGCTCATTCCGTACACCTGGTAGAAGCGGTCCGAGCCGTAGGCGGCCTGCAGGGTCTTCACGGTCTGCGCTCCCAGGGGCGCACCGCCGTAGGCCCACAGGCGAACGCTGGACAGGTCGAACCCGGCGAGGTCGAGACCGGCCGCGGGCAGCGCCTTCAGCGGGGCGAGATAGGCGATCGGCGCGCCGAAGAACCCCGTGACGCCGTACTTTTGGACCGTCTCCAGGAACTTGACGGGGTGGTACTCCTTCAGCAGCACGGCCGTGCCGCCCAGGTAGATCATCGACAGGAACCAGTTGTTCAGCGGTGACGCGTGCCAGATCGGCATGGCGATGAGGAAACGATCGTCCCGGCGAAGGCCGGTCGCCGCGGCCGTGAAGGCCGGCACGTTCCACAGACCGCCGTGGGAGTGCAGACAGCCCTTCGGGCTGCTGGTCGTGCCGGAGGTGTAGAGGACCTGGGCGACGGCGTCGGAGCCCACGTCCACTCCGTCCCATTCCTCGGCCGCGGCGACGAGCCGGTCGAACTCGCCGGTCCCCGCGTCGTCGACGGTCAGGACGTCGATCTCGGGGGCGCCCTCCCGTACCCGCTCGGCGAGTTCGGCGGCGGCCACCACGACCTTCGGGGTCGAGTGCCCGGCCACGTACGCCACTTCGTGCGCCGTGAACTTGTGGTTGATCGGCACGAGCGCGGCGCCGGCCCGCCAGACGCCGAAGGCGGCGATCGCGAACGCGGGGGTGTTGTAGGCCATCACGCCCACACGGTCCCCGGGCCGCACGCCCGCGTCGCGCAGTACGGCAGCCGCCCGGCGCGAAGCGGCGAGGAGCTCCGCGTACGTCAGTAAGCCCAGATCGGAGACGACGGCGGGCTTCGTGGGGAACTTGCGGGCGGAGCCCTCGAGCATCCAAGTGAGGTTCATGGGCGGTTCCTCCACGTCATACACGTCATAGGGGTGCGGATGCGCCGGAGCGTACTGCCTTGCCGGGGTCGATGAACCGTGATTCAATTCTTGAAGTGAAGAATTGAATCATGGTTCAATCCTTGAGATCAAGGACGGCACCCACCATGAACGCAACCCACGAAGTGACCAACCAGGCTCCGAACCGCGTCGAGATCGACGAGTACGGCACGAACGCAGCCCTGGTCGAGGGCGTCGCACTGTACGGCGCGGGCTGGGCTACGGAACGGCTGCACCGCACCGGACGCCGGGTCGGGAGCGCCGAGTTCCAGGAAGACGCCCGTCGCGCGAACCGTACCGAGCCGCTGCTCGCCACCCACGATCGCCACGGTCACCGCATCGACGAGGTCGTGTACGACCCGAGTTACCACCGCGTGCTCGGCGCCGCCGTCAACGACGGGGCGCACACCGGCGCATGGGCGCAGCCACGGCCCGGGGCGAACGTCGCACGGGCCGCGACGTTCATGCTCTACGCCCAGGTCGAGTCCGGACACGGCTGCCCGATCTCGATGACGCACTCCGTCGTCCCCGTGATCAGGCAGGACCAGAAGCTCGCCGACACCTGGCTGCCCCGGCTGTACAGCACGCAGTACGACGGCCGGCTCGTCCCGGGCAAGGCCGGAGCTCTCTTCGGCATGGCGATGACCGAGAAGCAGGGCGGCTCGGACGTACGGGCGAACACGACGGTCGCGCTCCCGACCGGCGACGGGCACTACGCGCTCACCGGTCACAAGTGGTTCTGCAGCGCCCCGATGTCGGACGCCTTCCTCGTACTCGCCCAGGCGTCGGGCGGCCTCAGCTGCTTCCTCGTACCCCGGTTGCTGGAGGGCGGGGAGAAGAACGGCATCCGGATCCAGCGGCTCAAGGACAAACTCGGGAACCGCTCGAACGCCTCCAGCGAGGTCGAGTACGAGCAGGCCGTGGGCCGGCTCATCGGCGAGGAGGGCCGCGGCGTGCGCACCATCATCGACATGGTGGCCCGCACCCGGCTCGACTGCATCTACGGATCGACCGCGGGCATGCGGCAGTCGACCGCCGAGGCCGCCTGGCACGTACGACACCGCGCCGCCTTCGGCAGGCTGCTCGTCGACCAGCCCGCGATGACCGCGGTGATCGCCGACCTGCACCTGGAGACCGAGGCGGCCACGGCCGCGGCGCTCCGCCTCGCGCGCGCCCACGACGAGGATGCCTCCGACGCCGAGCGGGCGTTCGGCAGGCTGGCCACCGCCGTCACGAAGTACTGGGTCTGCAAGCGCGGCCCCGGTCACGCCTACGAGGCGCTGGAATGCCTCGGCGGAAACGGCTACACCGAGGCCTTCCCCCTCGCCATGCGCTACCGCGAGCAACCGCTGATGGCGATCTGGGAAGGCTCGGGCAACGTCATCGCACTGGACGTGCTCCGCGCCATCACCCGCGAGCCCGACTCGCTGGAGGCCTTCGACGCGGAAGTCTCCCTCGCCGCCGGCGCCGACGCCCGCCTCGACGCCCACCTGGCGGCGACCCGGCGCCTCGCCCGTGACGTACTGGCGTCACCGGCCCCGCAAGCCCGCGCCCGAGAACTGGTCGCGGCCCTGGCCCTCGCCCTCCAGGCTTCACTTCTCGTCCGTACCGCGCCCGCAGCGGTCTCGGACGGATTCACGGCCTCGCGGCTCGGCGCGGGTGCGGCCTTCGGTCACCTGTACGGGGCGCTGCCGGGCGGCGTCGACGCGGCGGCGATCGCGGCGCGCGTCTGAGCGGCGGTGGCCGGGGTCACTAGGCTCTGTCCTCGGTGTAGCGGGTTCCGGTCTGTGCGGACCGCTTGTTCGACATGGAAGGTCCCACGGCGGCGATGGCTTATCGGCAGACGGAACGGACGAGACGGCATGCCCAGGAGAAGCAGGTCGCCTTTCTGGAGGCGGCGCACGACCTCGTGGCCCATGTCGGTTTCGCCGGCGCGAAGGTCAGCGCGATCGCCCGCGCGTGCGGGTCGAGCACCGGTTCGCTCTACTCGTACTTCGGCAGCCGGGACGAGTTGCTGGCCGAGGTCTTCCGCCGCGCCGCCGACCACGAGCTGACGGTCGTGCGAGCCGCGGTCGCCGGGGCTCCGGATGACCCTTCCGCGCGTCTGGGCGCGCTCGTCGACACCTTCACCCAGCGCGCCCTGCGCAGCCGCCGCATGGCGTGGTCGCTGCTCTTCGAGCCGGTGTCCCCGGCGGTCGAGGGCGAGCGGCTCGTGTATCGGCGGGCGTACGTCGCGCTGGGCGAGGACGTCATCCGCGACGGCATCGAGGAGAACCTCTTCGCGCGACAGAACGTGCGGGTCGCCTCCTCGGCCGTCATCGGCGCCATCTCCGAGGCGCTGGTCGGGCGACTCGCCCCGGAGGTCGAGCCGCATGACGTCCTGGACATGAAGGACGAACAACTGGTCGCGGAAATCCGCGACTTCTGCTTCCGTGCGCTCGGCTCCACCCGTACCATGAAATGAACACCGATTCAGTTCTTGGGGTCGGCAGAGTCAGCGGGGGGACACCATGAAGCAGAGCGAGCAAGTAGCCATGCTCAAGCGCCTACTGGCGCTGCGCGCAGAGCGACGCGACGAGGAGATGCTGGACAAGGTCGTCACGATCCCGACCTCGAAGTACACCGACGAGGCGCTCTTCGACCAGGAGTTGGCCTCGACCTTCGCCCGCTTCCCGCTCGTCGCGGGCCACGCGTCGGCGCTCCGGGAGCCCGGGTCGTACCTGACCAGCGACTGGGACCAGTTCCCGTACATCGCCGTCCGGGGCGAGGACGGGAAGGTGCGGGCCTTCTACAACCAGTGCCGTCACCGCGGCGCCCGCCTCACGCGCGAGCAGGCCGGGACGGTCAAGAACTTCATCTGCCCCTTCCACGGTTGGGTCTACGGGCTCGACGGAGGCCTGAAGGGCATCACGCGGTCGCAGGACTTCCCCGGTGTGGACGCCTGCGACTACGGACTCGTGGAGCTCCCCGCAACCGAATCGGGCGGCCTGATCTGGGTCGCCCGGAGCCCGGACGCACCCCTCGACATACCCGGCTTCCTCGGCGCCTTCCACGACGACCTCGTGAACTTCGACGTGGCCTCCCTGGTCCAGTACAAGAAGACCAAGGTCGTCAAGGAGGCCAACTGGAAGCTGCTGATCAAGACGTACCTGGAGGGCTACCACGTCCCGTACCTGCACCGGGACACCCTCGCGTTCGCCTTCAAGCGCGGCGTGATCGCGCACGACGAGGACGGACCGCACATCCGGCTCTCCGCGGCCCGCACCAACATCGTCGACACCGCGCAGAAGCCGGAGGAGGAGTGGCGCATCCTGGACTACGCGTCCGTGTACTACACGCTCTTCCCCAACACCTTCTTCATCCTCCACCCCGACTACGTCTCGATCAACACGTTCTGGCCGCTCAGCCCCGACCGGACGATCTGGACCCACGAGATGCTCTACCGCGCCGACGACTTCCCGGGTTCGAAGGGACAGAGCGCGCTGGAGAAGCGGTTCCGGTTCACCAACGACGACGTGTTCGACCAGGAGGACTTCGCCATCGCCGAGGACGTGCAGCGAGGGCTGCGCCACGGCGGCAGCGACCACCACGTCCTGGGGCTCGCCGAGGGCCTGCTCGCCATGTTCCAGGACAACATCGACGCGCGGCTCGCCGTTCCGGACGGCGCCGCGCACGGGACAGGGAAGCACCCTGACACCCCGGGTACTCCGGATACTCCGGAAACCTCGGGCACAACGATGGGACAGCCGGCATGACGACCGACCTCACCGCCTTCGCACACGGCATCTTCGACGCCCAGCCGTTCAGCAAGTTCCTGGGCGCCGAACTCACCGACGTGGGCCCGGACTCGGCCGAGATCCGCGTCCGCGTCCGGCCCGAACTCCTGCAGCAGCACGGCTTCGTGCACGGCGGAGTCCTGAGCTACCTGGCCGACAACGCGCTGACGTTCGCGGGCGGCCTCGCCCTCGGCGGCGACGCGCTCACCGCCGAGTACAAGGTCAACTACGCGAAGCCCGCGACGGGCGAGGTGGTCATCGCCCGGGCCCGCGCGCTGGTCACCACGCGCCGCCAGGCGGTCTGCCAATGCTCGATCTACGCCGTGTCGCCGGAGGGCGAAGAGCGTCTCGTGGCCGTGGCCCAGGGCACGATCGTGACGGCGGGCGGCCGGGCCCAGGAGAGCTGAGGCACAGGAGTCCCGTACGCGTAGGGCCCGCACGGCTTCGGCCGTGCGGGCCCTACGCGTCACGCTTGCCGGGTCAGTCCCACTGCTGGGTTGCGAGGGAGGTGACGGGCTTGGGCTTGCCGATGACGGCGAGGGCGATGAAGAAGTTGATCTGGCCGATCGCGATGGTGAGGGTGGCGAGCGCCTTGTCGTCGTAGTGCCTGGCGGCTTCGGCGTACAGCTCGTCCGTGACGCGTTCCTTGCCGGGCGGGGCGGGCTGGAGGGTGGCCTCGACCAGGGCGAGGGCGGCGCGCTCGGCGTCGGTGAAGCACAGGGCGTCCTGCCAGGAGGAGACGGCGGTGATGCGCTCCTCGGTCTCCTTGGCCTTGCGCAGGAACCCGGTGTTCAGGGTCGTCAGGTAGGTGTTCTGGACGATCTGCCCGGCCCGCAGGTGCACGAGGCTCATCGTGGTCCGGGGCACCGACTGGTTGCCGGTGGCCCGGAACAGCGCGGCG
>NZ_DATCVQ010000122.1:0-11928 GCF_036566765.1 Streptomyces sp.
CCGCGTTGCACGGCCGTCGCGTACAGGGGCATCCGGCGGCGCGCGGCCAGACAGACGAGGGCGACCGGGAGCATGCCGAGCAGGGCGAAACCCGTCGCCGCCAGGGGCGCCTCGCCCAGGGAGGCCCCGGCCAGGCCGCTCGCCCACAGGGCCGCGCCGACGGCCGCGTGCACGAGATAGGGACGGACCAGCGAGCTCAGCCGGCACACCCCCTCGCGCTGCCAGCCGCGCAGTTGCAGGAGATGACCGAGGCCGGTGCCGACGGCCACGGCGGCGGCCAGCAGGGTGAGATCGTGCGTCAGCGCCCCGGCCACGGCGGTGGCGACCGTGCCGACGGTGACGGCCACCTGGATCCGCAGCAGCGTGCGCATCGCCTTGCGCACCTCGTCCACGGCGTAACAGATGTTGTAGAGCAGGGTGAGCGCGGCGCCGACGGCGAGCACCGGCACCAGCGCGCAGGCCGTCTCCCAGCCGGGTCCCAGCAGCAGCCGCAGCGCGGACGGCCCGACTCCGGCGGCGGCGCCGAACGAGACGAACGCCAGCGCCGAGCCGACGCTGAGCACATCGCGGACGGCGGGCCCGAGAGGCAGACCGTCGCCGTTCCTGCGGGCCAGCGCCGGGGTGACGGAGCGGTGGAAGTTCTGGAACAGCATGTCCCCCGGCAGGGCGGTGGTCAGCGAGGCCCGGGAGAACTGCCCCGCGGCGGCGGCGCCGAGCCCGCGGGTCACCGCCCACAGCGGCGCGCTGAGGGTGAGCGACTGGATCAGGCTGTACCCGGCGAACGCGCTGGACAGGCCGAGCATGGAGCGGACCGGCACCGGCGGCCCGTCCTCCGCCACGGCGCGCGCCAGCCGCGGGCCGCACATCATGAGCGTGTACGCGGCGCCCAGGGCCGGAGCGACGGCCAGGCCGTACGGCGTCCAGCCCAGGGCGAGCAGGGCCGAGGCCGTGGCCATCCCGCAGACCTGCCCGAGCAGTTCCGTCAGCGCGATGAACCGCCCGTGGTCGAGCCGGCGCAGCGCCGTGGCCGCGACCGACGCCGCGGGCTGGACGAGGAACTGCAGGCCGGCCAGCCGGAGCAGCGGACCGGCCTCCGGCAGATCCCACGCGGCGACGCAGAGCGGAGTGACCGCCTGTACCGCGGCGCAGCACACCGCTCCGGTCGCCACCGACACCTTCCACGCGCTGCGCACCGTCCGCTGGGTGAGCCGCTCGGCACGCAGCAGGTACGTGCCGAGTCCGGGACAGGCGAAGGGCGCGAGCAGTGTCATGAGGGTGGCCGACACGGCGTATGCGCCGTAGGCGCCGGGGGACACCAGCCGGGCCGTGTAGGCGGTGTAGCAGATCTGGAGGACCGCGCCGATGACCGCGCCGGAGGAGTTCCAGGCCAGGACGGCGAGAACGCCGCGCGATCCGGACCGGACCGGCTCGGTTGCGGTCATGGCGGGCCGGTTCAGGAGGGGACGCGGTTGAGCGGAGCAGGCTTCGTCAGGAGCTGCAGTTCGGCGTCGACCATGATGCGCGCCAGCTCGGGGGCGTACACGGTCGGCTGCCAGCCCAGTTCGCTCCGGGCCTTCGTGGCGTCGCCGATCAGGTCGGGGACCTCGGAGGGGCGCAGATAGCGCTCGTCGAAGCGGACGTGCTTCTCCGGGTCGAGGCCGACGTGCTCGAAGCAGAAGCCGAGGAAGTCGCGGACGCTGTGACTGGTGCCGGTGGCGACGACGTAGTCGTCCGGCTGATCGCGCTGGAGCATCCGCCACATGGCGTCGACGTACTCCAGGGCGTAGCCCCAGTCGCGGCGGGCCTCCAGGTTGCCGAGGTAGAGGAACTCCTGCTCGCCCCGGGCGATCCGCGCGGCGGCGCGGGCGATCTTGCGGGTCACGAAGGTCTCGCCGCGGCGCGGCGACTCGTGGTTGAAGAGGATGCCGTTGACGGCGAACGTCCCGTACGCCTCGCGGTAGTTGCGGGTGGCCCAGTAGGCGTAGACCTTCGCGCAGGCGTACGGGGAGCGCGGGTGGAAGGGGGTGTTCTCCGCCTGGGGCGGCGGGGTCATGCCGAACATCTCCGAGCTGGACGCCTGGTAGAAGCGGCAGGGCAGCCCGGTCATCCGGATCGCCTCCAGCAGGCGCACGGTGCCCAGGCCCGTCGTGGAGCCGGTGAACTCCGGCTCGTCGAAGGAGACTCGGACGTGCGACTGGGCGGCCAGGTGGTAGACCTCGTCCGGCTGCAGCCGCTCCAGCAGGGTGGTGATGCGGCTGCCGTCGGCGAGGTCGCCGTAGTGCAGCAGGAGCCGGGCGTCGGCGTCGTGCGGATCCTGGTAGAGGTGGTCGATCCGCTGCGTGTTGAAGGCGGACGAGCGACGGATCAGCCCGTGGACGGTGTACCCCTTGGCCAGCAGCAGCTCCGCGAGATACGAGCCGTCCTGGCCGGTGATACCCGTGATCAGTGCTTTCTTGGGAGACATGCGCGCACCCTAACCGGACATAGTAGATAAAGCGGACTCATTCGATGGTCGCGGCCTGTGTCGTCGGCACCGGGGTGACGGACACCGGTCGGGCGTCCCGCGTCTTCGGCACGGGCAGCGACGGTCCGTCCGTGGTCCGCGTGGCGTACCGCACCATCAGTCCAAGGAGCAGGCCGTCGGGCACCGTCGGTTCATAGGTGAGCCAGTAGACCGCCTCCCCGGCGGCCAGCAGCCACATCAGCAGTCCGGCGGACGTCGTCCGGCCGCCGCTGCGGAGCGAGGCGAGGACGATCCCCAACAGCAGGGCCAGCCCCAGGAGTCCGACCCTGAGCAGCATCAACACGTAGTAGCTGTGCGGGTTGACGTCGGTGACGACGCCGCCCAGGAGGCGGTCGTACCCACTGCCGAAAGGAAGACCGAACAGCCAGTCGCCCGTCCCATGCAGTCGGTCGATCAGCTGCAGCCACCCGGTGACCCGCCACTCCCACGTGCTGTCGTTCGACGCCGATTCGGCAAGGTCCGTGGTCAGCCGGTCGGCGGGGAGCGCCGTCGTGAGGATCACGGCGGCCGTCGCGGCGAAGGCCACGGCACCCCCGGTGACCGCCTTGCGCAGCACCCGTCCGGGGCGCAGCAGCAGCCAGCCGCAGGCCATCGCGGCGATGGCCGTCCATGCGGAGCGGTGCTGCAGCAGAAGCACGGTGAGCAGCAGCGGGCCCGCGACGAGCAGAACGCGCGGACGCGTCCCCCGCACCACGAGCAGCATCACCGCCGCCTGGGCGACGAGGAACGCCGCCACGGCCGGGACCCCGCGGCCGCCGACGACGTGGCCGTCCACCAACACCGTGGAGGAGCTGGAGCCGACGCCGTACTGCGACCACCACACCAGCGCGAGCAGCACGTACCCGACGGCTGCCGCGGTCCAGGTCCGTACGACGACGGCGGTCAGATCCCTGCGGGGGTTCGCGGCGACGACGTACAGCGCCGGCCCGAAGACGTACAGGAACGACGTCCGCGCGTCGTTCCCGGCCGCCTGCACCCCGTGCGCGGCCACGCCGGCGAGCAGGGAGCCCAGGACGACCGCGCAGAGCAGCCACAGCGCGCGGCGCCGAAGGCTCGGGCGGACACGGGGATGCACCGCGAGCTGGACGACGACCGCGAGGATCGCGGCGGCGACCAGGAAGTCCAGCACGGTGAGGTTCATGCCGCCGACGTCGAGCGAGAGAGGCCCAGCGTCGCCCAGGACGAGGGAGAACTGGCCCGCCATGAGCAGACCGATGCCGATCCCCGGGCTCCGCACGAACACCGTCACCAGCAGGACGAACACCATCAGTGCACCGCAGGCGAGCAACGCGGTCGCGGGGTTCTGGGCGAGAGGCATGCGATCACCGGCCCCGCATCGCGCGCAGGAAGGTCTTGATGTACGGCGAACACATCAGCACCGGCGCCCAGGGCCACAGGTGCCGGGCGCAGTAGACCCACCACGCGCGGCACGGCAGTTCGCGCCGCGAGGTGACCCGGCGCAGCGCCTCGCGCGCGCCGATGCCGGGTTCCTTGGATCCGCTCAGCGGCGGATTCGTGTCGCAGGCGCCCACGTGACGGGGCGCCACGAACGGGCCCATGCCGGCCCGCCGGGCCCGGAAGCCATGGTCGTAGTCGCCCATGTTGTGCCAGAACCGCCGGTCGATGTCGCCCACACGGTCCCGCACTTGGCGGGGCACGAGCACCACGTTGCCGTGGTGGGTGTCGCAGGGTTCGGGGCGGCCGGACGGCTCGACCATCATCAGGTCGTGCTGGTACGGGTGCCACCAGGGCCGATCGGTGTGCCGCAGCCCCGAGTACGTGGTGCGTCCGCCGTCGGTGGAGTGGACCGCACCGACGACCACCGCTTTCCCGCCGACCTCGTCGGCGGTGTCGAGCAGCAAGGAGAGCGCGTCGTCCCCGAGCCGCACGTCGTCGTTGAGCCACAGGTGGTGGGTGAAGGGCGGCAGGCCGGGGCGGACGCTTCGGCCGGCGGCGATGCGCATGCCCTCGCCCCAGAAGACGTCGGGGCCCACGCTCACCACGTCGACGTCCGGGAACCGCTCGGCGATCCGCTGCGGGGTGCCGTCGGTGCTCGCCGCGTCCACCAGATGCACACGCACGGACGTGCCGGGCGGCAGATCCCGCTGCCGCTCCAATGCCTCAAGGGCGGCAAGGGTTTTCTCACAGCGATTGTGACTGGCCATCAGTACGGCAATGCACGGCGCGTCCATATGGGCTCCCTGGCGCAAGCAGTCTCGGACAGAGATGAAATCTCTGGTACATATACGCCCAAATCAGGTATACGTGACCACTGCGTGGATTCTCGGCTGCCGTCGGCCGTTCGTCGCGCATCTCGTCGCCCCGCGTGTCCTGGCACCGGTCACCCCGTCGGGCCGTGCAAAAGGAGAGCGAATGAACGCGAGTTCCTCATCGCGCAACGTCACCGTGGCCATGGCCTTCGCGCGGATGCCGTCCGCCCAGAGCCCCTATGCACGCGGCCGGCTGGGGGAGCCCACGTACTACACGTACTACCGCTGCATGGCCTCCGCCTACGGCTCGCTGCGCCGCTGGAATCCCGACGCCGACCTGGTCCTGGTGACCACGGACGCCCTGCCGGAGCCGTTCCACGGACAGCTCGCGCGCCTCGGCGTCGAGATCCTGCTGACCCCGTTCGCCCACCGGCCCCCGGAGGGGTACGCCAAGGTGTGGGGATGCTCGCTCTATCACCTCGACGCCATGGAAGCACTGCGCGGCAGAGGCGGCGTACACCTCTTCACCGAGCCCGACGTGCTGTGCGTGCGGCCGTTGGACGACCTGATCGCGAGCGTGGGCGATGCGGTGGGGGCGCAGGCCGAACGACTGGAGGACCTGGCCAAGCCAGGGTCGAAGAAGCTGGAAGGGTACTGGGAACTGTGCTCGGCGATGCACGTCGAACTCGGTGAACAGACCGCGGACCACGAGATGTTCAACGGCTCGGTCTACGTCGTTCCCGAGCGCTGGGCGTCGCCGCTGCACGAGCGGATCGACAAGGCGTGGCAACTGTCCATGACCCGCCACGACCGGGGCGAACAAGGGTTCTTCCAGGACGAGCACTTCATGAACTACGCGCTGCGCGGCACTCCCGTCACGGAGATGAGCAGCCATGTGCGGGTCATCCCCACAGCGCCCTATCGCCGGTTCCTCACCGACCGGGACACCATTCTGGGCCTGACGTTGTGGAACCTCCCGTTCGAGAAGGACCTGGGATTCCAGCGCATGTACCGCGACGCCGTCGACCCGGGGTCGTGGTTCTGGACGTCCTCCCCGGAGGAGTTCCGCAGGCGGGCGGGGGCCATGCTCTCGGCCACGCGACGGACGCCCCAGCGCGCCCTGCTCAATTTCTGCGGCGATGTCGTCGAGAAGGTCACGACGGAGCGGATGCAGATGCGCATGAGGCCGCTGTACACACGCATGGTGCAGATCGCCGCGTCGATGCGCTCGCATTGAGTCCGCACGCGCACGGCGCCGAACGCGCTCGCATCAGTGGGCGCCGCGGGCGGTCAGTACCGCCGGGGCCGTGCGGGCGAGGATCGTGAGGTCCATGCGGACCGAATGGTGGTGCACGTAGTACAGGTCGAGCCGGACCATCTCCTCCCAGGAGAGCTCCGAGCGCCCGCTCACCTGCCACAGCCCGGTGAGGCCGGGCGGCACGGAGAGCCGGGCGCGGGCCGGGCCGCTGTAGCCGGAGTCGAAGAGCGGCAGGGGCCGCGGGCCGACCAGCGACATCTCCCCGCGCAGCACGTTGACCAGCTGCGGCAGCTCGTCCAGAGAGAGCCGCCGCAGCACTCGTCCCACCGGTGTGATCCGGGGATCGTGCCGGATCTTGAACAGATGGCCGTTCATCTCGTTGTGCGCCGCGATCGCGGTCCGCTGGTCGTCCGCCCCGTCGTACATGGTGCGGAACTTGAGCATCTCGAAGGGCCGGCCGCTGTGCCCCGCCCGTACCTGCCGGAAGATCACGCCGCCCGGCGAGGTGGTGGCGACGGCGAGGGAGACGAGAAGGAACAGAGGAAGTGCCAGGACGAGAAGTGCCAGGCTGACCGTCAGATCGATGAGACGTTTGATCCGCATGATGAACGCCGTGTCCATTCGTGTGAGATCCCCGATATTCATCACAAAGGATCTGCTTCAGGATCAGGACCTTCTCACGATCTCCGCGGCTCCCCCCGGCAGCCACACGAGCCCGGCAGGCGGAGTCCTCCCAGCGGCGTACATCCGTTGAACCAGGAAGCCCCAGCTCAGAACGGTCTGAGCTGGGGCCTCGACGGAGCCGCCTTCGGGATTCGAACCCCGTTTCCGCGGGTCACCGGCCCATGACAGCCGGAATGATGTGCAAGCTCTCAGCTGCACGCATCGATGGGCATGAAGGACCTGGACCCGTCCTTGCCCGCCGGCGCTCCGAGGAACTCGGCCTTCTCCAGCGTCGAGGTCTCCGAGTCCATCTTCGTGGTGTACCCGAGCGAGAGGCCGGCCTTCAGCTCGAAGCCGCCCTCCTTGTTGTCGACGTCCACCGAGTGGACCGTCTTGGTGCTGATGGCGTTGTCGTGAAGGAGGCGGGCGTACGGGTTCGCGCTCGCGCTGAGCGGAGTTCCCGGCTTGTCGGGCGAGGTCGCGGGAGGTGTATCGGTCATCATTCCCGTCAGGGTCTTGCCGTCCACGTTCGGCTTGCCCTCGGAGTCGCCGACGATGTCGTTGTTGCCCTCGCCGATGGCCTTCTCCACCATGTCCCGCTGCTCGCGCTGCTCGGGCGTGATCTTTGACTCCTCGGGGAAGACAAGGGTCGTGGTGGTGGTCTCCACTTCCTTTATGCCGTCCTTGACCCCGCCCTTGATGGTGCCCTTGGGGTTGGCGTCCTTCCGGTGCTTGCCCTTCCGGTGCTTGCCCGTGCCTCCCGGGGCTTCCTTCGACGCTTCGATGTTCTTGGCGAGGCTGCCTTCCTTGGTGAAGGTGCTGACGACGTCGATCCGGGCCAGCTTTCCCTTGTTCGGCCCATCGGAGTAACGCGTAACCGTGATGGCGCCGTTGAACCCGGCGCCGGCCTCGCCCTTGAGCTTCGTGCCAGGCAGCGCGTTCGCGCCCCAGCCGGCCTTCCCCTTGCCACTGACCTCGAAGTCGCGGGTGGTGGAGATGACCGGCGGGTGCACCCAGTTGTTGATCTGGGTGCGCTTCATGCCGCTCGCGTCGACGGCTCCCGAGATCCCATAGGCGCTCTGCTTGACCTCGCCTTCGAGCCCGAGCTCCGCCTTCCCCTTGACCTTCGTCTCTTCGGTGGTGATGTGGTTGTTTTTGTAGGCCTTGTTGAAGTTGTTCCGCTCGTCCTTGTCGAGGTCGACCCCGAAGACCCGCAGGAACCCCTTTCCGGCCTCCTTCGGAGCGGAGTCCTGAAGGCCCTTGACCCTCTCCTGGAACTCAGTGGCCTCCTTCTCGTTGGAGAAGACCCACGTGTCCCCGTCCTTCACCTCGACTCCGGCGCCGAGATCGAGGACCTTCCCCTTGGCGCTCCCGATCTTCCCCTTGATCCCGGTTTCAATGCCGGCCTCACCGCTCCCCTGGACGGTGATCATGAAGCGTTTCCCGGTGCCCGGCGAGCCGTCCGGGAGCTTCTCCGAAGTGTCCGTGAACTCTTCCCGCTTCATGGTGAACTTGCTGCCCAGCTTGACGACGGCGACCTTGACCTCCTGCCCGGAGTCGGTCTGCTCAGTGTGCGTGTTGCACAACGCGGGCCGGTAAGCCGCGTCCCTGTCCTGGACGTTCGGGCCCTTGCCGCTGACGGAGACGATGTCGCAGTTCGATCCGCCGAAGGCCTTGCATATCTGGGCACTGAAGACCCCCGATATATGGCCGTCCATACCGGTGGCGATCATGCCCGCGACGACCGCAGCGGCCACTACGACGACACCCACGTAGTCAAGAGCGCCTTGTCCGGCATCAGTTGACATCCTGCGCGAAACCGACCTCGACCCTTCGAAGGGTCCCATTCCCCCTGCCCCTCTCCCCCGCGGGCTTCCCGCACGGTGATGATGAACCACAAGAATTGATGAATGCCTCGCACGAATGCCGAGGCTGTCGCCCATAACTCCAGTGATTCGGGAAGGAGTTATCGAGGACGGAAAGTCACTGTGCGCGTCAGAATTGGCACATAGGTCTTCCGCGACGCGTAGAACGGTCGTGGATGCATCTCCATGGCTCCACGGCAGCCGATCTCATCGGCGGACTCGCCACGCCGGAGATCCGGCCGACGCGTGCCGGCCTCAGCCGGATTCGACGACCTGGACGCTCTTGGCGACCTTCTCCAGCTCGTCGGCGCTCAGAGCGGATGCGGCAGCGTTGATCCGTACCAGAAAGGTCTCGCCCCGCTTGTCCGTGGCCACCACGTCGACCCCGTTGACCAGCTCCCCCTTGGGAGGGGTCGTCCCGGTTCCCGTGGACTTGAAGGCGTAGTCGATCCGCTGACCGTCATCCGCGCCGCCGACGGTGAAGTCCTTGAACCCCTTGATCTGCGCCCGCAGTTCGTGGTCTCCGAGGGCGGAGGCCGCCGCCGTGTCCGCGTCACGGGAGTCGTCGTACTTGAGCACGACCGAGATCTTCCCGAGCTGGCGTCCGCCCTGCTCCAGCACCGCCGCCCCGTCGGCGGCCTCGGGCCGCTCCGCCTCGGACTGGACCTTCCACGCCTCGGGGAAGTCCACCGTGATCTGGGGCGTCTTGAGGCGCTCGTAGCCCTCCGGCGCCGCCTCCTCCGCCGCGCCGCCGCCCCCGCAACCGGCCAGCAGCAGCATCGCGATCGCCGCGCCGCCCATCACCTGGGCGCTCCACCGGAGTCCGCGCTCTCGCTTCCGCGCCACTCCGTCTGTCGGTCCGCGATGCTCCATTTGCTCGTGGTTCCTTCCGTGCGGCGCGCTCAGTGCGGGGGGGATGTGCCCTCTGGGGCAGCTGTGTTCTGCGGGGCAGCCGTGTCCCGTGGGGGAGTAGGTGTTCGAGAATCGTACAGAGCGACGCCGGTCGACGCATGGGCCCACGGGCCCAATTCGCACGTGCATACGGGACTTACCGCCCTGAGCTGCGGAGCGGCCGGGCCTCCGGGCCTCCGGGGCTCCGGGCCTCCAGGGCTCCGGGCCTCCAGGGCTCCGGAGCCCCGGGCCTCCGGGACCTCGGGCCTCCGGAGCATCACGCCGAAGTCGAAACCGCGCTGACTCCCGCATCCGTGAGCACGTAAAGCCTGCCGTCGGCGACCAGGGGGACTCTCTCCGCACCCGGCTCGCCCTTCGCGCGCCAGATCGCCGCTCCCGTACGGGCGTCGTAGGCCCACAACTCCGCGTCATGGCCCACCAGTACGAACCGGCCCCCCGCCAACGCCGGTGCGGAAGTGCAGCTGTCGGACGCTGTACGCCACAGCTGCTTCCCGTCGGACGCGGCTCGTGCGGTGACATAGCCGCCGGGCTCCTTCGCCCCGTCGGAGAAGGGGTTCTGGAAGCCGGTGTCGACGGAGTGCGCGCCCCGGTAACCGTCACTCGTGGCCAGAAAGACGGCGGACCCGCCCGACGCGGCCTCGGGAGCCACCGGCGAATCGACCGTGGCGCGCCAGCGCCGGTCGCCCGTCGCGGCGTCGTACGAGTACACGGCCCCGGTCCCGCCCTCGCAGGCGTAGACCGTACGCCCGTCGGCGGAGAGAGTGATCCCCGCACCCTGACCGTCTGCTCTCTCCTTCGGAGGCGTGGGTGACTTCCAGCGCCGCTCCCCGGTCGAAAGGTCGTACGCGGCTAGTTCGTTGGCCTTCCCCGACCCGGTCGCGTACAGCAGCTTCGCACCCGTCGCCAACACCACGCTGTCCTGCTTCGGCAGCGACCAGCGCTCGTCCCCCGAATCCGCGTCGAGTGCGACGATCCGTTCGCCGTCCCGGGTCTCCGCGATCACCTGTCCGCGGGAGGGGTCCCCGAGCAGCAGCCGGTTCCCCTCGGTCCGCCACTTGACGCGCCCCGTGGCCGTAGCCAGCCCGCAGAGCACACCCTCGACCAGGGTGCGGGTGCCACCTGCCTCGTCCGCCGCCTTCTCCGTCCCCATCAGCACGCACACCGTGGAGCCGATCACCACAGGCGCCGCAGGGGGACCGCCGCCCAGCGGCGCACTCACCCAGCGCCGACTGCCGTCGCCGTCCGCGAAGGCGTTGAGGCGCCCGCCACTGGCTGCGGCATAGACGGTCCCGTCGGCGACGGTGACGGGACCGAGCACCGCGTCCCCCTGCTTGCCGCCGGTCACCTCGGCCACCCACCGCTCGCGTCCGCTCCCGGCGTTCACCGCGTGCACGGACAGCGGGCCTTCGGAGGTGACGTAGAGAGAGCCGCCCGCACTGCTCAGCCAAATCACCCCGGCGGCAGCGCCGTTCATCGCGTACGTCCAGGCGGGCTGCCGCTCGGGCGGCGCCGCGATGCCCCCGCCCTCGTCACTGCCGAACACCTTCCACGCCGCGAAGGCTCCGACGCCCACGACCCCGGCCCCGAGCACTGCTCGGCGGCCGACGTGCCGCCCCTGCCGTCCGGCGTGACCCCGTGCGTTCATAGCTTCACCTTAGATGGCGACACGATCACCTGAGATAGCGTGTGCGGCCCCGAGAAAAGAGAGAGGTGCACGATGTACGGCACGCGCAGCAACCAGGCCTGGCCGCGAGCACATCAGATGCAGGCGCGGGGGTTCCAGGAGCGTCCCAAGTGGTTCTTCCCACTGATCCGCTCGTGGGCTGTCGGCCTGGTGGCGCTGACGCTGCTGAGCTTCGCGGTGGACTACGCGGTACAGGGTGTCTTCGACTCCCGACTCAACTCCTTCGGCTGGCGGGTCGCCCTCATCTACATCCCCAACGTGCTGACGATGACCATCTGCGTCCTGGCCGCCGGCCGCGTCCACCGCGACCCGCACCGCGACTCCCTCCCCCGCCATCTCACGGCGACCCTGGCGGTCCCGCTCTTCACCCTGGTCATGTCGCTGATCAACGGTTGGGGCGCGCTCGACGCGGAGGTCGGCTCGATGATGGTCGCCGCCGTGCTGCTCGGGGCCGTGCTGGGTCTCACCCTGGACCGGGTGCTGGAGAGCCGCCGCTGAGCGTGAAAGCTCCTGCGGAAACGCCCGTTGGCCACGCGGCCCGCTCGGCCCGGCGCGGTGCCGCGTCGCACCCCCCGGCGAGCGCGCCGCCGCCGAGTGGTCCGGGCAGCCGCCGAGTGGTCCGGGCATAAGAAAAACCCCAGGTCACGGCGAGTGAGTCCTGGGGTTGATCCGAGCCGCCTTCGGGATTCGAACCCGAGACCTACGCATTACGAGTGCGTTGCTCTGGCCAACTGAGCTAAGGCGGCAAGCCGTGCGGTCCCATGGTGGGTGCAGCAGCGTCGCCAAGTCTACACAGTTAATCGGGGTGCTCC
>NZ_DATCVQ010000123.1:0-1674 GCF_036566765.1 Streptomyces sp.
CCGGGCGGCACCATCAACGGCCGCCACCTGTAGCCACCCTCACCCTAGGAGCATCGTGGAAACCTCGTACCTGCGCACCCGCGAGTTCTGGGCCGGCGCCCTGGAGCGTGCCGTACGCGCCGCCGCCTGGACCCTCGCCGCTGTCCTCGGCGTCCCCAACGCCGGCGAAGCCGTCGGCGTCGAGGTACGCCACATCGGCTGGCGTGACGCCGCGACCCTCGCCCTGGGCGCCGCCGCCGCGTCGCTGGTCGCATCCATCGTCGCCGGGAAGGTCGGCGGGCCGGCCGGATCCCCGTCGCTGGTGGACGACCGGCCGAAGGCTGTCACCGTCCGGTGAGCGCCTGGACGTGGGGCTGGCTCGCCTGGTTCGGCTGGTTCCTGCTGGTCGAGGGCATGGCCCTGTTCAACTCCAAGCCCGGCGACACCCTCTCCGAGCACGTCTGGGCGTGGTTCGGCACCCAACGCCGCCGGCCCGGCCAGCCCGAGCGGCCCCGCACGGGGTGGACGCAACTGCGGCGGGTGCTACTGCTCGGCTTCATGGCCTGGCTGTCCGTGCACTTCCTCACCGGCGGCTGGGCCTGACCAACCCCGCACACGACTGCGCCCCTCCTCGCGTGCCCGATTCGGGCCGCAGGGAGGGGCGCTTCGTGCTGTCCGGGTCAGGACCGCGACGTCGACAGGCAGATCGTGTACGTCCGGCCGCCGGACGCGGTGATGGTCTTGCAGTTCCGCGGGGCCTGCGACGCGCAGATCGTGGTGGTGTGACCGCCGGCGCCCGTGACCGTCTTGCAGGTTCGCAGGGCCTGGAAGGCGTGGTAGCTGGTCCGGGCGGTCGTGCCGGCGCCGACGTCGGTGGCGGTGGCCTGCGGTGCGGCGGCGGCCGGGACGAGGGCCATCAGGCCGGCGAGCAGGATCTCCATGGGTTTACTCCTTGGTGGAAGGCGACCCCCGGCCAACGCCTCTTCACTTTCGCTGGCCGGGGGTCTGGGTTCACGGTATACACCAGCGTCAACGCTAGGCCAGCGTCGTCGACGTCACCAGCCAGCTGCCGTCGCGCTCCCGGTTCACCTCGCACCGGTAGACGCCCCGGATCGTCGCCCCGAATGCGTTCTGCGCGTCGACCGTCCCGAACACCTTGTAGTAGGTGGCGAAATCGCCGCGCTCGACGACCACCGTGGTCTTCTCGCCGTAACTGGCCGTCGACGGCGACTTCAGCTTCGCGGTGACGGACTGCTGGCACCGGTCGACCGCACGGTCCTCGTCGGTGGGGATCAGCGCGTACGCGGTCCCGCCGCCGGCGGCCAGGACGCCGACCACCACGGCGGGGATCCACCAGCGGCGCCGCCGCTTCGCCTCCGCGCGCTGCTCGGGGCCCTCCATCTCGATCCAGGATCGGTCGGCGGGGGGCTGCTGGGGGATGCGCGCCTGGTCGTCGCGCGGGTCGAGGGGGAGCGTCATGCCGGGCACCGTACCGGCCGGACGCAAAACGAGGGGCCCCACCAGCTGGTGGGGCCCCTTCGTCGCGTCTGGGGGCTACCAGTCGCGGCCGTCCACCACCCCCACCAGGTCCGGCTCTGTTGCCTTCCGCGCCGCACACCACAACCCGTGCAGCTCGTGCGCCACGAGGTTCCGGTCGGCCTGAAACCGGCACATCGCCTCGTACGCCGCCTCGTA
>NZ_DATCVQ010000124.1:0-8653 GCF_036566765.1 Streptomyces sp.
GCCCCAGGCCCCCGCGCCGTCCTACCAGCAGGCCCCGCCCCAGGCCCAGGCCGCCGTACAGGCACCGCAGGCCCCCGCGCCCGCCCCGACGGCCTCCTCTGCCGCCCCGTCCCAGGCCGCCCCCGCGCCCGTACAGGCGCCGTCCCCGGTCGCGCCCGAGGACGACACCCCGGAGGAGGACGACCCCGACCTCGTCGAGTCGGCGCTCTCCGGGCACGACCTGATCGTGCGCGAGCTCGGGGCGACCGTGGTGGAGGAATACACAAACGAATAGGGCCGTCTCGCTCGGTGGCCCGCACAAAGGGCGCTCCCTCCCGCGGGCTACCCTGGCTGGCGTGAAGGTCCTCGTCATCGGCGGCGGCGCCCGCGAACATGCCCTGTGCCGCTCCCTCTCGCTAGATCCCGACGTCACCGCTCTGCACTGCGCGCCCGGCAACGCCGGAATCGCGGAGGTCGCCGAGGTGCACCCCGTCGACCAGCTGGACGGCGACGCCGTCGCACGACTGGCTACCGACCTCCAGGCCGACCTCGTCGTCGTCGGCCCGGAGGCCCCGCTCGTCGCGGGCGTCGCCGACGCCGTGCGCGCGGCCGGCATCCCCTGCTTCGGCCCGTCCGAGCAGGCGGCGCAACTGGAGGGCTCCAAGGCGTTCGCCAAGGACGTCATGGCCGGGGCGAACGTCCCGACCGCCCGCTCGTACGTCTGCACCACCGCCGAGGAGATCGACGAGGCGCTGGACGCGTTCGGCGCTCCGTACGTCGTCAAGGACGACGGTCTCGCGGCCGGCAAGGGCGTCGTCGTCACCCACGACCTCGTCGCGGCCCGCGAGCACGCGCTCGCCTGCGACCGCGTGGTCATCGAGGAGTACCTGGACGGCCCCGAGGTCTCCCTCTTCGCGATCACCGACGGCGTCACCGTCCTCCCGCTGCAGCCCGCGCAGGACTTCAAGCGCGCGCTCGACGGCGACGAGGGCCCCAACACCGGCGGCATGGGCGCGTACTCGCCGCTGCCCTGGGCCGACCCCAAGCTGGTCGACGAGGTGATGGACTCCGTCCTGCAGCCGACCGTCGACGAACTGCGCCGCCGCGGCACCCCGTTCGCCGGCCTGCTGTACGCGGGTCTGGCGATCACCAGTCGCGGTGTGCGGGTCATCGAGTTCAACGCCCGCTTCGGCGACCCGGAGACCCAGGTCGTGCTGGCCCGGCTCAGGACCCCGCTGGCGGGCGTCCTGCTGAACGCGGCCAACGGCACGCTGGCGGACCAGCCGCCGCTGAACTGGAGCGAGGACGCCGCCGTGACGGTCGTCGTCGCCTCGCACAACTACCCGGGGACGCCGCGCACCGGCGACCCGATCGAGGGCCTCGACGAGGTCGCGGCCGAGGACGCCCCGCAGGCGTACGTCCTGCACGCCGGGACGAAGCAGGACGGCGACCGGGTCCTCAGCGCGGGCGGCCGGGTCCTGTCGGTCACCGCCGTCGGGGCGGACCTGGCGCAGGCCCGGGAGCGGGCGTACGCGGCGGTCGGCCGCATCCGGCTCGACGGCTCGCAGCACCGTACGGACATCGCCCGAGAGGCCGCCGGGGAGTGACCCGGACGGGGCGGGGGAAGTGAACCTTTACTCCCGCCCCACTGTCATCACCTTTGCCCAACGCCATTCCATCGAGTGACGGCTGAGCCATCCGGATGACGCCCGCCGAAGCCCCAACTAGGGTGCGGCGAAGGCGTTCCGGCACTTGGCCCACCGGCATTGCGATGTCGGTGGCGGGTGCCACAGTGGGGGAGTGAGCAACACCGCCACAGGCAGTCCCGACGAGGGCACGAGGGGGGTGAGGTAGGGCCATGTCCGGCATGAGTTCCAGTTCCGTCGCGGCGGAGGAGCGGGGCGCACGCGCCGCGCGTCTGCGGGCCCTCGCCGTCCTCCGCGTCCGCTCCTGGGCCACCGCCGTCGCGCTGCTCCCCGCGGCCGCCGCGGTCGTGCTGCTCGTCGGCGGGCCCACCGGCCATCTCACCGGCTCCGGCTGGGACGCGGCCCGCTGGGCGGTGACCGCGGTCGCGGTCCTCGTCCTCCTCATGGCCGGCGTGGTCGCGCTGGTGATCGCGCGGGCCAGGCCCGCCGTCACGCCGACCGTCGAGCTCGCCGAGCCGGCCGCCCCCGACCTGTACCGCATGGTGCAGGACCTGGCCGACCGGCTCGGGGTCCCCGCGCCCTCCGCGATAGCCCTGACGCCGGACTGCGACAGCTGGCTGGAGGACCGTACGCATCCGGCGCACGGCGCCACTCCGGGCCTGCGCCGCTCCTCCGACGCCCCGGTCCTGGTCATCGGCTCGCCCTTCCTCTGGTGGATGCGGGTCGGCGAGCTGCGCGCGGTGCTCGCCCCGGTCGTCGCCGGCACGGGCCCGTCCGCGCAGCCCGACATAGCCGCGGCCCGGCGCTTCGTGCAGGGTCTGGACGCGGCGGTGGCCGGGCCCCGCGACCCCGGCCTCGATCCGGTGCGCAGGCTCGGCGCGCGCGGGGTCGGCGCGGTCGCCCGGGTGCTGCTGCGCAGCTGCCGCGGCCATGCCGCCGAGATGGAGCGGGGCGTCGCGGTCGCCGCGTCCGAGCGCGCCCAGGCGGTGGACTACGGGGTCCGGATCGTCGCCCAGGAGCAGGTCGGGCTCGCCTACGCGGGCTGGGACCGGCTGCTGACCCGGGTCGCGCTGCCCGCCTGGCGGATGGGCCGCTGGCCCTCCCGGCTCGACGTGGGCGTGGTCTCGGCGCTGACCGAGCTGTCCCGCCGCGACCGGCTCGCGGAGGGCTTCACATCACGGCTGGGCGAGCGCCCGGCCTGCGATCTCCTGGAGGAGCCCGGCGTCGTCGACGAGGCCGCCTCGCTGCTCGCCGCGCGCCTCTTCCACGGCGGCCCGGCCGAGCCCGGCCCGGACTGGGCCCCGGTGGACTGGGAGCAGTACCCGGAGGAGGTCGTGGACCGGAAGTGGCGTACGGACGCCGCCCGGCTGCACGGCGTCCTGGACCGGCTCGGCGTGCTGGAGGCCGGAGCCTCCGCCGACGCCCCGGCGGGCCGCGGCGGCGACGTGGACGGCCCGACCCTCGCCCGCGTCCTGGCCCATCTCTCGACGGCCGGAACGGGCAGAACCGCAGACCTCGTGGGCGACCCCGCAGTCCCGCCCGCCGCTGCCACCAGCCCCGCCGAACCCCCCGCCGACGCCCTGGCCGCCGCGCTCACCGCCGAGGTGGCGCGCGAGGAGGCCCGCAGGCCGCTGCCCGCGCCCGTCTCCCTGCCCGGCGCGCCCGGGCACGCGCACGCCGTCTCCGGCTCCGACGCGCTCCCGCTCTTCCCGCTGCAGCCGCCCCGCACCGGACGCGATCTGCTCGCCGATCACGTGACGGCCATGGTGTGCTGCGCGGCCGTGGACACCGCGGGCGCCCGCCCCGGGCTCGACTGGCTGGACGGCCCCGCGCTCTTCCTGGGCGAAGAGCGCCAATCGGAGCTGACCGGCTGCGTCCTGACCCTGGTCGAGGACGGCGACCCGGACCCCTTGCGGGTCTGGCTGGCCCGCACCGGTGTGCGGCCCGAGAAGCCCGTCCGACTGGTCTGAGACCCGCCCGAAGCCCGTCCTGGACCCCCCTCTTGGCGTGCCCTGGAGCCGGAATCACCACTTCCGTTCTCGTCAATTAGCGACGAACGGTGACGGAGTGCGTGCGTTATGTGATGTGCTGGGTTTCGGCACTGACAATCGGTCCGCGCCACCCCTGCGCCAGGCCTGCGCCAGGCTCGCCACGGCGCACGACCGCACGACGCACAACCCCGCACCACAACGCACAACCCACGCAGCACAACGCAGCACTCAGGCAGCACAACGCAGCACAACGCAGCACTCAGGCACCACACCGCACACACCAGACACCGGACACCACATCTCGGGGGAGTCGAGGGAGGGGCGCAGCATGGGGGCGGAGCACATCAGGCGGTGGGAATCAGGGGCGCTCGCCCACGCCGTCACAGACCCCTTCGGTCAGGGCCCGCTGCCCTGGCTGCGCGGCAGCGAGCACTACTTCGACGACACCGGCCACGTCGTCCCCTGGTACGCGGACGCCGCCCTCGGCCGCACCGGCGGCAGCGGCGGCCCGCGCACCGCCGACGACGTGCGCCGCCAGATCAAGGGCTTCGCCTCCAACGGGGCGGTCGCGCCCGGCGAGGCGATCGACTTCCACATCACCGTGGACCCGCCCCAGCAGTTCTCCGTCGACGTCTACCGGATCGGCCACTACGGCGGCGACGGGGCTGCCAAGATCACCACCAGCCCGCGGCTCTCCGGCATCGTCCAGCCGCCCCCGCTCACCGCCGACCGCACGGTCTCCTGCCACCACTGGTGGCAGTCCTGGCGGCTGCAGGTCCCGTCGTACTGGGCGATCGGCGCGTACGTCGCGGTGCTCACCACCTGCGACGGCTACCGCTCCCACATCCCGTTCACGGTCCGCGACGACCACCCCGCCGACCTCCTGCTCGTCCTGCCGGACGTCACCTGGCAGGCGTACAACCTGTACCCGGAGGACGGCCGCACGGGCGCCAGCCTCTACCACGCGTGGGACGAGGACGGCCGACTCCTCGGCGAGGAGGACGCGGCCATCACGGTCTCCTTCGACCGCCCCTATGCGGGCGCCGGCCTGCCGCTGCACGTGGGCCACGCCTACGACTTCATCCGCTGGGCCGAGCGCTACGGCTACGACATCGCGTACGCCGAGACCCGCGACCTGCACGCCGGCCGCGTCGATCCCACCCGCTACCGCGGCCTGGTCTTCCCCGGCCACGACGAGTACTGGTCCGTCCCCATGCGCCGGACCGTCGAACTCGCCCGCGAGCAGGGCACCTCGCTGGTCTTCCTGTCCGCCAACACCCTGTACTGGCAGGTGGAGCTCTGCCCCTCGCCGTCCGGCGCGCCCGACCGGCTGCTCACCTGCCGCAAGCGCCGCGGCCCCGGCCGCCCCGCCCTGTGGCGCGAGATCGACCGCCCCGAGCAGCAGCTCCTCGGCATCCAGTACGCGGGCCGGGTCCCCGAACCGTCCCCGCTGGTCGTGCGGAACGCCGAGCACTGGCTCTGGGAGGCCACCGGCGCCGGCGAGGGCGACGAGATCGCGGGCCTGGTCGCGGGCGAGGCCGACCGGTACTTCCCGCGCACCGCCCTGCCCCCGCACGAGAGCCGCATCCTGCTCGCCCACTCGCCCTACCAGGACAGCGAGGGGGCCCTCCGTCACCAGGAGACCTCCCTCTACCGGGCGACCTCCGGGGCCTGGGTCTTCGCCTCCGGCACCTTCGCGTGGTCGCCCGCGCTGGACCGCCCGGGCCACACCGATCCGCGCATCCAGCGCGCCACCGCCAACCTCCTGGACCGCATCTGCAAGCGTGACTGAACGGGCCCGGCCACCGCGCACTCCGCCCGGTACGAGACAATCGGACCGCTCCTGGATCAACCTACGCGGAGGAACCGTGTCCGGATTCGTAGAAAAGCCCGAGCCTGTTCAGGTCCCGGGCCTCACCCATCTCCACACGGGCAAGGTGCGCGACCTGTACCGCAACGAGGCCGGCGACCTCGTCATGGTGGCGAGCGACCGCATGTCCGCGTACGACTGGGTGCTGCCCACCGAGATCCCCGACAAGGGCCGGGTGCTGACCCAGCTGTCCCTGTGGTGGTTCGACCTGCTGGCCGACCTGGCGCCCAACCACGTCCTGTCGACCGAGCTGCCCGCCGGCGCCCCCGCCGACTGGGAGGGCCGCACCCTCATCTGCAAGTCCCTCGCGATGGTGCCCGTCGAGTGCGTGGCCCGCGGCTACCTGACCGGCTCCGGCCTGGTCGAGTACAACGAGTCCCGCACGGTCTGCGGCCTCGCGCTGCCCGAGGGCCTGAGCGACGGCTCCGAGCTGCCCGCCCCGATCTTCACCCCGGCCACCAAGGCCGCCGTCGGCGACCACGACGAGAACGTGTCGTACGAGGAGGTCGCCCGCCAGGTCGGCGCGGAGACCGCCGCGCTGCTGCGTCAGACCACCCTCGCCGTGTACGGCCGGGCCCGCGACATCGCCCGCGAGCGCGGGATCATCCTCGCCGACACCAAGTTCGAGTTCGGCTTCGAAGGCGACGCCCTGGTCCTCGCCGACGAGGTCCTCACCCCGGACTCGTCCCGCTTCTGGCCCGCGGCGAGCTGGCAGCCGGGCCGCGCCCAGCCCTCGTACGACAAGCAGTTCGTCCGCAACTGGCTGACCTCCCCGGCCTCCGGCTGGGACCGCAAGAGCGAGCAGCCGCCGCCCGCGCTCCCGCAGGAGATCGTGGACGCCACCCGCGCCAAGTACATCGAGGCGTACGAGCTCCTGACCGGCACGAGCTGGAGCTAGCGGACACGAAGAAGCCCCCGGTCGGATCGACCGGGGGCTTCTTTCTCGGAGCGGACGACGAGATTCGAACTCGCGACCCTCACCTTGGCAAGGTGATGCTCTACCAACTGAGCCACGTCCGCACTGCGCCGAAGCGCTGCGCCAACTATACCCAACCTTTCGCCCGGGCGAGACGCACCGCTGTGTGCCGGTTCTCGGCGCCCACCTTCGCGGCGGCCGAGGAGAGGTAGTTCCGGACCGTTCCCTGGGACAGCGAGGCCCGCTCGGCGATCTCCGCTATGGGCGCCCCGTCGGCCGCGAGTTCCAGCACCTCGGCCTCCCGGGCGGTCAGCGGCGAGTCGCCGGCGGAGATCGCGTCGGCCGCCAACTCCGGGTCCACGTAGCGGTTCCCGGCCTGCACGGACCGGATGATCTCGGCGAGCCGCTGGGCGCTCACGGTCTTCGGCACGAAGCCCCGCACACCGGCCGTGAGCGCCCGCTTGAGGTGCCCGGGGCGGCCGTGACTGGTCACGATCATGGTCTTGCAGCCGGGCAGTCGCTCGCGCAGGGATGTGGCGACCTTCACACCGTCCGCGCCCGGCATCTGCAGATCGAGGACCGCGACGTCCGGCTCGTGGGCCAGCGCCATGGCGAGTGCCTCGGGTCCGGACGCGGCCTCGGCGACGACCACGAGGTCGTCCTCCAGGGCGAGCAGGGCGGCGAGCGCGCCACGGATCAGATGCTCGTCGTCGGCGAGCAGGACGCGCACGGTCACGACGCGGTCTCCTTCTTCGAATTCCTCGAACTTCTCGGACTTCTCGGAGCGGGCGCGGGCACGAAGTCCCGTACGGGTACGGGCTCGTCGGCCACCGGCACCCCTACCGGCACCCTGGCCGTCACCCGGAACCGGCCCCCCTTCTCCGGCCCCGCCTCCAGCGTCCCGTCCACCGCCGACAGCCGTTCCCGCAGCCCCGCGAGCCCCGACCCGGGCCGGCGCGCCACCTGGGCGTCCGCGTCGTCCGCGTCGTCGTCGATCTCTCGTACGCCGTCGTTCTCCACCACGAGCAGCACCGCACCGCCCTCCTCGCGCAGCGCTATCCGGCAGTGCCGCGCGTCCCCGTGCCGCAGCACGTTCGTCGTGGCCTCCCGGACCACCCAGCCCAGCGCCGACTGCACCTCGCCGGGCAGCTCGATCGAGGCGGGGGCCATCGCGCAGGCGATGCCCGCCGCGGCCAGCACGCCCCGCGCGCCCTCCAGCTCCACCCGCAGATCCGCCTCGCGGTAGCCGCGCACCACGTCCCGTACCTCGCGCTGGGACTCCTGCGCGATCCGCTGCACCTCGGTCATCTGGTCCACCGCGCCCTCCGCCAGGCCGCGCCGGGCGAGCTGTACCGCCAGCTCGCTCTTGAGCGCGATCACCGACAGGTTGCGGCCCATGACGTCGTGCAGGTCGCGCCCGAACCGCAGCCGCTCCTCGGCGACGGCCAGCCGGGCCTTGAGGTCGCGGGACCGCTCCAGCTCCCAGACGATCCGCAGCAGCCAGCCGGAGAACCCGCAGGCGGCGACGAGCCCGGTGCCGGCGAACAGGACGCCCACGGTGAACCCGGCGGCATCGGGCAGCCCGATGCCGAGGGCCGCGACCACCGCGCCGACGGCGATCGCCGCAGCCGGCACGGCGTACAGCATCTGCCGCACCTTGAGCAGGCACAGGGACAGGGTGCCGAGGGTGAAGCAGACGAGTCCGACGACGACGGCCGCGACGATCGGGCCGTCACCGACGACGCCGGTCCTCAGGAGGACGAGCAGGGTCAGGCAGGCGCCGGCGGTCAGTCCGATCAGCGCCGTCGCGAGCCGGACCGGCCGTTCCCGCCGGTCGAGCATCCAGTCCAGGGCCCGGGAGGCGAGGACCGCGCTGAGCACGGCGTGGACGCAGACCAGCAGCGCCAGGGAGACCGCGGACGCGGTGCCGATCGGGCTGCCCGCGGGCCGGCTGAGCGGGACGCCGCCGATGGCGATGATCTGGAGCGGCGCGAATATATGGAACGTCCACCGTGTGTACAGCTCGACCTTGGCCGCGTTGCTGCGGCCGCTCCACCACCCCGTCAGCCTGGACACGGCCGACCCCCCGTTCGTCGTTTCCCCTGACGCCGCATTCCCCCGGCGGCGCATTCCCCTGGCGTCGCGGTTCCCTAGCGTCGCGGTTCCCAGCGGAACCACTTCTGGACAGCAAACACGCTCAGCACGATCCAGGCCACCGTGGTGATGCCCGCGCCCAGCAGTTCCGTGCCGC
>NZ_DATCVQ010000125.1:0-27688 GCF_036566765.1 Streptomyces sp.
TGTTCGTCGCCGAGCCCGCCGACCAGGCGACCACGAAGCTGGCGAGCCGGTTGATGCGCGTGGCGGGCGAGGCCTGCTTCGAGGTGGACGCGAACCTGCGCCCCGAGGGCCGGCAGGGCGCGCTGGTCCGCACGCTCGACGGGCACGTGGCCTACTACAAGCGGTGGGCCAAGACCTGGGAGTTCCAGGCGCTGCTCAAGGCCCGGCCGATCGCGGGCGACCCCGAGCTGGGCCAGGCCTACGCCGAGGCCGTCGCGCCGATGGTGTGGAGCGCGGCGGGCCGTGACGACTTCGTCGCCGACGTGCAGGCCATGCGCAGGCGCGTGGAGGAGCACATCCGCCCCGACCTCGCCGCCCGGGAGCTGAAGCTCGGGCCGGGTGGGCTGCGTGACGTCGAGTTCGCCGTGCAGCTGCTGCAGCTCGTGCACGGCCGTGCCGACGAGGAGCTGCGCTCGTCGTCGACGCTGGACGCGCTCGCGGCCCTGTCGCTCGGCGGCTACGTCGGGCGCGACGACGGCGCGAACCTCGCCGCGTCCTACCGGTTCCTGCGCCTGCTCGAGCACCGCCTGCAGCTGCAGAAGATGCGCCGCACCCACCTGCTGCCGGCGCCCGACGACACGGCCGCGCTGCGCTGGCTCGGCCGCGCCGCGCGGTTGCGCTCCGACGGGCGGCGCGACGTGGTCGGCGTGCTGGTGGCGGAGTGGACGCGCAACGCGCGGCGCGTACGGCGCCTGCACGAGAAGCTGTTCTACCGGCCGCTGCTCGCCGCGGTGTCGCGGTTGCCCGCGGAGACGTCGCGGCTCTCGGAGAAGGCGGCCGTGGAGCGGCTCGGCGCGCTGGGCTGGGCGTCCCCGGAGGGGGCGCTCAACCACATCCGCGCGCTCACCTCGGGCGTCTCGCGGGCGTCGTCGATCCAGCAGGCGCTGTTGCCCGTGCTGCTCGACGAGCTCGCCCGCAGCCCCGATCCGGACCGCGGGCTGCTGGCCTACCGCCGTGTCTCCGAGGCGCTCGCGACCACGCCCTGGTACCTGCGGCTGCTGCGCGACGAGGGCGCGGCGGCGGAGAACCTGGCGCGGGTGCTGTCGGCCGGCCGGCTCGCCCCCGACCTGCTGCTGCGGGCCCCCGAGGCGGTCGCGATCCTCGGCGACCCGGAGGGCCTGAAGCCGCGCGGCCGGGACCATCTGGAGCAGGAGGTGCTGGCCGCGGTCGGCCGGGCCGACGACGCCGAGCAGGCGGTCGCTGCGGCCCGCGGGGTGCGCCGCCGCGAGCTGTTCCGTACCGCCGCGGCCGATCTCATCGGCTCGTACGGCACCGAGGACAACCCCCGCGAGCCCGACCCCGGCGCCCTGGTCGACCGGGTCGGCAACGCGGTCACCGACCTGAACGCGGCGACGATCGCGGGCGCGCTGCGGGCCGTCGTGCGCGCCGAGTGGGGCGACGAGCTGCCCACCCGCTTCGCGGTCATCGGCATGGGCCGCTTCGGCGGGCACGAACTGGGCTACGGCTCCGACGCGGACCTGCTGTTCGTGCACGAGCCGCGGCCCGGCGTCGACGAGCAGGAGGCCGCCCGGGCCGCCAACAGGGTCGTCGAGGAGATGCGTCGACTGCTCCAACTGCCCACTGCCGACCCGCCGTTGCTGATCGATGCCGATCTGCGCCCGGAGGGCAAGAGCGGCCCGATGGTGCGCACCCTCGGCTCGTACGAGGCGTACTACCGGCGCTGGTCGCTGGTCTGGGAGGCGCAGGCGCTGCTGCGCGCCGAGCCGATGGCCGGCGACCTGGAGCTGGGCGCGCGGTTCGTGGAGCTGATCGACCCGCTGCGGTACCCGATGGAGGGCCTGGGCGAGGACGCGGTCCGCGAGATCCGCCGGCTCAAGGCCCGGATGGAGAGCGAGCGGCTGCCGCGCGGCGCGGACCCGACCCTGCACGCCAAACTGGGCCGGGGCGGGCTCTCGGACGTGGAGTGGACGGTTCAGCTGTTCCAGCTGCAGCGCGGCTGGGAGCTGCCCGGGCTGCGCACCACCCGGACCCGCGAGGCCCTGGCGGCCGCGCACGCGGCCGATCTGATCCCGGGCGACGAGGCGCAGATCCTCGACGAGGCGTGGGTTCTCGCCACCCGGGTGCGCAACGCGGTGATGCTGGTGCGCGGCCGGCCCGGCGACACCTTCCCCTCGGACGGCCGCGAGCTGGCCGCGGTGGGCCGCTATCTGGGGTACGAGACGGGGCACGTCGGCGAGATGGTCGACGACTACCGGCGGATCACGCGGCGGGCGCGGGCGGTGGTGGAGGAGCTGTTCTACGGGGCGTAGCAGCGACTAAGGACTCTCCAGCAGCGTCCGCAGATGCGCCACGTACCCCGTCAGGGCCAGTTCGAAGGCCGCGTCCGTGCGGGTGTCCACCGCGCCCAGTGCGCGGGCCAGTTGCGGGGTCGCCGCCTCGTCGGTGAGCTCCCACATCGCCTCGGGGGCGGCCATGTCCAGGGCCGAGCCGAGCACCAGGTTCTCCAGGCCGATGATCACCGGCATGACGTCCGGCAGCGCGAAGCCCGCGTCGAGGAGCAGCGTGACGGCCTGCTCGTACTGGAGCAGCACCTCGGGCGCACGGACCGGTGACGTGGTGAGCAGCGGGATCGCCCGCGGGTGGGCCGCGAAGGCGGCCCGGTAGGAGCGGGCCCAGGCGGTCATCGCCTCGTCCCAGCGCGCCTGTTCCAGGGTCGAGGGGTCGATGGCGGAGCAGACCCGCTCGCGCACCAGCTCGACGATGCCGTCCCGGCCGTCCACATGGTGGTACACCGAGGCCGTCTGCACGCCCAGCCTCCGCGCGATCTGCGGAACGCTGAACTCGCCCTGCGCGTCCACGAGTTCCAGCGCCGTGGTGGTGATGCGCTCGCGGTCGAGCAGCGCCTTGCGCGGCCGGCCCATCGTCGATTCCCCCGTTTCGGGTCTTCCCGGATCGTCGGAGCCGAGGCTACATTGCGCCAAACCGAAAGCCTTTAGGTTTCCTGCCTCGGAAAGGGCTTCCCCACCCATGTCCCCACGCACCGCCGACACCACCGAGGGGCTGAGAACCGGCACGCTCACCACCGCCGACGTCTCGTTCTTCGTCGTCTCCGCCGCCGCCCCGCTCACCGTCATGGCCGGCGTCGCCCCGATCGCCATCGTCCTCGGCGGCATCGGCGCCCCCACCGGCTATCTGCTCGCCGGCATCACCCTGGCGATCTTCGCCGTCGGCTTCACTGCCATGAGCCGCCATGTGAAGAGCGCCGGCGCGTTCTACGCGTACATCACCCGCGGCCTCGGCAAGCCGGTCGGCATCGCCGCCGCCCTGCTCGCCATGCTCGGCTACAACGGCATGGAGATCGGCGTCTACGGACTGCTCGGCACCGCCACCGCCGACACCGCCCACTCCCTGTGGGGCGTCGACGTCCCCTGGCTGCCGGTCTCCCTCGCCGGCCTGCTGCTGATCTGGTACGGCGGCTACCGCTCGATCGACTTCGGCGCCAAGGTCCTCGGCGTCCTGCTCGTCGCCGAGACCGGCATACTCGTCCTCCTCGCCGGCGGCGTACTGCTCAAGGGCGGCGCGGACGGGCTCTCGCTCGCCTCCTTCGCCCCCGGCAATGTGCTGGTCCCCGGCACCGCGGGCGTCCTGGCCTTCGCGTTCGCCGCGTTCACCGGCTTCGAGTCCACGGTGATCTACCGCCGCGAGGCGAAGAACCCCGACCTCACCATCCCGCGCGCCACCTACCTCGCCGTTGGTTTCCTCGGGCTCTTCTACGCCTTCGTCGTGTGGGTCGCGATCCAGGCGTTCGGCGACGCGAAGGTCGTCGCGGCCGCGGGCGACGACCCGGCCGGGCTGTTCTTCACCGCCATCACCGAGTACGTCGGCGGCTGGGCGGCCGACCTGATGCACGTCCTCATCGTCACCAGCGTCCTCGCGTCCCTGCTCGCCTTCCACAATGCGATCAACCGCTACGGCCTCGCCCTCGCCGGCGAGGGCCTGCTGCCCCGGGCCTTCGGCAAGGTGCACGCGAAGCACCGCTCCCCGTACGTCGCGGGCCTCGCCCAGACCGTCCTCGGCGCGGTCGTGGTCCTCGCCTTCGCACTGGCCGGGGCCGACCCGTACCAGCAGCTGCTGCTGTGGGTGAACACCCCCGGCATGATCGGCCTGCTGGCCCTCCAGCTGCTCGCCGCGCTCGCCGTGCCGTTCTTCTTCCGGCGGATCACGCACCAGGAGGGCGTGCTGCGCACCACCGTCGCCCCCGCCGTCGCGGCGGTGCTGCTCTCCGGGGCGATCTGGCTGGTGATCACGCACCTGGACCTGTTCACGGCCGCGCCGCCGCTGGTCAACGCCGTGCTCGTCGCCGTCGTCCCCGCAGTGTTCGTGCTCGGCCTCGGCCTCGCGTGGCGACTGCGCCGCACCCGCCCGGAGGTGTACGCACGCTTCGCCGCCGAGCCCGCGACCCCCGAATCCACGCCCCAAGGAGAAGCGCCGTCGTGTCCGCAGCAGACCTCGTCCTCGTCAACGCCCGCGTCCGCACCCCGGAGCTGACCGGCCACACCGCCCTCGCCGTCCGCGACGGCGTGATCACCGCGCTCGGCGACGACGCCGACGCCCGTGCCTGGGCCGGGCCCGGCACCGAGACCGTCGACCTCGGCGGGGCCACCCTCACCCCCGGCCTGACCGACGCGCACAGCCACCCCGTCTGGGGCCTGGAGATGTTCTCCGGCACCGACCTGTCGGCCGTCCGCGACCTCGACGAGCTGCGGGCCGCGCTCGCCGCCGCCGAGCGCCGCGGGGGCTGGGTCGTCGGCTTCGGCCTCGACCACAACGTGTTCGGCGGCCGCCCGGTCCACCGCGCCCTGATCGAGGATGTCCTCGACGGCGTCCCGGCCTCACTGCGGCTCTACGACGGACACTCGATCCTGGCCACCGGCCCGGCCCTCAAGGCCGCCGGCGTCGACGGCCCGCGGAGCTTCGCCCAGCGCTCCGAGATCGTCTGCGACGCCGACGGGATCCCCACCGGCCACCTGATCGAGCACGCGGCCATGGACCTGCTCACCCCGGTGCTGCCGGTCCAGCCGGCCGCCGAGCGGCGCTCACGCCTCGTCGAGCTGCTCTCCTCCATGGCCGCCACCGGGCTCGCCTCCGCCCATGTGATGGACCTCGGCGGCCACGACGTGCCCGGGCTGCTCGCCGCCGTCGAGGAGGAGGGCGACCTGCCCGTACGGCTCCGCCTCGCGCCCTGGTGCATGCCCGGCGCGGACGCGGCGCAGCTGGACGAGCTGGTCCGGCTCCAGGGCCGGTCCGGCCGGCTGTGGCAGGTCGCCGGCGTGAAGTTCTTCATGGACGGCACCGTCGAGGGCGGCACCGCCTGGCTGGAGCACGCCGACTGCCACGGCCAGGGCGCCGACGCCTTCTGGCCCGACCCGGCCGGGTACGCGGCCGCCGTGCGCCACCTGCACCGGGCCGGGATCGGCACCGCCACCCACGCCATCGGCGACGCGGCCGTCCGCAACGTCCTCGACACCGTGGAGGCGCTCGGCCCCGGCGGCCCGCGGCACCGCATCGAACACATCGAGACCGTCCCCGACGACCAGCTCGGCCGGTTCGTCGTGCTCGGCGTCGCCGCCTCGATGCAGCCCCCGCACACCGCGTACACCCGCGCGGACCGCACCGACGAGTGGTCCAAGCGGCTGGGCGACGAGCGGGCCGACCGGGCCTGGCGGCTCCGCGACCTGCGCGACGCCGGGGCGACGCTTGCGCTGGGCTCCGACTGGCCGATCGCGCACTACGACGCCCGGCAGGTCCTCGCCACCGCTCAGCGTCCGCGGGGAGCGGCCTCCGCCCGTCCCGGGCTCACCGGCCTGATGGCCCTGGAGGGCTGCACCACGCACGCCGCGTTCGCGGCGGGGGAGGAGGCCGTCGCGGGCAGGATCGCACCTGGGTACCGGGCCGATCTGACGGCCTTCGCCGTCGACCCGGTCGAGGCCCCGGCCGACGAGACCGAGCAGGCCCCGATCCGGCTCACGGTGGCAGGCGGCCGCGTCACGCACCGGGGCTGAGCCCCGCCACGTGCCGGAGCCTCATCTGCCGGAGCTGACCCGCTCCGGCTCGGCGTCCCGGTCCGTCTCCGCCTCCGAGTGCGCAGGCGGGCCGGACGCCTGCACCCGTCGGCTCTCCACCTGCTTCGGCAGCCGCTGCGGCAGTGCGCCGTACCAGAGGTACGAGACGGCGAAGCCGAAGCCCAGGCAGATCATGCCGCCGACCGCGTCCAGCCAGAAGTGGTTGGCGGTGGCCACGATGACCACCAGGGTGACGGCCGGGTAGACCATGCCCAGGATCTTCGCCCAGGGCGCGCGGGCCAGGAAGAAGATCATCAGTCCGCACCAGAGCGACCAGCCGATGTGCATCGACGGCATCGCCGCGTACTGGTTCGACATGTGCTTGAGGTTGCCGGAGGCCATCGAGCCCCAGGTCTGGTGCACCAGCACGGTGTCGACGAAGCTCTGCCCGTTCATCAACCGGGGCGGCGCGAGCGGATACAGGTAGTAACCGACCAGCGCCACACCGGTGGTGGCGAACAGGACCGTGCGGGACGCCGCGTAACGGCCCGGCTGCCGACGGTAGAGCCACACCAGCACACCGATGGTGATCACGAAGTGCAAGGTGGCGTAGTAGTAGTTCATCGCCACGATCAGCCAGGTCACCGAGTTCACGGCGTGGTTGACCGCCTCCTCGAAGGCCAGCCCCAGCGACTTCTCGACCTGCCAGATCCAGTCGGCGTTCTTCAGCGCCTGGGCCTTCTGCTCCGGCACGGCGTTGCGGATCAGCGAGTACGTCCAGTAGCTGACCGCGATCAGCAGGATCTCGAACCAGATCCGGGGCCGCCGGGGCGTACGCAGGCGTGCCCGCATACCGGCACCGGTCGTGATGGGTGGTGACGGGGGTGCTGGGGTGGCCGGTCTACGGCCTTCCAAACGCTTCACGGTCGTTTCACCCATAGGAGGAGAGTCTGCCAGATTCACGCCCTACGACCGATCATCCCTCCGACGGGTTCCCGGCGCACGCGGTCCGTCTCAGGAGCGAGCCGGAGCCACGGTTCTATCAGGGGTTTCCCTGTCGGGGCGAGGGGGCGGAGGCCGTCGAACCGCGGACGACGAGTTCCGGCATGAAGACGAATTCGCTGTGCGGGGCCGGGGTGCCGCCGACCTCCTCCAGGAGCGCCCGTACCGCCGCCTGGCCCATCGCCTGCACCGGCTGGCGGATGGTCGTCAGCGGCGGGTCGGTGAACGCTATGAGAGGGGAGTCGTCGAAGCCGACCACCGACACGTCCCGGGGGACCCGCAGGCCCTGCTGGCGGGCGGCCCGGATCGCGCCGAGCGCCATCATGTCGCTGGCGCAGACGATCGCCGTGCAGCCTCGCTCGATCAGCGCGGCCGCCGCGGCCTGACCGCCCTCCAGCGTGTAGAGGGAGTGCTGGATCAGCTCCTCGGACTCCTCCGGGGCGAGGCCGAGCCGCTCCTTCATGCCGCGCTGGAAGCCCTCGATCTTGCGCAGCACCGGCACGAACCGCTTCGGCCCGACCGCGAGCCCGATCCGGGTGTGCCCGAGCGAGGCGAGATGCGTGACGGCCAGCTGCATCGCGGCCCGGTCGTCCGGCGAGACGAAGGGGGCCTGCACCTTGGGGGAGAAACCGTTGATGAGGACGTACGGGACGCCCTTGCCGCGCAGCTGGTCGTAGCGGGAGGTGTCCGCCGTGGTGTCGGCGTGCAGCCCGGAGACGAAGATGATCCCGGAGACCCCGCGCTCCACCAGCATGTCGGTGAGCTCGTCCTCGGTGGACCCGCCGGGGGTCTGCGTCGCGAGGACGGGGGTGTAGCCCTGCCGGGTCAGGGCCTGCCCGATGACCTGCGCGAGCGCCGGGAAGATCGGGTTGTCCAGTTCGGGGGTTATCAGTCCGACCAGTCCTGCGCTGCGCCGGCGGAGCCGGACCGGACGCTCGTAGCCGAGGACGTCGAGCGCGGCAAGCACGGACTCACGGGTGGCCGCGGCCACACCGGGCTTGCCGTTGAGCACGCGGCTGACTGTGGCTTCACTGACCCCCGCCTGGGCTGCGATGTCGGCAAGCCGCGCGGTCATGGGATTGGACTGTACCGGTCGCACGTCAGATTGCCCACCACACACAGGAATCGGCGGCGACCCGGACGACCCGGGCATCGGAGGCGACGTCCTCGGTCACGTTCTCGGCGCTGCTGAGCAGCACCGTGCGCCGCCGCGACAACGCCACCTCGGCTGCTGCGGAACCGGTGTTGAGGACGACCGCGACATCGCCCTCCGGCGAGCGCCGCCGGAAGGCGAGCACGCCCTCCGGCGCGGGCAGCCACTCCGCCTCCTCGCCCGCCCCGAGCGCCGGGTGCGCGCGGCGCAGTTCCAGGGCGCGCCGGTAGAGCTCTAGCGTCGAGCCCGGGTCGCCGCTCTGCGCCTCGACGCTCAGGTCAGCCCACCGCGCGGGCTGCGGGAGCCAGGAGCCGCCGGGGCCGAAGCCGTACGAGGGGCCGGCGGACGTCCACGGCAGTGGCACCCGGCAGCCGTCGCGCAGCCCGTCCTGCCCCTCGCCGCGCCAGAACGCCGGGTCCTGGCGGAGCTCGTCCGGCAGGTCCGTCACTTCGGGCAGCCCCAGTTCCTCGCCCTGGTAGACGTACGCCGAGCCGGGAAGCGCCAGCATCAGCAGCGCCGCCGCCCGCGCCCGCGCCAGGCTGCCGTACCGGGTCCGGTGCCGGACGACGTCGTGGTTGGAGAGCACCCAGGTCGTCGGCGCGCCGACCGCGGCGGTGGCGCGCAGCGAGTCGTCGATGACCCGGCGCAGCGCCTTCGCGTCCCAGGGGCAGTTCAGGAACTGGAAGTTGAAGGCCTGGTGCAGCTCGTCGGGGCGCACGTACAGGGCGAGCCGCTCGGGCGTCGGGGCCCAGGCCTCGGCGACGCCGATGCGCTCGGGGCCGTACGACTCGAGGAGCCGCCGCCAGCCGCGGTGGATCTCGTGCACCCCGTCCTGGTCGAAGAACGGCAGCCGCTGGGCGCCGATGAGGCTGGCCTGCTTGCCGTGGCCGATGTCGGGCAGGCCCTCGGCCTTGACCATCCCGTGGGCCACGTCGATCCGGAACCCGTCCACGCCCAGATCCAGCCAGAACCGCAGCACCGAGTCGAACTCCGCCCGGACCTCGGCGTTGTGCCAGTTCAGGTCGGGCTGCTCGGGCGCGAACAGGTGCAGGTACCAGGCGCCGTCGGCGACCCGGGTCCAGGCCGGGCCGCCGAAGACGGACTCCCAGTCGTTCGGCGGCTGCGCGCCGTCGGGGCCGCGGCCGGGCCGGAAGACGTACCGGTCCCGCTCGGGGCCCGCGCCGGCCCGGGCCGCCTCGAACCAGGGGTGCCGCTCGGAGGTGTGGTTCGGGACGATGTCGACGATCACCCTCAGGCCCAGGTCGTGGGCGGCCCGGACCAGGTCGTCCGCGTCCCGCAGATCGCCGAAGACGGGGTCGACGGCCCGGTAGTCGGCGACGTCGTAGCCGCCGTCGGCCTGCGGGGAGGCGTAGAACGGGGTCAGCCAGACCGCGTCGACGCCGAGGCGGGCCAGGTGCGGCAGCCGCTCCCGGGCCCCGCGCAGATCCCCGACGCCGTCCCCGTCGCCGTCCGCGAAGGAGCGGACGTACACCTGGTAGATCACGGCGTCCCGCCACCAGTCGGGGGCCGGGCCGGACGGTTCGTCGCAAGGGCTTGCAAGCGGTGCCGTCGACGGGGAGGTGAGCTCCTGAGCCATGTGCGGTGTCCCTCTCGGTTCCTGCAAGCTGGTCTGCAAACCCTTGCAGACCCCGTACGGCCGCTGCAAGGGCGCAACGGCGCAGTCCATGAGCGTGTCAAGCGACCCATCGGCAACTGTACGGACACGCGGATGTAACGATCCGCTGGCCTTGCAGAAAGTTCTCGCAAGCTCTTTCGGCTCGTTTTCATCCCTGTTACGTTCCTGGCAACCCGGCGCGCCGCGAGGGAGCGGTCGCAGAGGTGAGGTCTTCGCCCCTCTTCCCCCCGGGATCTGTTGAAGGAGTTCACATGCGGCGTGGCATAGCGGCCACCGCGCTGGTCGCGGCCCTGGGTCTGACCGTTGCGGCGTGCGGAAGCGACGACGGCCAGGACGGCGGCAGCAAGAGCTCGGGCGAGCTCTCCGGCACCGTCACCTACTGGGACACCTCGAACGAGGCCGAGAAGGGCACGTACCAGGCGCTCGCCGAGGGCTTCACCAAGCTCCACCCCAAGGTGAAGGTCAAGTACGTCAACGTTCCCTTCGGTGAGGCCAACGCCAAGTTCAAGAACGCGGCCGGCGGCAACTCCGGCGCCCCCGACGTCATGCGCACCGAGGTCGCCTGGGTCGCCGACTTCGCGAGCCTTGGCTACCTTGCCCCGCTCGACGGCACGCCCGCCATCGAGAAGCAGAACGACTGGCTGCCGCAGGCCGCCGCGTCCACCAAGTTCGACGACAAGACCTACGCCGTCCCGCAGGTCATCGACACCATGGCGCTCTTCTACAACAAGAAGATGCTCAAGGACGCCGGCGTCGAGGTGCCGAAGTCGATCGAGGAGCTGAAGGCCGTCTCGAAGAAGATCAGCGAGAAGTCGCCCGGCAAGACCGGTCTCTACCTGCGCGGCGACGACCCGTACTGGTTCCTCTCCTTCCTGTACGGCGAGGGCGGCGACATGGTCGACGCCGAGGGGAAGAAGATCACCATCGACGACGCCTCCGGCGTCAGCGCGTTCAAGACCATCAAGGACCTGGTCGACTCGAAGGCGGCGATCACCGACGCCTCCGACGGCTGGAACAACATGCAGAACGCCTTCAAGACCGGCAAGGTCGCGATGATGCTCAACGGCCCGTGGGCCATCGAGGACTCCCGCGCCGGCGCCGAGTTCAAGGACCCGAAGAACCTCGGCATCGCCCCGGTCCCGGCCGGCAGCGCCGCGCAGGGCGCGCCGCAGGGCGGCTGGAACCTCTCCGTCTACGCCGGCTCCAAGAACCTGAACGCCTCCTACGAGTTCGCCAAGTACATGAGCTCGGCCAAGGTCCAGCAGCAGACCACCGAGAAGCTGAGCCTGCTGCCGACCCGCATCTCGGTCTACGCGCAGCCGACCGTCGAGAGCAACGAGATGGTCCAGTTCTTCAAGCCGGCCGTCGACAAGGCCGTCGAGCGCCCGTGGATCCCGCAGGGCAACTCCCTCTTCGAGCCGATCAAGCTCCAGATGGCCAACGTCCTGATCGGCAAGGCCACGCCGGAGAAGGCGGCCGCCGACACCGGCGAGGCCTACCGCAAGCTCCTCAAGGACTACAAGTAAAGAGTGAGAAGGGCTGACCGACCCATGGCTGTCGACACCAGCCAGTCGGCGCCGAAGGCCGCGGGCGCGCACAGCGCCCGCGGCCGCGGCCGCCGCACTGACGAGCACCCGGGCAGGCTGCGCCGTGCGCTGACCACCCACTGGTACGCCTGGAGCATGATCGCCCCGGTGGTGATCGTGATCGGCGTGATCATCGGCTACCCGCTGGTGCGCGGCGTCTACCTGTCGCTGACCGACGCCACCGAGGCGAACGTCGAGCGCACGATCGGCGTCAACCACATCCCGGCCACCTACGAGTTCGTCGGTCTCGACAACTACAAGGCGATCCTCACCGACACCGTCTTCTGGGACCGGCTCGGCTGGACGCTGGTGTGGACCGTGGTCTGCGTCGCCCTCTCCTTCGGCCTCGGACTCGTCCTGGCCAACATGCTCAACCGCAAGATCAAGGGACGCGGCTTCTACCGCATGGCCCTGATCCTGCCCTGGGCCGTCCCGGCCTTCGTCTCCGTCTTCACCTGGAAGCTGCTCTTCAACGAGCGCAACGGCCTCTTCAACAAGCTGCTCGAAGGCGGCGGCATCGAGGCGATCTCCTGGCTGAACGACCCCACCTGGGCCAAGGTCTCCGTCATCGCGGTGAACGTCTGGCTCGGCGTGCCCTTCATGCTCGTCGCCGTCCTCGGCGGCCTGCAGTCCATCCCCGGCGAGCTGTACGAGGCCGCCGAGATGGACGGCGCGAGCGCCTGGCAGCGCTTCCGGCACATCACGATGCCCGGACTGCGCCCGGTCGCCTCGACGGTGATCCTGCTCAGCGCCATCTGGACCTTCAACATGTTCCCGGTGATCTTCCTGCTCACGCGGGGCGGACCGGGCGACTCCACCGAGATCCTGGTGACGTACGCGTACCGGCTCTCGTTCGTCAACAGCCCGCGCGACTTCGCGGCCTCGGCTGCCTGGGGCGTGGTGATCCTGCTCCTCCTGTCGCTGTTCGCGGTCGTCTACCGCCGCGCGCTCAAGAAGCAGGGAGACCAGTGGTGACCGACAAGACCATCACCGCACCGCGCAAGGTCCGGGCGCGCGGCGAGCGCTCGCCGCTGGCCTCCCTCGGCCTGCACCTCACCCTGATCGTCGCCACGGTCGTCGCGGTCTTCCCGCCGCTGTGGCTGGTGATCACCTCGTTCAAGCCGAAGACCGACGCCTTCGACTCCTCCCTGGTGAAGAACTTCACCCTCGGCAACTACAGCCATGTCGTCGGCGACACCGCGTTCCTGTCCTGGCTGGGCAACTCGATGATCGTCGTCGGACTGACCACCGTCATCGGCGTGTTCATCTCCGCCACCACCGGCTACGCGGTCAGCCGCTTCCGCTTCCCGGGGCTGCGCCCGCTGATGTGGCTGCTGCTCATCACCCAGATGTTCCCGGTCGCGGTGCTCATCGTGCCGCTGTACAACCTGCTGGCGAGCCTCGGTCTGCTCAATCAGCCGGTCGGCCTGGTCGTCACCTACCTCACCGTCGCCGTGCCCTTCTGCGCCTGGATGATGAAGGGGTACTTCGACGGCATCCCGGTCGAGATCGACGAGGCGGGCCGGGTCGACGGACTCAGCCCGTTCGGCACCTTCTGGCGGCTGATCATGCCGCTCGCCAAGCCCGGCCTGGCCGTCACCGCGTTCTACACCTTCATCACCGGCTGGGCCGAGGTCGCCTACGCGTCCGCGTTCATGACCGGCGAGGAGAACCTCACGCTCGCCGGCGGCCTGCAGACCTTCGTCAACCAGTACACCGCCGACTGGGGCTCGCTCACCGCCGCGGCCGTCCTCATCGCCGCCCCGGCCGCGATCGTCTTCGGCCTCGTCCAGCGCCACCTGGTCTCCGGGCTGACGGCCGGCGCCACCAAGTCGTAGGGGGTGTCTCGCCCGCCCTGCCGCCCCCGACCCACTCCGTACGCACTCCGGTCCGCGCACGCCGGCCCGGCCCTGACGCCGGGCCGGCGCAGCGCCACCCCTTACCACCCAGGGAAGACATGACCCAGCACCTCGCCGCCCCCGCAGCCGCCCCGACCACCGGCACGCAGACGGACTGGTGGCGCGACGCGGTGATCTACCAGGTCTATCCGCGCAGCTTCGCCGACGGAAACGGCGACGGGATGGGCGACCTGGAGGGCATCCGCAGCCGGCTGCCGTACCTCAAGGAGCTCGGCGTCGACGCCGTCTGGCTCAGCCCCTTCTACGCCTCCCCGCAGGCCGACGCCGGCTACGACGTCGCCGACTACCGGGCCATCGACCCCATGTTCGGCAGCCTGCTCGACGCCGACGCGCTGATCCGCGAGGCGCACGAGCTGGGCCTGCGGATCATCGTCGACCTGGTGCCCAACCACTCCTCCGACCGGCACGAGTGGTTTCAGCGCGCGCTGCGCGAGGGTCCCGGCTCCCCGCTGCGCGAGCGTTACCACTTCCGCCCGGGGAAGGGCGAGAACGGCGAACTGCCGCCCAACGACTGGGAGTCCATCTTCGGCGGCCCGGCCTGGACCCGGGTGGCCGACGGGGAGTGGTACCTCCACCTGTTCGCCCCCGAGCAGCCCGACTTCAACTGGGAACACCCCGCCGTCCGCGACGAGTTCCGCTCCATCCTGCGCTTCTGGCTCGACATGGGCGTGGACGGCTTCCGCGTCGACGTCGCCCACGGCCTGATCAAGGCCGACGGCCTGCCCGACATCGGCGGCCACGACCAGCTCAAGCTCCTCGGCAACGACGTCATGCCCTTCTTCGACCAGGACGGCGTCCACGAGATCTACCGCTCCTGGCGGCAGGTCCTGAGCGAATTCGACGGAGAGCGCGTCCTCGTCGCCGAGGCCTGGACCCCGACCGTCGAGCGCACCGCCAACTACGTGCGCCCCGACGAGATGCACCAGGCGTTCAACTTCCAGTACCTGGGCACCCACTGGGACGCCGCCGAGCTGCGCACCGTCATAGACGCCTCGCTCTCCGCGATGCGCCCGGTCGGCGCGCCCACCACCTGGGTGCTGTCCAACCACGACGTCACCCGGCACGCCACCCGGTTCGCCAACCCGCCCGGCCTCGGCACCCAGCTGCGCGAGCCCGGCGACCGCGCACTTGGGCTGCGCCGCGCCCGTGCCGCCACCCTGCTGATGCTGGCGCTGCCCGGCTCCGCGTACGTCTACCAGGGCGAGGAGCTCGGCCTGCCGGACGTCACCGACCTGCCCGACGAGGTCCGCCAGGACCCGTCGTTCTTCCGGGCCACCGGCCAGGACGGCTTCCGCGACGGCTGCCGGGTGCCGATCCCGTGGACCGTCGAGGGATCCTCGTACGGCTTCGGCGCCGGCGGCTCCTGGCTGCCGCAGCCCGACTCCTGGGGCGCGCTGAGCGTCGAGGCGCAGGCCGGCGACCCCGGCTCCACCCTGGAGCTGTACCGCAGCGCGCTCGCCGTGCGCCGCGAGCGGCCCGGACTCGGTGCGGGCGAGGACGTCCAGTGGCTGGAGGCGCCCGAGGGTGTGCTCTCCTTCCGCCGCGACGGCTTCGTCTGCACCGCCAACACCACCGGCCGGGCCATCTCCGTCCCGCTGCCCGGCCGGTTCCTCCTCTCCAGCGAGGAGGTGGGCGGCTCCGCCGTGGAGGGGACGGTGGAGCTGCCCGCCGACACCACCGTCTGGTGGGCGGTGTGACGATCCCCCTGCCGCGGGGCGCCGGACACGGCACCCCGCGGCTCGCGGACCTGGCGGCCCAGTCCGGCGTCAGCGAGGCCACGGTCAGCCGGGTCCTCAACGGCAAGGCGGGCGTCGCCGACGCGACCCGCCACAAGGTGCTCGCCGCGCTCGACGTGCTGGGCTACGAGCGACCGGTCCGGCTCAGACGGCGCAGCGCCGGCCTGGTCGGCCTGGTCGTGCCCGAGCTGACCAACCCGATCTTCCCGGCGTTCGCGCAGGTCGTCGAGCAGGTCCTGGCCGGGCACGGCTACACCCCGGTGCTGTGCACCCAGATGCCCGGCGGTGCGACCGAGGACGAACTGGTCGAGCAGCTGGTGGAGCGTGGGGTCTCCGGCATCGTCTTCCTGTCCGGGCTGCACGCGGACGCCACCGCGGACCCCGCTCGGTACGTCGAACTGGCCGCCCGGGGCGTGCCGTTCGTCCTCATCAACGGCTTCAACGAGCGCATCGACGCCAACTTCGTGTCGCCGGACGACCGTTCGGCGGCGCGGATGGCCGTGCAGCACCTGGTGGAGCTGGGCCACGAGCGGATCGGACTGGCCATCGGGCCGACCCGGTACACGCCGTCCCGGCGCAAGGCGGAGGGCTTCACGGCCGCGCTCCACGGCCTGCTCGGCATGGAGCGGGCGGCGGCGGAGACGTACGTCCGGCCCACCCTGTTCGGCGTCGAGGGCGGCCACGCGGCCGCCGACCTGCTGCTCGACCAGGGCTGCACCGGCATCGTCTGCGGCTCCGACCTGATGGCGCTCGGCGCGATCCGCGCGGTGCGGGCGCGCGGGCTCGACGTGCCGCGGGACGTCTCGGTGGTCGGCTTCGACGACTCGCCGCTGATCGCGTTCACCGACCCGCCGCTGACCACCGTGCGTCAGCCGGTGCAGGCCATGGCGACGGCGGCGGTGGGCACGCTGATCGAGGAGATCGAGGGGAATCCCGTGCAGCGCACGGAGTTCGTGTTCCAGCCGGAGCTGGTGGTGCGCGGCTCGACGGCGCAGCCGCCGCAGGCGGCTGTGTAACTGCTCGCGCAACTCCTTGTGCAACTCCCTGCGGCACTCTCCGCATTGAGACGTTTGAAGGGTTGACCAGCCGTCAAGGCACCCCTACGGTCACGGCTGAAAACAGTTGCTGTCAGTTTCGGCAACTTCTTGCGACATCGACGTCGTCAGGAGGAACAATGGCCAGAAGGACCGTGGCCGCTGCACTCGCCCTCGTGGCGGGAGCCGCTGTGGCCGTCACGGCGCCCCCCACCCTCGCGCAGGCCACCCCGCCCGGCGAGAAGGACGTCACCGCGGTGATGTTCGAGTGGAAGTTCGCCTCGGTGGCGAAGGCGTGCACCGATCAGTTGGGACCGGCGGGGTACGGGTACGTCCAGGTCTCCCCGCCGCAGGAGCGCATCCAGGGCTCGGCGTGGTGGACCGCGTACCAGCCCGTCAGCTACAAGATCGCCGGCCCGCTCGGCGACCGGACCGCCTTCAAGAGCATGGTCGACACCTGCCACGCGGCGGGCGTGAAGGTCGTCGCGGACTCCGTGATCAACCACATGGCGAACGCGTCGGGCACGGGAACGGGCGGGACCTCGTTCTCGAAGTACGACTACCCCGGGCTCTACTCCGGCGCGGACATGGACGACTGCCGCGCCACGATCTCGAACTACCAGAACCGGGCCGACGTCCAGAACTGCGAACTCGTCGGGCTGCCCGACCTGGACACCGGCGAGGACTGGGTGCGCGGCCGGATCGCCGGGTACCTGAACGACCTGCTGACGCTCGGCGTCGACGGCTTCCGCATCGACGCGGCCAAGCACATGCCGGCGGCGGATCTCGCGAACATCAAGTCGCGGCTGACGAATCCGTCGGTGTACTGGAAGCAGGAGGCGATATTCGGCGCGGGCGAGGCCGTCGCGCCGAGCGAGTACCTCGGGAACGGGGACGTGCAGGAGTTCCGCTACGCGCGGGACCTCAAGCGGATCTTCGGCTCGGAGAAGCTCGCGTATCTGAAGACCTTCGGCGAGAGCTGGGGGTACATGCCGTCCGGGCAGTCCGGCGTCTTCGTCGACAACCACGACACGGAGCGGGGCGGGGACACGCTCAACTACAAGTCGGGCGCGACGTACACGCTGGCGTCGGTCTTCATGCTGGCGTGGCCGTACGGCTCCCCGGACGTCCACTCCGGCTACGAGTGGACCGACAAGGACGCCGGCGCGCCGAACGGCGGCCAGGTGAACGCCTGCTACGCCGACGGCTGGAAGTGCCAGCACGCGTGGCGCGAGATCGCGTCGATGGTGGGCTTCCGGAACGCGGCGCGCGGCCAGGCGGTGACGGACTGGTGGGACAACGGCGGCAACGCGATCGCGTTCGGCCGGGGCGCGAAGGCGTACGTGGCGATCAACCACGAGGCCGGCTCGCTGACCAGGACGTTCCAGACGTCGCTGCCCGGCGGGACGTACTGCGACGTGCAGTCGAACACGCCGGTCACCGTGGACGGCTCGGGCCGGTTCACGGCGACGCTGGGCGCGAACACGGCGGTGGCGCTGCACGCGAACGCGCGGAGCTGCGGGGCGACGGTCGGCGCGAGCGCGTCGTTCCAGGTGACCGCCACGACGGCGATGGGCCAGAACATCTACGTCACCGGCAACCGCCCCGAGCTCGGCGCGTGGTCCCCGGCCGCCGCCCTCACGCTCGACCCGTCCGCGTACCCCGTCTGGAAGCTGACCCTCTCCCTGCCCGCGGGCACGGCCTTCGAGTACAAGTACCTCCGCAAGGACGGGGCCGGAAACGTGACATGGGAGTCGGGTGCCAACCGCGTGGCGACCGTTCCCGCCTCGGGCCAGGTCGTCCTGACGGACACGTTCCGCACGTGACGGGGCGGGGCGCGCCGGCCCACCGGGCCTGAACGGGCGCCGCCCTCGTGGGCGCCGGGCTCATGGGGCGGACGCGCCCGCAAGGGTGCCGTTCCGTTGTGCCCGCCCGTTCCGCCCTGGGGTCCCCCCGGACGAAGTCCCCGGGGGAGCAACGAATGCGCACAACGGGGGGTGGGCGTTCCGCGCCGTCCCACCCCCTACCGCCACTGCCCCACCAGCCCCCGGCAGGGTTTCGGGGAGGGGTGGGGTGGGGGAATCCAACTCTCTGAGGAGCACCATTGCGTCGCAACAGACGGCCGCACCGCGCCGTCACCGTCATCGCCGCGACCCTCGTCGCCGGGCTGATACCCGCCCTGCCCGTCGCCGCCGCGCAAACGCCCCCGCCGCCCTCCGACCGGGCGCTCGCCGCGCAGCCCGCGCGGCACGATCTCACCCGGGAGCAGTTCTACTTCGTGCTGCCCGACCGGTTCGCCAACGGCGACTTGGGCAACGACCGCGGCGGGCTCACCGGGAGCCGGACCCAGACCGGGTTCGACCCTGCCGACAAGGGGTTCTACCAAGGCGGCGACCTCAAGGGGCTCACCCAGCGGCTGGACTACATCAAGGGGCTCGGGACCACCGCCATCTGGATGGCCCCGATCTTCAAGAACCGGCCCGTCCAAGGCGCCGGCAAGGACGCCTCCGCCGGGTACCACGGGTACTGGATCACCGACTTCACCCAGGTCGACCCCCACTTCGGCACCAACGACGACCTCAAGACGCTGATCGCCGCCGCCCACGCCAAGGGCATGAAGGTCTTCTTCGACGTCATCACCAACCACACCGCCGACACCGTCGACTACGCCGAGAAGAAGTACGGTTACCGCCCCAAGGGCGCTTATCCCTATATCGACTCCACCGGGCGGCCGTTCGACGATCGCGCCGGGATCCCGGCGAAGGTCGACCGGGACTCATTTCCCTACACGCCCGTCGCCCAGCCCGGTGCCAAAGTCCCCTCCTGGCTCAACGACCCCGCGATGTACCACAACCGCGGCGACTCCACCTGGGCCGGCGAGTCCGCCGAGTACGGCGACTTCGTCGGGCTCGACGACCTGTGGACCGAGCGGCCCGAGGTCGTCGAGGGCATGAAGCGGATCTACCAGACCTGGGTCCGCGACTTCGACATCGACGGGTTCCGCATCGATACCGTCAAGCACGTCGACCTCGACTTCTGGACCCAGTGGGCCACCGCCCTCGACGCCTACGCGAAACAGCAGGGCCGCGCGGACTTCTTCATGTTCGGCGAGGTCTACTCCGCCGACCCCGCCGTCACCGCCCCGTACGTCACGCGCGGTCGGCTCGACGCCACGCTCGACTTCCCCTTCCAGGACGCCGCCCGCGCCTTCGCCTCCCAGGGCGCCGGCGCCGACCGGCTCGCGAAGGTGTTCGCCGAGGACCACCGGTACACCACCGACAAGGCCAACGCGTACGAGCAGGTCACCTTCCTCGGCAACCACGACATGGGCCGCATCGGCGCGTTCCTCGAGCAGGACAACCCGAAGGCCCCCGACGCCGAACTCCTCGACCGAGCCCGGCTCGCCAACGAGCTGATGTTCCTCTCCCGCGGCAACCCCGTCGTCTACTACGGCGACGAGCAGGGCTTCACCGGGCCCGGCGGCGACAAGGACGCCCGCCAGACCCTCTTCGCCTCGAAGACCGCGGACTACCTCGACGACGACCAGATCGGCACCGAGCGCACCCACGCGGCCGACGCGTACGACCCCACGCACCCGATCTACCGGTCGATCGCCGAGCTCTCCCGCCTCACCAAGGCGCACCCCGCGCTGCGCGACGGCGTCCAGCAGGAGCGGCACGCCGAGGGCTCCGTGTACGCCTTCTCCCGCACCGACGCGAAGACCCGCACCGAGTACGTCGTGGCCGCCAACAGCGCCGCCACGGCGAAGACGGTGACCTTCCCCGTCGACTCCGCGGACCTCAGCGTCCTCCACGGGGGCCGCGGCACCGTCCACGCCGTCGACGGGAAGATCACCGTCACCGTCCCGGCCCTCTCCTCCCTCGTGCTCAAGGCCGACCGGCCGCTCCCCGCGCCCGCCTCCGCGCCCTCCCTCACCCTCACCGCGTCCCCCGACGGACAGGTCTCCGCCGACGTCGACGGCGGCGGGCTCAACCGCGTCGTCTTCGCCGGCCAGAGCGGCAACGGGCCCTGGAAGGTGCTCGGGACCGCCGACCACGCCCCCTACCGGGTCACTCACCACATCACCGCCGCCGCCGGAACTCCCGTGCGCTACAAGGCGGTCGTCGTCGACAGCGCCGGCCGCACCGCGAGCGCGCTCGCCGCGACGACGGCCCCGCCCGTGCCGCCCGCCGAGAAGCCGGTGGCCGTTCAGCGCCCGTACGCGGTCGTGCACTACCAGCGGCCCGGCGGCGACTACGACGGGTGGAAGCTGAAGGCCGACGGCAAGGAGGCCGCGTTCACCGGGCGGGACGCCTACGGCGCGTTCGCCTGGGTCCCGCTGCCCGAGGGCGCGTCGAGCGTCGCGTACACCGTCGAGAAGGACGGCACGGCGGACGGCCCGCAGCGAAGCATCAGCCTCGGCCGCACCGGCCAGGTCTGGATCACGCAGGGCGCCGCAGGCCAGGCCGACACCGCGCCCGACAGCGCGTACCCGCCGCAGGACAAGACGAAGGCGGTCATCCACTACAACCGCCCCGACGGCGACTACGACGGCTGGGGCCTGCACACCTGGACCGGCGCTGCCCAGCCCACCGACTGGTCCAAGCCGCTGATGCCCGTGCGCGTCGACGCGTACGGAGCCGTCTACGAGGTGCCGCTCGCCCAGGGCGCGACCTCCCTCTCGTACATCCTGCACAAGGGCGACCAGAAGGACCTGCCCACCGACCAGTCCCTCGACCTCGCCACGTACGGCCAGGAGGTCTGGCTGCTCGCCGGGAAGCCCGCGTACCTGCTCCCGCAGACCGGCGGGACCCCGAGCCTCGACCTCGGCAAGGCCGAGGCGCAGTGGATCGACCGGAACACGGTCGTGTGGAAGGTCAAGGCGACCGACGCCACCAGCCAGCAGCTCGTGTACGCGGCCGACGGTGGGATCACCGTCACCGACGGGGCCCTCAGCGACGAGGGCCGCTGGCTGCGGCTCGCCCCCGGCGCGCTCACCGACGCCCAGAAGGCCAGGTTCCCGCACCTCAAGGAGTACCCGGCCTTCACCGTCGACCCGCGCGACGCCGACCGCGTCCGCGCCTCGCTGCGCGGCCAGCTGATCGCCACCCAGCGCGCCGCCAACGGCGCCCTGCTCGCGGCGACCGGCGTGCAGACCGCCGGTGTCCTCGACGACCTGTACGCGCCGAAGGCGAGCACCGCCGCCCTGGGCCCGGTCTTCCGCAGCGGCCGCCCCACGCTGTCCCTGTGGGCCCCGACCGCGCAGTCCGTCGCCCTCGAACTCGACGGCCGCACCGTGCCCATGCGCCGCGACGAGGCGAGCGGCGTCTGGAGGGTCTCCGGCCCGTCGACCTGGACCGGAAAGCCGTACCGGTACGTCGTGAAGGTCTGGGCGCCCAGCGTCCAGAAGCTGGTCGCCAACAAGGTCACCGACCCGTACTCCACCGCCCTCACCACCGACTCCGCGCGCAGCCTGGTCGTCGACCTCGCCGACGCCCGGCTCGCGCCCGCGGGCTGGAAGACGCTGAAGAAGCCGGCCGCCGTGCCGCTGCGCGACGCCCAGATCCAGGAGCTGCACGTCCGCGACTTCTCGATCGCCGACCCGACGGCACGGGCCGACCACCGGGGCGGCTACCTCGCCTTCACCGACCCCGCCAGCAAGGGCTCGCGGCACCTGAAGGCGCTGGCCGCCTCCGGCACCTCGTACGTGCACCTGCTGCCGGCCTTCGACATCGGCACGATCCCGGAGAAGAAGTCCGACCAGACCGCCCCGGCCTGCGACCTGAAGGTGTACGCCCCCGACTCCGAGGAACAACAGGCCTGCGTGGCCGCCGCCGCGGCGAAGGACGCGTACAACTGGGGCTACGACCCGCTGCACTACACCGTGCCGGAGGGCTCGTACGCCACCGACCCCGAGGGCACGAAGCGCACCGTCGAGTTCCGGCGGATGGTCCAGGCGCTCAACGGCCAGGGCCTGCGCACGGTCATGGACGTCGTCTACAACCACAGCGTGGCCGCCGGCCAGGCGGACAAGTCCGTCCTCGACAAGATCGTGCCCGGCTACTACCAGCGGCTGCAGGCCGACGGCTCCGTCGCCACCTCCACCTGCTGCGCCAACACCGCGCCCGAGAACGCCATGATGGGCAAGCTCGTCGTGGACTCGGTGGTCACCTGGGCCAGGCAGTACAAGGTCGACGGCTTCCGCTTCGACCTCATGGGCCACCACCCGAAGGAGAACATCCTCGCCGTCCGCGCGGCCCTCGACGCCCTCACCGTCGAGAAGGACGGCGTCGACGGGAAGGCGATCGTCCTCTACGGCGAGGGCTGGAACTTCGGCGAGATCGCCGACGACGCCCGGTTCGTCCAGGCCACCCAGAAGAACATGGCCGGGACCGGCGTCGCGACCTTCTCCGACCGGGCCCGCGACGCCGTGCGCGGCGGCGGCCCGTTCGACGAGGACCCGGGCGTCCAGGGCTTCGCCTCCGGCCTGTACACCGACCCCAACTCCTCGCCGGCCAACGGCAGCCCGGAGCAGCAGAAGGCCCGGCTCCTCCACTACCAGGACCTGATCAAGGTCGGCCTGTCCGGCAACCTCGCCGGATACACGTTCACCGACACCTCCGGCCGTACGGTCAAGGGCTCACAGGTCGACTACAACGGCGCCCCGGCCGGTTATGCCGCCGCGCCCGGCGACGCACTGGCCTACGCCGACGCGCACGACAACGAGACCCTGTACGACGCGCTCGCCTTCAAACTGCCGGCCGGCACGTCCCCGGCCGACCGGGCCAGGATGCAGGTCCTCGCCATGGCGACCGCGACGCTCTCGCAGGGCCCCGCGCTCTCCCAGGCGGGCTCGGACCTGCTCCGCTCGAAGTCGCTCGACCGGAACTCGTACGACAGCGGGGACTGGTTCAACGCGATCCACTGGGACTGCCGGGAGGGCAACGGGTTCGGCCGCGGGCTGCCCCCGGCCGCCGACAACAAGTCCAAGTGGGGCCACGCGAAGCCGCTCCTGGTGAACCCGGCCCTGACCGTCGGCTGTGCCCAGATCGACGGGGCCTCGGCCGCGTACCGGGACCTCCAGCGGATCCGCACCACCGAGTCGGCGTTCTCCCTGCCCACCGCCGAGCGGGTCCAGGACGCCCTGTCCTTCCCGCTCTCCGGGCCGGACGAGACCCCCGGCGTGATCACCATGCGCCTGGGCGACCTGGTCGTGGTGCTCAACGCCACGCCCGACCGCCAGACCCAGACGGTCGCCGCCCTGGCCGGCAAGGGCTATGCCCTCCACCCGGTCCAGGCGACGGGCTCGGACGCCACGGTGAAGTCCGCCGCGTACGAGCAGGGTTCGGGCGCCTTCACGGTCCCGGCGCGGACGGTGGCGGTCTTCACCGCCCGCTGATCAGCGCCTGATCCGCAGCGGTTCCGCCGCTGATCCGCACCACCCCGCCCACTCCGAGGCCGGCCGGCTCCCCCGGCCGGCCTCGGCCGCGTTCAGGCCAGGGCCTTCTCCATGAGCGTGACGTGGTACCGCCGCCCGTCGGCCGCTGTCTTCTCCAACTCCTCCACGACGGCCCCGTACCCCGCGCCCTCGTAGTACGTCCGCAGCCGCGGATCGCGGGCCTCGCAGTCCAGCCGGGCCGCCGTCCGGCCGACGGCCGCGATCCGCCGCTCCGCGTGGGCGAGCAGCAGTCGGCCCGCGCCCCCCGGGGCCGCCTCCCGGTCGGTCATCAGCCGGTGCACATAGCCCGCCACCGGCGGCTGCGGGCCCCAGACCTGCTCGTCCTCCCACCACAGCTCGTACGCCCCGACGGTCCGGCCGTCGTGGGACGCCAGCCACACCTCGCCCGCGGCCAGCCGCGCCCGAAAGTGCTCCGCGCCCTTGTCGCCGGGCTTCCACTGTTCGATCCCGTTGCGCACCATCCAGCGCGCCACAGAGTCGAACAAGCTCACCAGAACGTCCAGGTCACGGTCGTCCGCCTGCCGAAAGGTCACGTGTGTCGTCATGGCGATCACCGTAATCGTGCGCTGCCCCGACCAGGTGCGAGCCCTACCGCAGGCGCTGGGCCGGGACGCGCGGGGCGAGTTCCATGAGGCGGGTGACCAGGTCGGCGAAGGGGCCGTCGGCCGGCTCGTCGGCGAGGATGCGGACGACGACGTCCGCCATCTCCGGGTCGTACGCGGCGCTCACCGCGGCCAGCGCCGCGAAGTCGTGCACCAGCTGCAACTCCAGCTCGCCGCGCGGTATCCGGCGTCCGTCCAGCCACAGCAGCGCGGTGGACTCGGCGAGCGACACCCAGGAGCGGACCACCATCTCCAGCCGGGCGGACGGCCTCTGGACCTCCAGGTGGGCCAGGATCTGCTCGTACGCGGCCTGCCGCACCTCGTCGATCATCGCGTTCGTGGTGGAGGAGCCCACCGCCGGACCGCCGCGCATCAGCGCCGCGAAACCCGGGCCGTGCTCGTCGACGAAGTCGAAGAACCGGCCCATCACCCGCAGCAGCCGGGCCCCCAACGGCCCCTGCGGGGGCTCAAGGAAGCGTCCCGCCAACTCGTCGGCCGCCCGCCGCAGGGCCGCCTCGTACAGGCTCTGCTTGCCCGGGAAGTAGTGGTAGACCAGCGGCCGCGAGATCCCCGCGGCGGCTGCGATCTCGTCGATGGAGACCTCGTCGGGGGAGCGGTGGCTGAACAGCTCCAGCGCCACCCCGATGAGTTGCTGTCTGCGCTCCTCGACGCCCATCCTGCGGCGTACCCCGGTCGTCATGCGAACAGCCTAACGGGCGTCCGTTACGCTCCCACCACATGAGCGCTTCCGACCAGGACACGACCGCCGACGACCTCCCCGGCGACCTTCCGGACGACCTCCCGGACGACCTCCCCGACGAGGAGACGGACGCGGAGGAGACGGACGCCGAGGAGGCGGACGCTGAGGAGACGGACGCGGAGGAGACGGAGTCCGACGCGTCCGGCGGTCTGACCCCCAAGCAGGCGCGGCGGCTTCGGGTCGCCGCCGCCTCCGTGCTGCTCGTGGCCATGGCGGTCGTGCTCGTGGTCCGGCTGGCCAGCCGGACCTCCGTCCTCGTCGTCGGCGTGTACGGCCTCGCAATGATCCTCTGCGGCGTCGTGATCGAGCTGTCCCGCAACGGCCGTACCCGCCTGGGCACCTGGCTGCTCGCCGGCGGTCTGGCCGCCGCGCTGGCCGCCGACTGGCTGATCCTGCCGTAACGCCGACGCCCGCCCTCCGGCCTACAGGTCCAGTACGAGCCGCTCGCCCGCGCACCGCGAGACGCAGATCAGCATCGACTCGTCCCGCTCGGCGTCGGTGAGCAGCTCGTCCCGGTGGTCGACCTCGCCCCCGAGCACCCGCTGTCGGCAGGTGCCGCAGAAGCCCTGCTCGCAGGAGTACGAGACGCCCGGGACCTCCGCGCGGACCGCGGCGAGCACCGACTGGTCCGCGGCCACCTTCACCGTACGGCCGGAGCGGCGCAGTTCGACCTCGAAGGGGGTGCCGCCGGCCGTCGCGGCCGCCGAGAAGCGCTCCAGGCGTGCGGTCCGGCCCTCCGGCAGCGCCGCACTCACGGCGTCCATGAGGCCGTCCGGGCCGCAGCAGTACACCTCGGTGTCCGGGAGCACGTCGTGCAGGAAGCCCAAGTCCGGCAGCCCGGACTCGTCCTCGGCGACGACCGTCGTGTGGCCCCCGTCCGCGCCCAGCCGCTCGACCTCGTCGACGTAGGGCATCGTGGCCCGGCTGCGCCCGCAGTACAGCAGCCTCCAGTCGGCCCCGGCCGCCGCGGCCGCGCGGACCATCGGCAGGACCGGCGTGATGCCGATGCCGCCGGCCACGAACACGTACGAGGCGGCCTCGACCAGCGGGAAGCGGTTGCGGGGGCCGCGGATCTCGATCTCGACGCCCTCGTGGAGCTGCTCGTGCACCTCCGCCGAGCCGCCCCGGCCGCCCTGCTCCGCCCCGATGAGGCGGGCGGCGACGGTGTACGCGCCGGAGTCGGCCGGGTCGCCGCACAGCGAGTACTGGCGGACCAGGCCGGACGGCAGGACGAGGTCGATGTGGGCGCCCGGCTGCCAGGCGGGCAGTCCGGCACCCTCCAGGCGGAGCTGGGCGACGCCCTCGGCGGGCGCGGTGCGCTCGGCGACGAGGACCCGGCGTGGCACGGTGGTGTTGCGGCCGCGGCCGGACACCGGCTCGTCGAGCGCGGGCATCGGCCACAGCGGGGACCCCTGGATGCGCCGGCGCATCGCGCGCTTGGCGAGCAGCGCCGCCCCGGCGACCAGGACCACGGTACGCAGTCGGGGCATGCTCAGCGACCTCCGTTGGCGCCGGGGGAGTTGGCCAGGTACGCGACCGCCTGCGCGGTGTCGCCCTCCTGCGAGGGGTGGTAGGCGCGGCTCAGATAGCGCGGGATCGAGCGCAGCATGTCCGGCGTGGAGGGCAGCACGCCCTCCCGGCCCTTGCGCACCAACTGACCTATGGACGCCTTGCCTTCGAGCAGCGTCGGGTCGTTCTCCATGAAGAAGCGCGCCCCGCGCTGCCAGAAGAAGACCAGCGCCGAGAAGGCGAGCGCCCAGGTGCGGGCGCGCCGCCGGTAGCCGCCGTCGAGGTGCATGAACAGCTCGAAGGCGACCGAGCGGTGCTCGACCTCCTCCGCGCCGTGCCAGCGCAGCAGGTCCAGCATGGCCGGGTCGGCGCCGCGCCGGTCCAGCTCCTCGGCGTTGAGCACCCAGTTGCCCAGGAAGGCGGTGTAGTGCTCGATCGCCGCGATCAGCGCGACCCGCTCCATCAGCCACCAGCGGCGCGCCCGGCCCGGCGGCAGGGTCTTGTCGCCGAGCAGCTTCTCGAAGAACCAGTCGACCTGCGCCGTGTACGGCGTGGGGTCGAGGCCCAGCTCCTTGAGGCGGGGCAGCACGTCGTCGTGGGCCTGGGAGTGCACGGCCTCCTGGCCGATGAAGCCGATGACGTCCTCGCGCAGCCGGTCGTCGGTGATGAAGGGGAGCACCTGCCTGTAGACGTGGATGAACCAGCGCTCGCCCGCGGGCAGCAGCAGGTGCAGCACGTTGATGGTGTGGGTGGTGAACGGGTCGCCGGGAACCCAGTGGAGCGGGGTCTCGCGCCAGTCGAAGGAGACCTTGCGGGCCTTGAGCTCGATGTGCTCCGAGTGCTTCGACGCCACCGGTGCAGGCTGCGTATTAGACATGCTGTCAATGTACTGAGGGGTACGGTCACGTCAACAGGTGTGTGCGCGGGGATTTCGTGGCCGTGGCCCCGGGGCGGTCACCGGAGCGCGGCCGAGGCGGTCAGCGCAGTGCGGCCACCCGCAGGCCGTTCGCCAGCCGTCCGCTGAGGTCGGCGCGCGCCCCGCGCTCCGTCTCGACGGCGAGGAACCGGCCCTCGGCCCGGGCCCGGACCCCGCCGGTGGTGGTCAGCGAGCCGAACTCCCGGGTGCCGGCGGCCAGCACGTACCACTGCCCGGTCCGCGCCTGCCACAGCACGCCCGCCAGGACCCGCGGCTCGCGCGCCCCGCACGCCGGGGACACCTCGGACGTGGCC
>NZ_DATCVQ010000126.1:0-3419 GCF_036566765.1 Streptomyces sp.
CGTGCCCTCGTACCAGCGCCACAGCCGCAGCCAGGGCGTCCCGCACGCCCGCCCGGCGTTCCTGCGCCACTCGCGCTCCGCCGTCTCACCGGCGGCCTTCGCACCGATCGCCTCGGCGAGCCGGGCGGCGAAGTCCTCGCGGGAGCGTTCGCTCAGTCCGGTCCTGCCGTCGGCCACGTACACCGCACGCAGTTTGGCCGCGGCGGCCTCCACATCGGCGGACAGGCGCCGCGCCGGGGCAGTGCGCTCCTGTACGAACGTCCCGATCATCTCCCGCAGTTCCCCGACGCCTTCGCCGGTCAGCGCGGAGACCGGGAGCACGGTTGCGCCGGGTTCGCCGTGTTCGCCGAGCGCCATACCGTCCTCGTCCAGGAGGCGGCGCAGATCGTCGAGCACCTGGTCGGCGGCCTCGCCCGGCAGCCGGTCCACCTGGTTGAGCACCACGAAGGTGATCTCCGCATGCCCGGCGAGCGGCCGCAGATACCGCTCGTGCAGGGCTGCGTCCGCGTATTTCTCCGGGTCGACGACCCAGATCACCGCGTCCACCAGTGCCAGCACCCGGTCCACCTGCTCCCGGTGGCGGACCAGTGCCGAGTCGTGGTCGGGCAGGTCGACGAGCACCAGCCCGGACAGCTCCTCGGCGCCGCCCGCGAGGGGTCTGCGCCGCAGCCGGGGCGGAATGGCGAGCCGGTCGAGCAGCCCGGCGGCCCCCTCGGACCAGCTGAGCGCGATCGGCGCGGAGGTCGTCGGCCGGCGCAGCCCGGTCTCTGAGACGGGCACCCCCGCGAGGGCGTTGAACAGCGTCGACTTGCCGCTGCCGGTGGCCCCGGCGATGGCGACGACGGTGTGCCGGGACGACAGCCGCTGGCGGGCGGTGGCCTCGTCCAGCACCCGCCCGGCCTCGGCCAGTGTGTCCGTCTCCAGGCGGGCCCGGGAGAGGCCGACCAGCTCGTGCAGGGCGTCCAGGCGGACCCGCAGGCCGCCGCCGTACGCGCCGCCGACGGGCAGATGCGGATCGCGGCGCTCGCCGTCCTCGGGAGCGTCCACGGCGACGTCCGCCAACGCGTTTACGGCGCCGTCCCCCACCGCGTCCACCGCGGCATCGACCAAGGCGTCCACGGCATCCACGGCGCCCGCGGCGTCGCCGCCGGCCGGATCGCCTGCCCCGCCCCCGCGCGCGGAACCGTCCTCGCCCGGCCTCGGCCGGTCCGCCCGCCGCGCAATCAGTCCGTCGTCCCAGCGGTCGTCCACCGTGCTCACCGGCTCACCTTCTCCTTCTTCAGTACGGACAGCGCGGCGATCAGCGCGGCCTGCGGCTCCGGGGTCACGTCGAGGGCGTCGAGGGGGGCGAGGCGGCGGTCTCGTTCGGTGTGCAGGACCCGGTCGAGGTACTCGGCGACCAGCTCGCCGCCCCGGTCGCGGAGCCGCAACGCGCCCTGTGCACCGAGGAGTTCGGCGAGCCGGTCGCCCGCGCTGCGGGTGCGCCGGCCGCCGAGCAGAGCGGCGGCGAGCAGCGCGGCGACGGTCTCGGCGTCGGGGGCGGAGCTGCGTTCGAGGCCGCGCAGCTCCTCCTCGGCGAGCTCCTCCAGTTCGCGCCGCCAGCGCCGTACGGCGATGCCGATGCGCTCGCCGGACTCGCGGTCCACCGCGCCGCGGCCGCCGATCGCGCCGGCCGCGGGCTCGCGCCGCCAGGCGTCCCGGACCCGTTCGTCGGCGGCGGCGACCGCGCACTGGAACAGCGCGCCGAGCGATTCGGCGAGGGAGTCGAGGAGTTCCTCGGCGGAGCTGTCGCGGGGGTAGCCGCGCCAGCGGGTGCGGGCGTCGCCGGCGAGCACGGCCCCGCGGGCCAGCCGCTCGCGCACCCGCTCGCCCTGGTCCTCGTACGCGGCCTCGACGGCGCCGCCGAGCCGGACGGCGGCGGCGTACTGGGCGGCGACGGCCGCGGCGAGTTCGGGCATGCGGGTGTCGAGGGAGTCGATGACGCCGGCGGCGGTGCGGCCGACGGCCTGCTGGCGGGCGGCGGGGTCCTGGGCGCGGTGCGCGAGCCAGCCGCGCAGCGGGGCGACGGCGGTGTCGGGGAGCAGTCCGGTGCCGCCGCCGGCGGACTCGGGGAGTTCGGGGATGGTGAACCGGGGCACCTCGCCGAGCCCGGCCTTGACCAGGAGCGCCTCGTACTGCCGGGAGACCTCGCCGATGACCTGGTGCGGGACGCGGTCGAGGACGGTGACGAGGGTGGCGTCGTACTCCTTGGCGGTGCGGAGCAGGTGCCAGGGGACGGCGTCGGCGTACCGGGAGGCGGTGGTGACCATGACCCAGACGTCGGCGGCGCAGATCAACTCGGCGGCGAGGACGCGGTTCTCGACGACGAGCGAGTCGATGTCGGGGGCGTCGAGGAGGGCGAGGCCGCGGGGCAGCGAGGAGGCGGTCTCGACGCGCAGCACGTCGTCGTCGGCGGTCTCCTCCGCGCTGTGGTCGGCGAAGTCGTCGGCACGCTGCGGCAGCCAGACCCGGGTGAGCTGCGGCAGCACGCGCATGCCGGCGAACCAGTGGTGGTCGTCGGGGTGGCAGACGAGGACGGGCGTGCGGGTGGTGGGCCGGAGCACCCCGGCCTCGCTGACGCGGCGTCCCACAAGGGAGTTGACGAGCGTGGACTTGCCGGCTCCGGTGGAGCCGCCGACGACGGCGAGAAGGGGGGCGTCGGGATCTTTGAGCCGAGGCACCAGATAGTCGTCGAGCTGAGCGAGGAGCTCGGCTCGGGTCTGCCTGGCCCGTGGCGCACCGGGAAGGGGGAGGGGAAGACGCACAGCGGCGACTCGGTCGCGCAGCGCGGAGAGTGCGTCGATCAGCTGAGGCCGTTCTTCCATGGTCACCACATGCGAAGAATGCCCAATTTTGGAGCCTTTTTGAAGCGTATAGCGCCCCCTGCGCGCCGATATCGCGGAGCGGCGGACGAAAGGAACGGGAGGGACGAGCGGGCCTCAGGCATAACGAGTGCACAACACCCGAGCCGAGAGGCGCGAAAAGCGCTGCACGAATCGCACCTGCCTGCGATTATCGTTCCGCTTCACCGAACCTCCACATCGTGCCACGGAGGTGAAGCAACCGGGCCAAGGGGATCTGAGCCCTATCCTTGACCCCGGCACGGCCACGGGCGTCCCACCGGGACACCCCGGCCACCAGGCCACCACCGGCCCCCGTAGCTCAGTGGATAGAGCAGGTGCCTTCTAAGCACTTGGCCGCAGGTTCGAGTCCTGCCGGGGGCGCAGGATCGGGACCCTCCTTCGGGAGGGTCCTTTTTGCTGGTCAGGGGTGGTTTCCGGTCCGCCTGTGACGCGCCGGGCTCCCGTGTCTGCCGCGCACCTGCTGACGCCGGCCCCGGAGCGACGGAGGGACACGTACCGCGAGGCGCCGGTGAGGCG
>NZ_DATCVQ010000127.1:0-5867 GCF_036566765.1 Streptomyces sp.
TCCAGTTCCGTGAGGATGTGCGAGGACATCACCACCGTCGTGCCGTGCTCCGCCGCGTCGGCCATGAGCGCGCCCATGAGTTCGTGTCGCGCCAGCGGGTCGAGGTCGGCCATCGGCTCGTCGAGGAGCAGTACCTCGGGCCGTTTGCCGAGCGCGAGTGCGAGTGCGAGCCGGGTGCGCTGCCCGCCGGACAGCGAGCGGACCTTCGCGTCGGACGGCAGCGGACCTGCCGCGGTGATCCGCTCGGCGACCGTGCCGTCCCACCGGTCCGGGTTGAGCTCGCGGCCCATCCGCAGCGTCTCGGCGACGGTGAGCTGCCCGTACAGCGGCTTGTCCTGGGCGACGTACGCGATCCGCTCACGCGCCGGGGCCTGTATCCGGCCCTCGGTGGGCCGGAGGAGTCCGGCGGCGAGGCCGAGCAGCGTCGACTTGCCGGCGCCGTTGGGGCCGACGAGTGCGCAGATCCGGCCGGCGGGCACGGTGAAGTCGCAGTCCTTGAGCGCCCAGGCGTGTCGCCGGGCGTAGCGCAGGCCGAGGCCGTCGGCCTCGATGACCGGGTCGGTCATGTGTGGTCGTCCCCTTTGAAGTGCTGGTCCAGTACGGATGTGAAGAGCGCGGCCACGTCCTCCCGCTCCAGTCCGGCCGTCCGTGCCCGGCGCGCCCAGTCCGCGAGCTCGGCCCGCAGGGGCGAGTCGGCGGGGGCGGCGGCGCCGAGCGTCGCGCGTACGAAGGTGCCCAGGCCCCGGCGGGCCTCGACGAGGCCCTCGCGTTCGAGTTCGCGATAGGCCTTGAGCACCGTGTTCGGGTTGATGGCCGTCGCCTCGACGACCTCGCGCGCGGTGGGCAGCTGGTCGCCTGGCTCCAACAGGCCCATGCGGAGGGCCTGTTTGGTCTGCTGGACGATCTGGAGGTAGGTGGCGACGCCGCTGCGCCGGTCGATGCGGTACTCGACCATGTTTTCCACCACCCTTTCACTATTGGAATAGTGAAAGGGTGGTGGAAGAGAGGGGGCGGTGTCAACCGCCCCCTGTCAGAAGGGTCTTGAGACCTTGTGGGCTCGCGGGGGTCTTACGACTCCGTGCGGTACATCAGGTCCACCTCGTGCGTGGCGAAGCCCAGCCGCTCGTACACCCGCACCGCCGCCGTGTTGTCCGCGTCCACGTACAGCATCGCCGTCGGCATCCCCTGCGCCGCCAGGTGGCGCAGCCCGATCGCCGTCAGCGCCTTGCCGAGCCCGCCGCCCTGCGCGTCGGGCAGGATGCCGACCACGTACACCTCGCCGAGCTGCTCCTCGGCGTGCACCTTCGTCCAGTGGAAGCCGACCAGGCGGCCGTCCTTCTCCGCGAGGAAGAAGCCCTTCGGGTCGAACCACGGCTCGGCCATCCGGTCGTCCAGGTCCCGCTGGGTGAGCGAGCCCTGCTCGGGGTGGTGGGCGAAGGCCGCCGCGTTGACCGCCAGCCAGGCCGCGTCGTCCTGGCCGGGGACGAAGGCCCGGACGGTGACGCCCTCGGGCAGCACCGGCTCGGGGATGTCGAGCGGGCTCAACGGACGGCGCATCTGGCGCAGTTCGCGGAACAGGGTCAGCCCGAGCACCTGGGCCAGATGGCGGGCGGCCGCCTTCCCGCCGTGCGCCCACACCCGCAGCCGCTTCCCGGAGGCGGCGAGCAGTGCGCTGCCGAGCGCCCGGCCGTGTCCGCGGCCCCGGTGGGCGGGGTGCACGACGAGCTCGGCGGCCGGGGCCTCGACCGGGTCGGTGTCCTCCAGCTGGGCGTAGCCGCGCAGTTCGAGGCCGACGGTGAGCAGGAAATGACGGATCCCCTCGCGCCGGCCGTGCCGCAGATACAGCCGGCCCTGCTCGGAGACGGCGTGCATGCCGTCGACGCGGTCCGCCTCCGCCAGCAGTTCGAGGACCTGTTCGATCTCTTCGGGGGCGAGCTCGTCGAGGGTGCGGATCTGCCGTCCGGGCTCCAGCACGGGCGTCGAATCAATCGTCATGAGTACGAGCCTACGGCGGGCGGCCGCGCAAGTCGGAGAACGTGGAGTCAACCGGCTCGTAACCTGCTCCCCCCTGTTGCGCTACGCGCGTTGACTCTAGGCTGCACCGGCAGGCCAGGAGTCAAGCGGCGCCGCAAAAAGGGGCGCGGGGGCCTAAAGGGGAGAGATGTCCACGACACGGAAGAACAACAGAGCGGTACGGCGCATACTCGCGGCCGGGGCGGGGCTCGCCACGGTCGGCGCGCTCGTCGCGGCGCTGCCCGCCGGGGCCTCGGGCACCAAGGGCGGGGATGGCTACGGCCACGGGCGCTACGTCGACGTGCAGCTGCTGTCCTTCAACGACCTGCATGGCAACCTGGAGCCGCCGACCGGCTCGGCCGGCCGGCTGACCCACCTCAACGAGGACGGGACGACCAAGACCATCGAGGGCGTCGGCGGCGTCGAGTACCTCGCCACGCACCTGCGGGAGGCCCGCCAGGGCAACCCGTACTCCGTCACCGCCGCCGCGGGCGACATGATCGGCGCGTCGCCGCTGGTCTCCGGGCTCTTCCACGACGAGCCGACCATCGACGCGCTGAACAAGCTGAAGCTCGACGTCAGCTCGGTCGGCAACCACGAGTTCGACGAGGGCGCGCGCGAGCTCGCCCGCATGCAGAACGGCGGCTGCCACCCGACCGAAGGCTGCTTCGAGGAGGGCAAGACCTTCGAGGGGGCGAACTTCCCCTACCTCGCGGCCAACGTGACGAACGAGAAGACCGGCAAGCCGCTGCTCGACCCGTACTTCGTCTGGGAGCGCAACGGGGTCAAGATCGGCTTCATCGGCGTCACCCTCGAGGGCACCGCCAACATCGTGTCCGCCGAGGGCATCAAGGGCCTGAAGTTCGGCGACGAGGTCGAGACGATCAACAAGTACGCCAAGGTGCTCGAGCGCAAGGGCGTGAAGTCGATCGTCGCCCTGCTCCACGAGGGCGGCTCGCCGGCCTCGGGCGCGTACAACTACAACTGCGACACCCCCGGCGCGGGCGCCGGCATCTCCGGGCCGATCGTCGACATCGCCAAGAACGTCACCCCGCAGGTCGACGCCCTGGTCACCGGCCACACCCACCAGGCCTACGCGTGCACCATCCCGGACCCGGCGGGCAAGCCGCGCACGGTCACCTCGGCGGCCTCCTTCGGCAAGCTCTACACCGACACGACGCTCACCTACGACCGTCGCTCGAAGGACATCGTCCGGACCGCAGTCGCCTCCGCGAACCACGTCGTCACCCGTGACGTGCCGAAGGCCCAGGACATGACCGACCTGATCGGCCGTTGGAAGACGCTGGCCGCGCCGATCGCCGGCCGGCCCGTCGGCTACATCGCCGGCGACATCGACAACCCCTTCGAGCCCGCCGAGAAGCCGCTGGGCAACCTGATCGCCGACGCGCAGCTTGAGGGCATGGCCCCGGCCGACAAGGGCGGCGCCCAGCTCGCGCTGATGAACCCGGGCGGCGTCCGCGCGCCCCTGGTCCACAAGGCGTCCGGGGCCGAGGGCGACGGCGTGGTGACCTACGGCGAGGCGTACACCGTCCAGCCGTTCACCAACATGATGACGGCGGTCGACCTGACCGGCGCCCAGCTGATCACCACGCTTCAGCAGCAGGTCAGCGGCGCGAACCTGGCCTCGCCGAAGATCCTCCAGATCTCGAAGGGCTTCACGTACACGCTGGACATGACGAAGACCGGCGCCGACCGGATCGTCGTCTCCTCGGTGAAGCTGAACGGCGAGGCGATCGACCCGGCGAAGACCTACCGGGTCGCGATGAACGAGTTCCTGGCCGGGGGCGGCGACGGCTTCCCCGTGCTGAAGGAGCACAAGAACAAGCTGGTCGGCGCGTCCGACCTGGACCTGTTCACCGGCTACCTGGCGGCCCACTCCTCCGCGACGGCGCCGCTGGCCGCGCCGGCGACGGGCCGGATCACGGTCGTGAAGTAACCCGAGTACCCCAGGTATCGCGAGTAACTCCGTACGTCCGAGGGGGCGGTGGGCCGTTCGACGGTCCGCCGCCCCTTTCGGCTACGCGGGGCCTGCGCGACTCTGGTGCTTGCTGACGCGTACACGTCATACTCCGCGCATGGACCGAAGAAGCTTTCTCGCGGGAGCCGCGGCAGCAGGCGCCGTCCTCCTGGTCGGCGCCCCGTCCGCGCGGGCGGCCACGACCCAGGACTGGATGGCCGGCCACGGCGACCCCACCCCGCTCCAGAAGCTCACCATCCCCGGCACCCACGACTCCGGCGCCCGTTTCGGCGGCCCCTGGTCCCAGTGCCAGAACACCACCATCGCGCAGCAGCTCAGCGCCGGCATCAGGTTCCTCGACATACGCTGCCGGGTCACCGGCGGCTCCTTCGCCATCCACCACGGCGCCTCGTACCAGAACATGATGTTCGGCGACGTCCTCATCGCCTGCCGCGACTTCCTGGCCGCCCACCCCTCCGAGACCGTCCTGATGCGGGTCAAGCAGGAGTACTCCTCGGACTCCGACGCCACCTTCCGTGCCGTCTTCGACGACTACCTCGACAACCGCGGCTGGCGCTCGCTGTTCCGCATCGGCGACACGCTCCCCACCCTGGGCCAGGCCCGCGGCAAGGTCGTCCTCATCGCCGACAACGGCGGGCTGCCCGGCCTCAAGTGGTGGGACGGCGGGGCCATCGCGATCCAGGACGACTGGAACGCGCTGCCGAACGCCAAGTACCCCCAGATCGAGGCGCACTTCCGCAAGGCCGTCGAGCAGCCGGGCAAGCTGTACATCAACTTCGTCAGCACGTCCGCTTCGCTGCCGCCGCGCTGGAACTCCGACAACCTCAACCCGCGCGTCCACGGCTTCCTGGACGGCACGGCGAGCAGCTGGAAGGGCCTCGGGATCGTCCCCATGGACTACCCGAACACTCGCTCAGGCCTGGTCGAGTCCCTCATCCGCCACAACTGACGGCGGCGGGTTCGGCGCCCCCGGCAGACGGACGGCGGCCACCGTGCCGCCGCCCTCCGCCGGGGCCAGCGTCACCGTGCCGCCCGCCTGGTGGACCGTACGCGCCACGATCGACAGGCCCAGGCCCGAGCCGGGCAGGCTGCGCGCCGACGGGGAGCGCCAGAAGCGGTCGAAGACGTGCGGGAGTTCCTCCGGCGCGATGCCCGGCCCGTGGTCGCGGACCGTCAGCGCGCCGCCCGCCGCCAGGGTCACCTCGACCGTTCCGCCCGGCGGCGAGAACTTCACCGCGTTGTCCAGCACGTTCACCAGTGCGCGCTCGAGCCCAGCGGGCTCCGCCCGTACGTACCAGGGCGACAGCTCGGTACGGAAGGTCAGCTCGGGTCCGCGCAGCCGCGCCCGGTCGAGGGCCGAGCGCAGGATCGTGTGCAGGCCCACCACCTCCAGCGGCCCCGGGGCCACCGCGTCCGGCCGGGACAGCTCCTGCAGATCGCCGATCAGCGCCGCCAGCTCCGTCATCTGCGCCGTCACCGACGCCATCAGCGCCAGACGGTCGTCCGGCGGCAGCGCGCGGCCGGTCTCCTCGCTGCGGGCGAGCAGCTCGATGTTGGTCCGCAGCGAGGTCAGCGGGGTCCGCAACTCGTGCCCCGCGTCTGCGATCAGCTGCGCCTGCCGGTCCCGGGACGAGGCCAGCGCCGCCGTCATCGCGTTGAACGAGCGCGAGAGCCGCGCCACCTCGTCCTCGCCCTCGACCGGGATCCGCACCGTCAGGTCCTCGGTCGCGGCCACGTGCTCGACCGCCTCGGTCAGCCGGTCCACCGGCTTCAGCCCGGCCCGCGCCACCCACAGCCCGACCGCCCCGGCCCCGATCACGCCGATGCCGGAGACCAGCAGCAGCACCCAGGCGAG
>NZ_DATCVQ010000128.1:0-9083 GCF_036566765.1 Streptomyces sp.
GGTCGCCGGGCCCGATCGGCGCCAGGTCGGACCGCGTGGGCGTCGCGGCGCGCGCGGCGGGCACCGCCGCCGTCACCGCGGCCGTCGCGGTCAGGGCCAGTAAGGATCTGCGCGTACGTATGTTCATGCCCCGAGCGTTACGGTGATCCCGCGCCGGCGGCCCGGGCTCTGCCCGGGCTGTTGCCGGATCGTGACCGAGGCGGGAGGGGTGGATGGTGCGGGATGGGCAGGAGGGGACCGAGCCGGTCGAGCCCCCCGGGTTCGATGCCGCCGACGCCGTCGGCGGCTTCTTCGTCCTCCGGCGCACGCCCCCACAGACCGGGCAGCCCGCCGGCCACCGCCCCCTGGCCCGCCTGTACGCGGGGGAGACCGCGCCCCTCACCGCCCGCATCGACCGGGTCGCCACCGGGCTGCGCACTCCCGAGCGTCGCGTAGCGGCCTCCACCGCGCACCTCGGCCTCGCCGCCCGCCTTTGGTCCGTCGCCCTCGGCTCCGCGGCGCTGCACGGCGCGTTCCCCGCGCTCGCCCCCGAGGAGCTGCACTGGGACGGGGCGCTCGCCGCCCCCGACGACCTGTGGTGGTCCGGCGCCGACCTCCGCCCCGCCACCGTGGACGCGCTCCGCGAGGCCGTCCTGGAGGCCCATCTCGTCCCGCTGCACGAGGCCCTGCGGCGGGACGGCCGGATCTCTCCCCGGCTGCTCTGGGGCAACGCGGGCTCCGCCCTCGCCGGGGCGCTGCGCGAGCTGGTCCGCTACTCCCGCGCCCACCACCGCCCCGAGACCGCCCGGCGGGCCGCCGCGCTCGTCTCCGGACTGCTCGACCACCCCGACCTGGCCGGAACCGTCCAGGGCCCCGCCCTGCGCCGCACCACCTGCTGCCTCTACTACCGCTGCCCCGGCGGCGGTCTGTGCGGCGACTGCGTGTTCGATCAGTCACCTCGAACGGGTTTGGAGACAGGGCCGTCCGCTCCGTAAACTTCCCCTTTCGTAGGTTTGACAGGAACGAGCGATCGAGGAACGCGAAGGCCATGACGGTGACTGAAGAGACCCAGGAATACGGGCCGGGCGTCGACCCCGACCGCCTGGCCGTCTGCCTGAGCGTGCTGGACGAGCTCGACAAGCTGGAGGTCGACCACCCGGACGCCGTCGCCGTCCGGCGCGCCACGGCCGGCATCTACCGGACAGTGAAGCAGCGCCGCAAGCAGGAGCGCCGGGCCGCGAAGACCGCCCACGACAAGGCCGTCACCGAGGCCACCGCCACCGGCTCCGCCCAGCGGATCGACGACGAGACCGAGGGCATCCTGCCCTCGTCCGTGACCGAGGCCGGAAAGATCGCCGGGATACTCCAGCGCCCGCGGTCCTGCTACACCTGCAAGACCCGCTTCGTCGAGGTCGACTACTTCTACCACCAGCTCTGCCAGGACTGCGCCGCCCTGAACCGGGCCAAGCGGGAGGCCAGGGCCGACCTCTCCGGCAAGCGCGCGCTGCTCACCGGCGGCCGCGCCAAGATCGGCATGTACATCGCGCTGCGGCTGCTCCGCGACGGTGCGCACACGACCATCACGACCCGCTTCCCCAAGGACGCCATCCGCCGCTTCAAGGCCATGGACGACTCCGCGGACTGGATGCACCGGCTCGAGGTCGTCGGCATCGACCTGCGCGACCCGGCCCAGGCCGTGGCCCTGGCCGACCAGGTCGCCGAGGCCGGACCGCTGGACATCCTGATCAACAACGCGACGCAGACCGTGCGCCGGCTGCCCTCCGCGTACGCCGCCCTGGTCGACGGCGAGAGCGCCGCGCTGCCCGCCGGCGAGCTCCCCGCCCACCACGTCATCGGCGCGTTCAACTCCGGCGCGGTCGCCGAGCTCGGGACGTCGTCCGCGCTGCCCGTCGGCGTGAGCGGGCTCGACGCGCAGCAGGTCGCCGACCTCGCCCTGGTCGCGGGCAACGCCAGCATCGCCCGGCACCTCGACGGCACCGCCATCGACGCCGGCGGCCTGGTGCCGGACGTCGTCGACACCAACACCTGGGTGCAGACCATCGAACAGATCTCCCCTGTGGAGCTGCTCGAGACCCAGCTGTGCAACTACACCGCGCCGTTCATCCTGATCAGCAAGTTGCGTCCGGTGATGGCCGAGGCCGCGGGCAAGGCGGCCAGCGGGCGCTCCTACATCGTCAACGTCTCCGCCATGGAAGGCGTGTTCAGCCGCGGCTACAAGGGCGCGGGGCACCCCAACACCAACGCCGCCAAGGCCGCGATGAACATGGTGACGCGGACCAGCGGCCAGGAGATGTTCCAGACCGACGGCATCCTCATGACCTCGGTCGACACCGGCTGGATCACCGACGAGCGCCCGCACTTCGACAAACTGCGTCTCGCCGAGGAGGGCTTCCACGCTCCGCTGGACCTGATCGACGGCGCGGCCCGGGTCTACGACCCCGTCGTGCGCGGCGAGGCGGGCGAGGACCTGTACGGCGTCTTCATGAAGGACTACGCGCCCGCCAAGTGGTGACCGCGCCCGGCAAGAGGTGACTTCGTGCGCGACTGCGGTCGGGACGACCGACCGCAGTCGCCATGTCTGGAATGCGTCACATTTCTGGGCCCCATCGAGCGCCAGCGCGCTCATTTGGTTACTCTGATGTCCACGGTCCGCCAACGGAGTTTCACAAAACCCCCGCGGCCGGCCTGGGGACTGGCCTGTATCAGGGCCGCGGTCCCGCCCGAACACGGCGCCACCGCGACCGACGGCCATGTCCTTACAGGTACGCGACACAAAGGAGTGCGCGGTGACACCAGATCTGACGAAGCAGGAACAGCGACCCGTCGAACCTACGGACCGGAAGACCCGGTCCGGCGAACTGGGCAGCCTCGAAGTGTGGGCCCACGCGGCCCCGATTCGACTGGCCGGCTACGAGGACGACCTCGCGGAGCCGCACATCCTGCCCGGCATCGACTGAGTCGTGCCGTCGCTTCGCCCCGTGCCCCCGGCCGCTCCCGGCCGGGGGCACGGGTCCGTCCGGGGCCGGTCCCCGAGGTCGCGCGCGCTCAGCGGTCCGTCGGGGTGCGCAGCCGCGCCGCCGGCAGGAAGTCGCGCACGTACGTCCGGTGCCACCAGGCCCCGGTGGCCCGCAGCTCCCGCCAGGTCGTGAACCGGTACAGGTAGAGCCGGGCCCTGATGTGCGTCGGCGGCGCGTCCGGGAACGGGTTGTGGCGCAGCAGCCGCAGAGTGTCCCGGTCGTTCACCAGGAGCCGTTCCACGAAGCCGCCGAACCAGCCCTCGGCGTACGCGGGGGAGAGCGCGGCGAACCACATCAGCCAGTCGAGCCTCAGGTGGTACGGGGCGAACTGGCGCGACACCCTCCGCACGTCGCCGGGCTTGCCCCTGAAGCCGTACTCCTTCCACACCGTGCCCTCGTGGAGCGCGGGTTCGTCGGTGCCCTCGATCACGATCTCCTGTCGCAGTCGGCCCACCGTGCCGAACGCGCCATAGGCGTTGACCAGGTGGAACGGGTCGTACGAGCGGTTCATCGCCTGCCGACGGGAGAGCAGGTTGCGGGCGGGGCGGTAGCTGCGGACCAGCACCAGCGCGGTGACGGCGCAGACCAGGACCACGTACCAGAGCGGCGGATCGGGCCGGGCGTGCTCGCCGGCGACGAGCGAGCCGTCCATGGCGGAGAGCGCGAGCACGACGGTCAGCCAGTTCAGCCAGGCGAAGTTGCCGGACAGGACCAGCCAGAGCTGGGTCGCCACCATCAGTCCGGCGGCGACCGTGGCCACCGGCTGTGGGGTGAACAGCAGCACCGGCACGACGAGTTGCACGACGTGGTTGGCGCCGGCCTCGACGCGGTGCAGTGGCCGCGGCAGGCGGTGGAAGAACCAGCTCAGCGGGCCCGGCATCGGCTGGGTCTCGTGGTGGTAGTACAGGCAGGTCAGGTTCCGCCAGCAGGCGTCGCCGCGGATCTTGATCAGTCCGGCGCCGAACTCGACCCGGAAGAGCAGCCAGCGCAGCAGGAACAGCACGAGGACCGGGGGCCCGACGTCGTCGTTGCCGAGGAAGACCGCGAGGAACCCGGTCTCCAGGAGCAGCGATTCCCAGCCGAAGGAGTACCAGGTCTGGCCCACGTTCACGATGGACAGGTACAGCACCCACAGGACGGCCCACAGGGCCATCGACGCGGCGAGCGGGACCGCGTCGCCCGCGCCCGCGACCAGGGCGAGCGCGACCGCCGCGCCGGTCCAGGCGCAGGCGGCGAAGAGCCCGTCCGAGTACCGCAGCCGGAACAGGGTGGGGGTGCCGCGCGCGGGCGCCCGGCGCAGGAACTCCGGTACCGGGAGCATTCCGCGCTCGCCGATCAGCGCCCTGAACTGGAGAGCGGCCGAGAGGAACGCCACGAGATAGAGCGCGGCGAGTCCCCGTTGGAACACGATCCGGCTCAGCCAGTAGTCCGGTGCGGTGAACCACTCCATCGCCTCCAGTATCGACCCGGGGGCGGAGCCGGTCAGCCCGCGAGCCGGGCCAGGGTGCGGCCGAGGCGGCGCGCGTAGGCGTGCTGGAGGACCGGCACCACGGGGCCGCCGAGCCGGCTGTACCAGCGGGCCGGGCGGCTGAACGCGGTGACGGTGAACCACACGGACCCGTCGTCGTGCAGGTCGACGACGAAGGACTCCTCACCGCACTCGGGGTGACCGTCGAGGGTCCCGTACCCGAAGCCGATGCGCCGCTCCTCGTACCGGGCCCAGATCACCTCGCAGGGGGCGCGCAGCCGCAGCGGGCCCGCCCCGGCGGACACCTCCAGGCGGACGCCGGGCGCGGCGCGCGGCGCGTCGGCGCGCACCTGGGCGCCGGAGGCGCGGTGCATCCGCCAGGCGGTGACGGCCTCGCCCGCGGTCTCGAAGACGTCCTGGCCGGCGCCGACCGGGACGGTGAGGTGGAGGTGGGCGTAGCCGCGGGGCAGCGGGCCCTGCAGAGTGCTGCCGTGCTCGGGGTAGGTGAGCGCGGCCGGGGTGTCGGAGAGGCTGCGGATCAGACGGGTCATGAGGCGTCCCCTTGCGCGGTTCAGCTCAGCTTGCCTGCTTGAACGCGTTCAATTCAATGGGTTCAGGGTAGCGGCTTGGCTGAACGCGTTCAAGCGGGTCCGCTCGGACCGGGTCGTTCCGCGCGTCCGTCCCATGGGCCAGCCCGGCTTGCGGGGCGATCCCCGATACGGCAGACAGGGAGGAGAAAGCTGGGCAGAAAGGCTGGAGAACCCTGTGCGCGCATCCATACGCCGACCCCGAGCCGTCGTCCTCGCGGCCCTCGCCTCCGCGTTCCTGATCGGCGGCGTCGGCGGCTGCGCGGCGGGCCGCGTCGCGGAGCAGCCGGCCGCGGCGGACACCAGGGAGGTCTTCCTGGAGCCGGTCGCCGATCAGGGGCCCGACCCCTTCACCGCGTCCACCGCGGCCTCCTCCGCGCCCACCCCCTCCGCCCCGTCCCCGAGCGCCCCCGCGCCCTCCCCGACGTCCAGCGTCCTGGCGCTGCGCGAGATCACCGGCTCCACCCCGGGTCTGTACGGCGGCACCCGCTCGGTGGGCAGCTGCGACGTCGAGCAGCAGGTCGCCTTCCTCGCCGCCGAGCCCGACAAGGCCCGCGCCTTCGCCGAGGCGGCCGGCGTGAACGAGGCCAACCTCGCGAGCTGGCTGCGCGGGCTCACCCCGGTGCTCCTGCGCGCCGACACCCGCGTGACCAACCACGGCTTCCGCGACGGAGTGCCCAACGCCTTCCAGTCCGTCCTCCAGGCCGGCACCGCCGTCCTCGTCGACCAGTACGGCGCACCGCGCGTCCGCTGTGCCTGCGGCAACCCGCTGCGCTCCCCGATCCCTCTCCAGGACGCCAAGCCCACCGGCAAGCCCTGGGCCGGGTACCGCCCCGACCGGGTCATCGTGATCGAGCCGACCACCATGGTGATCAACAACCTGATCATCGTCGACGTTGTGAACGACACCTGGATCCAGCGGGAGACCGGCACCGACGGGGACCAGGACCGGGAGCCCGTCGTCGTCCCGCCGTGCGACCCCGACGAGTGCGACATCGTCACGGACCCGCCCACCCCGCTGCCCGACCCCTCCGACAGCGGCGCCACGACCAGCCCGCCGCCGGCGACGCCCGAGTCGCCCGACGTGCCCGACGGACCCGCCACACCGGAGCCGCCCTCGCCCGAGGACCTGTTCCCGAGCGGGCCGAACGGGCAGGACGGGGGCGCGTCGCCCGTACAGCCGGAGACCTTCGAGGGCTGACGACGCCGTGACCACCCTCCCGGACCCTCCCCGCTGCGCCCCGCGCCCCGCCGTGCGCGCGCCGTGGGCTGCGCCTAGCGTGGCCCCATGAGCGCGGGCACTGGGGGAGCGGACGCGGCCGACCACCACTGCCGCGACGGGCGGACCGGGGGCGCGGCGGCCTGCTTCATGGCGGAGTACGGCGCCGCGTTCCGGATGGGCAGCTTCGACTGGGACCTCGACGCCGGCACGCTCTCCATGGACGACTCCGCGCTAGCCGTCTTCGACCTGCGCCCCGACGAGTTCGACGGCGACCCGGTCAGCCTCGCCGCGCGCGTGCCCTCCGACGAGGGCCGACGGCTCGACACCCTGGTCTCGTACGCGCTGAAGAACGGCAGCGCCGACTACGGCGCGTACTTCCGGATCCGCCGCCGCGACGGCACCACGCGCTGGACCCACACACAGGGCATCATCCGGCGCGACGACACCGGCCGCCCGCATCGCATCCTCGGCATCGTGCGAGACGCCTCCGACGAGCTCAGCGAGTCCGCCGCCCGGACCGTCATGGACGAGGGGCGGAGCAAGCGCACCAGCGTCGTCGAGAGCACCACGGCGGCGCTCGCCCACGCCCGGACCGTTCAGGACATCATCGACCTCCTGAACAACGCCCAGGGCCTGGAGTACTTCGGCGCGACCAGCCTCGTCATGGGCCTCCTGGAGGCGGGCCGGATCCACCTGCTTGCCGAGGGGCCGGACGGCTCGTTCGTGCCCGGCACCCGGTTCACCCGGGTGGACGAGCAGTACCCGATGAGCGAGGTGATCCGGACCCTGTCGCCCCGGTTCATCGAGAGCGCCCAGGACTTCGCGGACTCGTACCCGATCCTCTGGCCGCACATCAGCGGCCTCGGGATCACCGCCGCCGCCTATCTCCCGCTGATCGCCCAGGCCCGGCCGATCGGCGCGCTCGGGCTGCTGTACAGCGACAAGACCGGCTTCTCCGACGACGAGCGCAACCTCCTGGTCGCGCTGGGCAGCAGCATCGCCCAGAGCCTCAAGCGGGCCATGCTGTTCGAGCAGGAGCACGACATCGCCGAAGGGCTCCAGCAGGCCATGCTGCCGCGCCGGATCCCCGAGGTGGCCGGAGCGCAGATAGCCGTCCGATACCGCTCCGCCCGGCTCGGCCGGGACATCGGAGGGGACTGGTACGACGCCATCCCGCTGCCCGGCGGCCGGGTCGGGGCCGTCATCGGCGACGTCCAGGGCCACGACACCCACGCGGCGGCCGTCATGGGCCAGCTGCGGATCGTGCTGCGCGCGTACGCAGCCGAGGGCCACACCCCGGCCACCGTGATGGCCCGCGCCTCCGTCTTCCTGCACGAACTGGACACCGAACGCTTCGCCACCTGTACCTACGCGGAGGCGGACCTGACCACCGGGGTCGTGCAGATCGTCCGGGCAGGGCACGTCGACCCGCTGCTCCAGGAGACCGACGGCGTCTGCCGCCGACTGTCCGTGCAGGGCGGGCTGCCGCTCGGGCTCTCCGCCGAGTTCGGCCGGCTCGACTACCCGGTCACCGCGCTCGAACTCGACCCCGGACAGACCCTGCTGCTCTACACCGACGGCCTGGTCGAGAAGCCCGGCGCCGACCTCGACGACGGCCTGCAGTGGCTGTCCGACCTGGTGCGCAACGGGCCGCGCGAGCTCCAGAAGCTCGCCGACCACCTGTGCGAGGTCGTCGACGAGCAGGGCGGCGGCGACGACGTGGCGATCCTGCTGCTGCGCCGCCGGGGCGCGTACTTCCCGCAGGCCGGCGGGCGGCTCCAGCAGCACGTCGCCCAGGGCGACCCGGAGGCGCTGAGCTCCGCCCGGCACATGGTGCGCGCGGCGGTCCGGGCCTGGGGCGCGGGGGCGCGGGCGGACGAGATCGAGCTGATCGCGGACGAGCTGATGACCAACGCGCTGATGCACACCGACGGCGGGGCGATCGTGACCCTGCGGATGCTCGCGGGGCCCGAGCGGCGGCTGCGGGTCGAGGTCGAGGACCGCTCCAGCGCGCTGCCGCGGCGGCGCGACGCGGGGGAGTCGGGGGTCTCGGGACGGGGGCTGCTGCTCGTGGACCGGCTGTCCGACGTCTGGGGCGTTGAATCGCGGGGAAGCGGCAAATGCGTCTGGTGCGAGTTTCTTGTTAACGATGAGTGAAATGACCGTACTTGACCGTAACCGACCAAAGACGGTTGACTGCGGGCTCCCGCAGCCCTCCGAGGACATGAGGAACCGTTGAGCAGCGAGCTTCTGGCACCTCTGGATCTGGCGTTCTGGCACCTCGAGACCACCGACCACCCCATGCACCTGGGCGCCCTCGCCCACTTCGGCCCCGCCGCCGACGAACCCGCCGCCCTGCTCCAGCTGCTCTCCCGCCGCGCCGCCGCCATCCCGAGGCTGCGGATGCGGGTGCGCGACGTCCTGCTCCCGGTCGGCGGCGCGGCCTGGCAGACCGACCCGGACTTCGACGTCCACCGGCACGTCCGTCACATCGCCCTGCCCGGCGCGGACTTCGCGGCCGAGACCGCCCGGCTCGCCGGCGAGCTGATGGAGCGCCCGCTGGAACGCGGCCGGCCCCCGTGGGAGATGTACCTGCTGACCGGCGGCCCGGACGGCGCGTTCGCGGTCCTCGTCAAACTCCACCACGCGCTCGCCGACGGCCTGCGCGCCGTCGCCATCGGGGCCGGCATCTTCGACGAGATCGCCGCCGCCCGCACGGCGCGCCGCCTCCGCCCGCGCGCCGTGCCGCCCCGGTCCTGGATGCCGGGCCCCCGGCAGCTCGCCGGCGC
>NZ_DATCVQ010000129.1:0-4438 GCF_036566765.1 Streptomyces sp.
CGCCCCGCGGCGCGCAGGCGGTCGGCGGCGACGAGGAGGCCGGAGCCGCCCCGGGCACGACGGCGCCGGACCGGCCCGCCGGGCTCGGTCCCGTCTCGACCTCGACGGCGCGGCGGGGCGCGGACACCGTCTTCGACTTCGAGGCGCTGTTCGCACCGGACGACGCGGAGGACGGGCGCCCGCGGTCGGACGAGGCGGACGCGGTTCCGGCGGCCATCGGTACGGGTGTCGGCGCGGACCGGGCCGCGCCCCGCGACGCGGGTGCGTCGCCGGTGGCGGCGGGTGATGCCTCCGTGCCGGTCGGCACGCCGCACGACGCCGCCGTGTCGCCCCAGGCGCCACACGCCACGGCGTCGACGAGGGCGTCGCAGGACGCCTCCGGGGCGCCGCTCGCACACTGCTACGTCGTCGCGTCACCGGCCGCGCCGAGTGAGCGTGCGTCAATGAACCTGCCCCGCAAGGTCGCAGCGCCTCCTGCGGCGTCGCGTGATGCCGCGTCAGCGAGCGCGCCGCGTCCGGGCGGCGTCCCGGGCGTCGCCGAGCACGATGCTTCCGCCTCGCATGACGCCTCCGAGCCCTCGCTCGCGTCCGCGCCGCATGACGCCTCCGGCTCCCCGCTCGCCTCGCATGACGCCTCCGAGCCTGCGCCCGCGCCGGGCGCATCCGCGCTGACCGACGCGCGGCGTGACGCCTCCGGCTCCCCGCTCGCCTCGCTCGACGCCTCCGAGCCTGCGCCCGCGCCGGGTGCGTCCGCCCTGTCGAACGCGCCGTGCGACGCCTCCGCGTCACCGCTCCCGCCTCGCGCGCCCGCGTCGCGCGACGCCTCCGACGCACCGGTCGCGCCGCACGACGCCTCCGTCATCCCGTCCGCCGCCTCGGGCGACACCTCCTCACCGACGGCGTCCTCCTCCCGTACCGGCGTCCTCGACTTCGAGGCGTTGTTCGCGCCCGGTGGGGCGACCGTGTCGGTGGGGGCCGTGGTCGAGGCTTCGGGGCGTGGGTTCGGGGCTGCCGATGTGCGGCCCTCCGGGCTCGGGAGCGGGGTCGTGCCGCCTGCCGCGCGCCGCGCGATCGACGCGGGTCGTGCCTCCACGCCGAAGCCCAGACCCACCCCCACCCCCGCCTCCTCCCGGCCCGCTCCCACCGCCGACCCCGCCCTGCGGGAGCGGCCCGGGCCGGTGTTGCCGGGGTGGATCGGGGTCGTCGCAGGGGGCATCGCGCTCGCCGGGTGCGCGGCCGTGCTGTGGTGGGCCGGGGCCGTCCCGGACGCCGTGGAGCGGATGCTTCGGGTGCCGATGCGGCCGTACCACGGCATCCACCTCGGCCAGTGGGCCCTGCTGACCCTCGGTGTGATCCTCGCGCTCTTCTCCCTCGGCGGCCTCGGCCGCGGCCGGGTCGGCTACGCGTGGGTGCTCACCCTGTTCGGCGAGTACCGCGGCAGCGTCCGCCGCACCGGCCTGCTCTGGGTGAGCCCGCTCCTGCTCCGCCGCCGCGTGGACGTCCGGCTGCGCCACTGGCGCAGCGAGCCGCTGCCCTCGGTCGATGCGAAGGGCACCGCGCTCAACGTCGTCGTCCTCGTCGTCTGGCGCATCCGCGACACCGTCCGCGCCGCGCTCGGCGTCGAGCACCACGAGGAGTACCTGCGCGAGCAGGTTGAGGCAGCCATGGCACGCGTACTGTCCCAGCTCCCCGCAGACGCGTTCCACGAGGACGCGCCCACCCTGCGCGACGCGGAGGCCGTCGGCGAGGCGCTCACCAAGATGCTCTCCGCGGAGTGCGCCCCGGTCGGGATCGACGTCTTCTCGGCGCAGCCGACCCGGATCGAGTACGCCCCCGAGATCGCCGCCGCGATGCGGCGCCGCCGGATCGCCGCGATCGACGCGAAGCACCGCGACAGCGTGCTGACCTCCGTCGTGGACGCGGTGGACGACATGGTCCACCGGCTGACCACGCGTGGTCTCGTCGAGCTGGACGACTACGAGCGCAAGGCGCTGGTGAAGGACCTGACGGTGGCCTTCTACACGGGCCGCAGTTCCGGGGGAGAGGGCGCATGAGCCGTCGCGATTGGTATGGACATGTTCAAGTCCCGTCCATACATTGGTACTTGGTCTAGACCGGAATCGGCACCACCGCACGCGCGTGCAGCACCGCCCACAGAACTCCCCCACGTTCTCCTGGAGCAACAGCATGCGAAAGCGCAAGAGCACCAAGACCAAGATAGGCGCGGCCGCGGTCGCGCTCGGCGTCGCCGGCGTCACGTTCCTCTCCTCCGGCAGCGCCACCGGCCACGGCTACACCGACTCCCCGATCAGCAGGCAGAAGCTCTGCCAGAACGGCACCGTGGCCAACTGCGGCCCCATCCAATGGGAGCCGCAGTCGGTCGAGGGTCCGAAGGGCTTCCCGGCGGCCGGGCCGGCGGACGGGCAGATCTGCTCCGCCGGGCTCAGCCAGTTCGCCCAGCTCGACGACCCCCGCGGCGGCGCCTGGCCCACCACCCGGGTCACCGCGGGCCAGAGCTACACCTTCCGCTGGCAGTTCACGGCCCGCCACCGCACCACCGATTTCAAGTACTACATCACCAAGAACGGCTGGAACCCCGGACAGAAGCTCACCCGGGCCGCGCTCGACTCCCAGCCGTTCCTGACCGTCCCGTACAACAGCCAGCAGCCGCCGGCCACGCTCTCGCACGCTGGGACCATCCCGGCGGGCAAGACAGGTCGGCACCTGATCCTGGCGGTGTGGACGATCGCGGACACGGCGAACGCGTTCTACGCCTGCTCGGATGTTCAGTTCTGACGTGTAGTCAGTTACCGTCCGCCGCATGACCGGGACCGGAACCGTGACCGTGGCGGAGCTCGTCCAGCGGCAGTGGGGCGACCGGAGGACCGGACTCCTGAGCCGGGGGACGGTCCTCACGCACCACGATGTCGCCGCGGGGGCCGCCGCGCGCGCGGCGCTGCTCGTCGATCTGCTGCCCCGGGGCGTCGAGCCGCACCTCGGGGTGCTCCTCGACAACACGCCGGAGTTCCCGCTCTGGCTGAGCGCGGCGGCCCTCGCGGGGGCCGCCGTCGCCGGGATCAACCCCACCCGGCGGGGCGCGGAGCTGGCCCGCGACATCGTGCACACCGACTGCCGGGTCCTGGTCACCCAGCGCGCGTACCTTCCCCTGCTCGACGGCCTCGACCTGCCGGGCGTACGCGTGCTGGTGACGGACACCGACGCGTACGGGGAACTGCTCGCGCCGTACGAGGGCGCGAAGCCGGGCGAGGCGGTGGTCCGGCCGGTGCGGCCCGGGAGCCGGATGCTGCTGTACTTCACCTCCGGCTCGACCGGCGCGCCGAAGGCGGCGATCTGCAGCCAGGGGCGGCTCGCGGCGGCCGCCGCGTCGCTGGTCGCGCACTTCGGGGTGGAGCGGGACGACGTCCACTACGTGTGCATGCCGATGTTCCACGGGAACGCGGTCATCGCCGACTGGGCGCCGGCGCTCGCGGCCGGGGCCCAGATCGCGTTGCGGGACCGGTTCTCGGCGTCGGGCTTCCTGTCGGACGTACGGGAGTTCGGGGCGACGTACTTCACGTACGTGGGGCGGGCGGTCCAGTACCTGCTCGCCACCCCGGAGGGCCCGGACGACCGGGCGCACGGGCTGCGGCTCGGGTTCGGCACGGAGGCGGGGGCGGTCGACGCGGCCCGCTTCGAGGCCCGGTTCGGGGTGCGCCTCGTGGAGGGGTACGGCTCCTCCGAGGGCGGCGCGGCGATCCAGCGGACCCCGGACACGCCCCAGGGCGCGATAGGCCGGGCGGCGCCGGGGGACGAACTGGCGGTGGTGGACGCGGAGACGGGGGAGGAGTGCGAGCGGGCGCGGTTCTCCGCGTCGGGGACGCTGGTGAACGGCGCCGCGGCGATAGGCGAGCTGGTCAACAAGGGGCGGAACCCCTTCGAGGGTTACTGGCGCAACCCGGCCGCGGAGGCGGAACGGCGACGGGGCGGCTGGTACTGGACGGGGGACCTCTTCTACCGGGACGAGGCGGGCTTCCTGTACTTCGCGGGGCGCACGGACGACCGGCTGCGGGTGGACAGCGAGAACCTGGCGGCCGCGGTGATCGAGAACATCCTGGCGCGCTGGGCGGACGCGACGGCGGTCGCGGTGTACGCGGTGCCTGACCCGGTGGCGGGGGACATGGTGATGGCGGCGGTCGCGCTGCGGGACGGGGCGACCTTCGACCCCGCCGCCTTCGCCGCATTCCTGACGGCGCAGCCCGACCTCGGCACGAAGATGCCCCCGCGCTTCGTCCGCGTGATGCACCGCCTCCCGACGACCGCCACGAACAAGATCCACCGAGCCTCGCTCCGCGCGGAGGCGTTCCTCTGCGCCGACGAGGTCTGGTGGCGCCCGACGCCGACGGCCGACTACGAGCCCCTCACGCCGGAGGCGCTGTCC
>NZ_DATCVQ010000130.1:0-17324 GCF_036566765.1 Streptomyces sp.
CGACCTGCGGCCGCTCGCGCTCGCCTTCGCCGGGCCGCGCGGGCTGTGGCTGGCCCGGCAGAACCCGGAGTGGCGGTTCGCCCTGCGAGGGGCGGCGGGCGGCACGGCGCTGCCCTCGGCCGACGACGGCGACGGCGTGCGGCGGCTGTGGGACGAGGGCCTGTTCGCGGAGCGGGTCGCGCTGCTCGCCGCGGTACGGGCCCAGACGCCGGCCGCCGCGCGGGAGCTCCTCGCCTCGACCTGGGCCGCCGAGCGGGCCGAGGACCGGCTGATGTTCCTGGACTCGCTGCGGGCCGGGCTCTCGGACGCGGACGAGGAGTTCCTGGAGACGGCGCTGACCGACCGCAGCCGCAACGTCCGCTCGACAGCGGCCGAGCTGCTCTCCGCGCTGCCCGCGTCCGCGCTGGCCGCCCGGATGGCGGACCGGGCCACGTCGTGCATAGCGCTGGACCGTACGGGCGACCGGGCCACCGTCGTCGTCGAGGCCCCGCACGAGTGCGACGCGGCCATGCAGCGGGACGGGCTGCTGCCGACGCCGCCGTCGGGACGCGGCGAGCGCTCCTGGTGGCTGGGCCAGCTCGTGGAGTCCGCGCCGCTGTCCTGCTGGCCGGCCCGGCTCGGCGGGCGGGCCCCGGCGGAGATCGTCGCCCTGCCGGTCGCCGACGACTGGCAGCCGGAGCTGCACGCGGCGTGGTCCCGGGCGGCCGTGCGGCAGGGGGACGCCGCCTGGTCCCGGGCGCTGCTCGGCTCGCCGAGCACCTCGTCGCTGGCGGAGCGGGCGAAGCTGCTGGCCACGCTGGCGGAGGACGAGCGCGCGGAGTGGGTGGCCGGGTTCGTGTCGGCGCACGGCCTGTCGGAGGCGTTCCAGCTGCTCGGGGTGTGCGCGGTGCCGTGGGCGGAGCCGCTGGGCCGGGCGGTGATCGACGCGCTGGACATCGCGCGGGACGCGGGCAGCTACCCGTGGAGCTTCAGCGGGGTGATGGGGCTGGCGGAGCGCTGCCTGGACCCGGCGGCGGCGCCGCATCTGGAGGCGCTTACGGCGCTTGCGACGGAGGGGGAGGATGCGTCGCCGGGGGCTGCGGGGTATTGGTCGGAGGCGTTCCAGCGGCTCGTCTCCACGTTGCGCTTGCGCGCGGCGATGCACGCGGAGCTGGTGCCGTAGGCCCCAAGCGGAACGTATGCCCACAACGGTGAGGGGCGGGGCCCTGGACGTATGCCCACAACGGCTCCGGCGGGGGCCTTGGCCCCCGCCCCGCCCCGCCTACTACGCCGCTACGCGGACGTTCGCGTTGACCCAGGCGACGATCGACGCGGTCGTCGCGCCCGGGGTGAAGATCTCCGCGACGCCCTTCTCCTTCAGCGGGGCGATGTCCGCGTCGGGGATGATGCCGCCGCCGAAGACCTTGATGTCCTCCGCGTCGCGCTCCTTCAGGAGCTCCAGCACCTTCACGAAGAGCGTGTTGTGCGCTCCCGAGAGGATCGACAGGCCGATCGCGTCGGCGTCCTCCTGGATCGCCGTGTCGACGATCTGCTCCGGGGTCTGGTGCAGACCGGTGTAGATGACCTCCATGCCGGCGTCGCGCAGGGCCCGCGCGATGACCTTGGCCCCGCGATCGTGGCCGTCGAGACCCGGCTTGGCCACCACCACGCGGATCGGACCGGTCACACCCATCACTGCCTCCACATGCGACCCCCGCACCTGACATGCCGGGGAGGTGAACGAACGTTATCCGCCAGCATCCCGCACCCGACCGTTTCGCGGTGGAGAGCGAGGGGGAAATCACACGTGGGACATGTTCGCTCTGCGCCGTACCCAGCGTGAGCCGCACCGGGGTCGGTCGCAAGGGAGCCGCTTCGAGGCCGCACGCGCCGCCCGTCCGGTTCCCCGCGCTCCGGTCGGGAGGTCGGCGATGGAGCTCACGGATATCCAGCAGATCTGGCAGATCTGGCAGATCAGGCAGATCAGGCAGGTCCAACAGATCTGGCAGATCCCTCAGAGCCCCCAGATCCAGCAGCTCCGGCTCGCCCGGTTCACCCCTCTGCTGAAGGCCGGCGCCCTGGAGCTGGCCATCCTCACCGGCCATCTTCTCCTCTACCCCTCCGGCCTCGTCCCGGAACGCCCGCGCCCCGTCGACGCCGACGCGCCCGATCCCGCCACTCCGCTCGCCCCGCCGCGCCGCCCCGTCGTCCTGCTGCACGGCTTCGTCGACAACCGCTCCGTCTTCGTCCTGCTGCGCCGCTCGCTCGCCCGGCATGGCTGGCGGCACCTGGCGGCGCTCAACTACTCCCCGCTCACCTGCGACCTTCGCGCCGCCGCCGAGCTGCTCGGCCGCCATGTCGAGGCGATCCGCGCCCGCACCGGGCACGAACAGGTGGACGTCGTCGGGCACAGCCTGGGCGGGCTGATCGCCCGCTATTACGTACAGCGCCTCGGCGGTGACGCCCGGGTGCGCACCCTCGTCACCCTCGGCACCCCGCACTCCGGCACCAGCCTCCTCCCGCTGGCCGACGCGCACCCCGTCATCCGGCAGATGCGGCCGGGCTCCGAGGTGCTGGGCGAGCTGGCCGCGCCGAGCCCGGGCTGCCGGACCCGGTTCGTCAGCTTCTGGAGCGATCTGGACCAGATGATGGTCCCGGTGGAGACCGCCCGGCTCGACCACCCCGACCTCCAGGTGCACAACGTGCGGGTGAGCGGCATCGGCCATCTCGCGCTTCCGGTCCATCCGGCCGTCGTCTCCGGCATCCGGCAGGCGCTCGCCTCCGACGGCCTGTCGGTCGGCGGCGAGGATTCCGGGACGAACGGCACCGTTTCGGTCGCCTGAACCCGGCCCCGCTCCGGTCGCCCGACCCGGCCCCGCTCCGGTCGCCCGCCCCGCCGCCGCCCCCGCCTGACAACCCGTCAGCTGGTTTCCGTTCTTCGAACGTTCCTCGAACACAAGGCCAAGGCTTTCCCGCAGACCGCCAAAACGCGGCCGATTGCCCGTTTCCCGCCTGGCGAAAACCTGCCGAAGATTGTCGCCCGTGCGTACCGCCGGGTACAGTCGCGCCACTGCTTAGCCCCGGGACACCCTTCACGGTCGCCCGTCCCGGACTGGTCCTGCTGCCGAGGCGAGAGAGAAGTTGGTGAACGACCAGCACCCCCACGCCGGGTACGTCGGAGACGACGCCCATACGACCGGCAGCTTCGCCACCGACCCGCTGTTCGGCGCCCTCCCGGGCGGATACGACGCCGGGCACAGCGGCCAGTACGACAGCACGCAGTGGACCTCCACGGGTCAGCAACACTGGGACGCCCCCGCCTACGACGCCTACGTCGGGCAGCAGCAGGGCGCACAGCACTACGACACCACCGGCCAGTGGGACGCCTCCGCCTGGAACCAGGCCCAGGCTGCACAGCAGCAGACCGGCCAGTGGGACACCTCGCACGTCGCCTCGCACACCGGGTCGTACGACACCACCGGCCACTGGGCCACCCCCGGCTACGACACCGGCGCGTACGACGCCACCGCCTGGAACTACGCGTCGGCCGACACCCCGCACGCCGAGCCGATCGTCCCGGAGCAGTACACGCCCGAGCACGACACGGCCCCCGACTACGGCTACGCGTACGCCGCTTACGACGCCGCGCCCGAGCAGCAGCCGCAGGCGCAGGCCGACATGACGGCCGAGTTCGAGGTCCTGGACTTCACCACGCACGAGCCCGAGGCGGCCCACGCCGGCTACGACCCGGCCCACGCCGCGTACGACCCGGCCCACGCCGCCTACGCCCCCGACGCGGACGCGTACGCCGCCGCCCCCGACGCCTACGCGGCCGACGCCGACACGTACGCCGCCGAAACCTACGCGCCCGACACCGAGGCGTACGACGCCGACCCGCACGGCGACGACTCCGACTCCCTCCACTCCGCCGAGACCATGATCGCCCCGCGCGTCGAGCTCCCGGAGTCCCGCGTCGAGGCCCGCCCCGTGCGCCGCGCCTCCGGCGGCAGCCGCGGCCGCCGTCGTACCCCCGCGAAGCGCTCCGCGCTGTTGACCGTCGCCGTGCCGTCGGCCTGCGTCATGGGCGTCGCCGGCATCGCCGCCGCCTCGGTCGGCGGACTCACCTCGACCGACACGCCCGAGGACACCACCTCCCTCGCCGCCGCCGACCCCTCCTCCGTGAAGCCGGTCGCCGCGAACACCCAGCTGGACACGCAGCTCGCCGCGCTCAGCGCCGACGCCCGCGACTTCGGCGACCGCGCCGGCCGCACCCAGGAGCGCATCGACCTGAAGGCGCGGCAGGACGCGGAGAAGCGGAAGAAGGAGGAGGCGGCGGCCCGCAAGGAGGCGCTGCGTCCCAAGTTCCTGCTGCCGGTGAAGCTGCACCAGCTCAGCGCGCGTTACGGCCAGTCCGGCGTCAACTGGATGTCCCTGCACACCGGCATCGACTTCCCGGTCCAGTACGGCACGCCCGTCATGGCCGCGACCGACGGCACCGTCCGCACCCAGTGGAACAGCGCCTACGGCAACATGGCGATCGTGACCGCCAAGGACGGCACGGAGACCTGGTACTGCCACCTCAGCAGCACCAAGATCCGCTCCGGCAAGGTCCAGGCCGGCGACGTCATCGCGTACTCCGGCAACTCCGGCAACTCCACCGGCCCGCACCTCCACTTCGAGGTCCGGCCGGGCGGTGGGGCGGCCATCGACCCGCTGCCGTGGCTGCGCGCCCACGGACTGGACCCGACGGGCTGAACCCGACGGGCTGCATCAACTGACGAGGAGGCCCCGGCCGTTACGGCCGGGGCCTCCTCGCATGTCCACCCGCTACAGCTTCTCCACCGGCGCGTACCGCAGCAGCAGCCGCTTCGGCTTCTCGTCGCCGAAGTCGATCGTCGCCTGCGCGTCCCCGCCCGCGCCCGTCACCGCCACGACCGTGCCCAGGCCGAACTGGTCGTGCGTGACGCGGTCGCCGACCTGGAGCGCGATCACCGGCTTGTCCGTCGTCCGGCGGGTGGCGAAGCCCGACGGGCCGGAGCGGGACCGGGACGAGGAGAGCGAGGACGTGATCCCGGCGGTCGGCCCGGCGGGCTTCGCCATCGGGCCGGTCCGCTTCCACTCCAGGTACGCCGCCGGGATCTCCTCCAGGAACCGCGAGGCCGGGTTGTACGAGGGCTGGCCCCAGGCGCTGCGCATGGTCGAGCGGCTCAGGTAGAGCCGCTCGCGGGCGCGCGTGATGCCCACGTACGCGAGCCGCCGCTCCTCCTCCAGCTCCTTGGCCTGGCCGAGCGCCCGCATGTGCGGGAAGACGCCGTCCTCCATGCCGGTGAGGAAGACCACCGGGAACTCCAGGCCCTTCGCGGTGTGCAGCGTCATCAGCGTGATGACGCCGGACCCCTCCTCGTCCTCGTCGGGGATCTGGTCGGAGTCGGCGACGAGCGCGACCTTCTCCAGGAACTCGGCGAGCGTGCCGGCGCCCTCCTCCTCCCCGCGCTCCTGCTCGAACTCCAGGGCCACGGCGGCCAGTTCCTGGAGGTTCTCGATCCGCGTCTCGTCCTGCGGGTCGGTGGAGGCCTGCAGCTCGGCGAGATAGCCCGTGCGCTCCAGTACTGCTTCCAGGACGACGGCGGGCCCGGCGCCGGAGTCGACGACGGTCCGCAGCTCCTCCATGAGGGTGTTGAACCGCTTGACGGCGTTGGCCGAGCGCGCGGCCATGCCGTACGCCTCGTCGACTCGCTTGAGGGCCTGCGGGAAGGTGATCTTCTCGCGGAGGGAGAGCGCGTCGATCATCGCCTCGGCGCGCTCGCCGATGCCCCGCTTGGGCACGTTGAGGATCCGGCGCAGCGGCACGTTGTCCTCGGGGTTGGCGAGGACCCGCAGGTAGGCCAGGACGTCCCGGACCTCCTTGCGCTCGTAGAAGCGGACGCCGCCGACGACCTTGTACGGCAGGCCGACCCGGATGAAGATCTCCTCGAAGACACGGGACTGGGCGTTCGTCCGGTAGAAGACCGCGACGTCGCCCGCCTTCGCGTCGCCCGCGTCGGTGAGCCGGTCTATCTCGTCGGCGACGAACTGCGCCTCGTCGTGCTCGGTGTCGGCGACGTAGCCGGTGATCTGCGCGCCCGCGCCCGCGTTGGTCCACAGGTTCTTCGGCCGGCGGGACTCGTTGCGTTCGATGACGGCGTTGGCGGCGGACAGGATCGTCTGGGTGGATCGGTAGTTCTGCTCCAGGAGGATCGTGGTCGCGTCCGGGTAGTCCTCCTCGAACTGGAGGATGTTGCGGATGGTCGCGCCGCGGAAGGCGTAGATCGACTGGTCGGCGTCGCCGACGACGCACAGCTCGGCCGGGTCGAGGTCCTCGTAGCCGGTGCCGACGAGCTCCCGTACGAGCGTGTACTGGGCGTGGTTGGTGTCCTGGTACTCGTCGACGAGGACGTGTCGGAAGCGGCGGCGGTAGTGCTCGGCGACGTCCGGGAACGCCTGGAGCAGGTGGACCGTCGTCATGATGATGTCGTCGAAGTCCAGGGCGTTGGCCTCGCGCAGCCGCGCCTGGTACATCCGGTACGCCTCGGCGAGCGTCTTCTCGAAGCCGTCGGCGGCCTGGTCGGCGAAGGTCTCCTCGTCGATCAGCTCGTTCTTCAGGTTCGAGATCTTGGCCGTGAAGGACTTCGGGGGGAACTTCTTGGGGTCGAGGTCCAGATCGCGGCAGACCAGCGCCATCAGGCGTTTGGAGTCGGCGGCGTCGTAGATCGAGAACGAGGACGTGAAGCCGAGCTTCTTGCTCTCGCGGCGCAGGATGCGGACGCAGGCGCTGTGGAAGGTCATGACCCACATCGCGTTGGCGCGCGGGCCGACGAGCTGCTCGACGCGCTCCTTCATCTCGCCGGCGGCCTTGTTGGTGAAGGTGATCGCCAGTATCTGGCCGGGGTGGACGTGCCGGGTGCCCAGGAGGTGGGCGATGCGGTGGGTGAGCACCCGGGTCTTGCCGGAACCGGCGCCCGCGACGATGAGCAGCGGGGAGCCGGTGTGGACGACGGCGGCGCGCTGCTGCTCGTTCAGCCCGTCCAGGAGCGCGGCGGCGTCCACGACGGGCCGCGGGGCACCGTCGCGGTAGTGGTGGTCGCGGGCCGGGGGCACGTCGAAGCGGTCCCCGAAGAGGTCGTGCGGGACCTCCTCCTGGACCGGGGCGCCGTGCTCGTGGTCCTCGGGGGGCGGGGGCTCCTCCGAGGAGTGGTTCTGGAGGCTCGCCAGGAAGCTGTCGTCAAAGAGGCTGCTCATCGCTTAACGAGTCTAGGCCGCCGCGCCGACAGCCCGCCCCGCCTTCCGGCCGACGCCCCCTGATCATCGCGTCACCGACGACATACGGAGGGTTAAACTCCGCATCAGGTCACGAAAATGTATCGGACATATCGCGCATCAACCTTCCCAGGGGCCCCGAGGTTTGGCTAGCGTGCTCGCCCAACAGCCCGCGCCCCGCGTTTCTCCACCGGGGCTCCTCCGTTCCCCCACGGGAAGGAGATGCCGGCCTTGGCATCCCATCGCAAACCGCGCAGCACCCGCCCGCACTCGCCGGCCGTCGGCGTCACGACGGCCGCGCTCGCGTCGGTCACCCTGCTGTCCGCGCAGAGCGCAGGAGCCGCCCCCGCGGCGCCGCCGAAGCCGACGGTGGAGGAGGTGCAGAAGAAGGTCGACGACCTCTACCGGCAGGCCGGCACCGCGACGCAGGAGTACAACCGCGCCAAGGAGGCGACGGACAAGCAGCGCGGCACGGTGCAGACGATGCTCGACGAGGCCGCGAAGCGGGCGGAGTCGATCAACGAGTCCCGGCAGGCGCTCGGCGCGTACGCGGCGGCGCAGTACCGGACCGGCGCGGTGAGCCCGACCGCCGCGCTGATCTTCGCGGACAGCCCGCAGTCGTACTTCGACCAGACCCAGCTGATGGACCGGATGAGCGACCGGCAGCGCAGCGCGGTCGCCGAGTTCGAGGTCGAGCGGGCCGCGGCGGCGAAGCAGCGGGCCGAGGCGACCAAGAGCCTCCAGTCGCTCACCGAGTCCCAGAAGGCCCTGCGGACCAGCAAGAAGGCGGTCCAGGACAAGCTGGCCGAGGCCCGGGGCCTGCTGTCGCGGCTGACGGCGCAGGAGAAGGCCCGGCTCGCCGAGCTGGAGCGCAAGCGCGAGGCCGAGGCGCGCCGCAAGGCCGAGGAACAGGCTCGCGCCGAGGCCGCGAAGGCGGAGCGGCTGCGCCAGGAGGCGGCGGAGCGGGAGCGGCAGGCGGAGCAGCCGACGACGCCGACTCCCACTCCGGAGCCCCCGGCGACCGGCGGCGGCAGCACGTACGCGACGAAGGCGGCGAAGGCCCTGGCCTTCGCCCGGGACCAGATCGGCAAGCCGTACGTGTGGGGCGCCACCGGCCCCAGTTCGTACGACTGCTCCGGCCTGACGCAGGGCGCGTGGAAGGCGGCGGGCGTGGACCTGCCCCGCACCACCTGGGACCAGGTGAAGGTCGGCACCCGGGTGGCGACGGGCGACCTGCTCCCCGGCGACCTGGTCTTCTTCTACGACGACATCAGCCACGTCGGCATCTACATCGGCGACGGCAAGATGATCCACGCCCCGAAGCCGGGCGCGTTCGTCCGCGAGGAGTCGATCTACTACATGCCGATCTACGGCAGCGTGCGCCCGGCCTGACGGGCCCGCCGGCCGGCTGCCGCGCCGCGAGGTCAGCCCTTGACCGTCCTGGTCTCGACGCCCGGGAAGCCCTTGTCCCACCAGTGCCCGTAGCGCCGGTAGACGGCCGGGTCGCGGTCGGCGAGCAGCGCCGACAGCCGGGTCGCTTCCTCGGTCAGCCCCTGCCAGGCGGCCCGGTCGAGCCGGCGGAAGGCGGTCAGCTCCAGCCCGTCGCCGGTCGCCCGCCACACCCCGGCGACCTGCCCGTCGACGAGCAGGCAGGGCAGCACGTCGCCGTTGCGCCGGACGACCAGCGGCCGGTACTCCTCCGGCATGAGCCGACCGGGGACGGCGTGGGCAAGCAGCGTGCTGTCCCACATCGGCAGCAGCCGCGGCGGGGCCGGGGTGTCCTCGTCGGGGACGGTCGCGTCCGCCAGGTCGTACAGGGCGGCGCGCCCCGGGCCGGCCACCCGCACCAGCCGGTCGTCGAGCTCCCGGAGCGCCTGGGCGATCACGGGGCGGGTGAGCAGGGTGAACCGGGCGAAGTCCGGGGCGGACGCGGGCCCGAACGCCCCCAGGTACGAGAGCAGCAGCCGCCGCACCCCCGCGCTCGCGTCCGGCGGCGCGGACCCGGAAGCCGCCGGGGAGGCGAGGTAGGCGTTCGGCAGCATGAACGACCACGGGCCGCCGTTCGGCGCGTGGTGCGCCGCCGCGTAGGTCCGCAGCGCCCACCACACGCGGCGCGCGTGCGCGCCGAACCGCCCCGTGAGCTCCTCCTCGACCTCGGCGCCGGTGCGGGGCCGGGCCAGGAACCCGGCGAGCTCCGGGAGCAGCGCGTCGGCGTCGACGTGGGTCAGGCCCGTGGAGGTGAAGCGGCGGTCGTGCACCCGGGCCGCGCGCAGGCTGCTCACCATGGCGGCGTGGTAGTGCGCGTAGTCCTCGGCGTGGACCGCGTGCAGCGTGATCCGCATGAGGGACGCCTTCACGATCCGGCGCTCCGCGAACGCCGCGTCGAGGTCCTCGGGCGCGAAGTCCCGCACCCGGTTCCACAGCGCCAGGTACGGCGACGCCGGCGTCTGCGCCTGCAGCGCACAGACCCGCCGGACCGCCTCCGCCACGTCGAGAGAGCGGCGCTCCAGGAGGAACTGCCGGTCCAGGGTGGCCAGGGCGAGCCGGCGCGCGGAGAGCGTCACGTACGGATCACGTCCACAACGTCGCAATGCTGCACACCCCCGGGGGACAACCCCCGGACCCCCGGCCCGATCACGTCCACACGGTCGCGACGAAGATGTTCGCCGTCGTGAGCGCGCCCACGGCCGCGAAGGGGCCCTTGCCGACGCTCTCTTCGTCGCGCTTCACATAGACCAGGCCGAGGACCACGACCAGCACGGCCAGCTTGATGATGATCTTCAGGTTGTTGACCGGCTGGTCGTCGGCCTGGTTCAGGCCGACCAGGACCACGCCGGTGACCAGCATGGTCAGCGCGCCGTGCAGCATGCCCGGGACGAAGCGCGCCGTGCCCGCACCCATCGCCTTCACCTGGGTGAGGAACCCGCCCAGCAGAGAGGCGATGCCGATGATGTGCAGAGCCACGAAGACATTGATGAGTACGTCCATGGGCCGGATGCTATCCGGGCAATTACGGGGCCCGTACAGCGCCCTGAGCGGACCCGTTCGGTCCGGTGTCGACATCCGCCGCCAATAGCGATCAACTCCCCGCCCTTCCGTGTCCCCCAGGTTTAGCGTCCTTCGCAGCCGGGAGCCGAGCAAGCGAACTCCCCCGCAGGGAAAGGATGTGACCCGCCCTCGTGGCAGCACACCGGAAGCCCAAGCAGCGCACCCTCGGCGGCCCCGCCGCCCGCACCGCCGCCACACTGGCCCTCGCCGGCGCGGCGACCGCGACCGCCTTCGAGGGATCGGGGCACGCCGACCCGCAGCTCACGCCCGCCCAGGTCAAGGCGAAGGTCGACCGGCTGTACCGGGAGGCCGAGGAGGCCACGGAGCGGTACAACGGCGCGAAGGAGAAGGCCGACGAAGCCCGCACGGCGCTCGACGGGCTGCGCGACGAGGCCGCCCGGCGGACCGACCGGCTCAACGGCGCGCGTACGGCACTCGGTTCGGCGGCCGCCGCGCAGTACCGTTCCGGTGGGCTCGACCCGGCCGTGCAGCTCGCGCTCAGCTCGGACCCGGACGAGTACCTGGAGCGGGCCGCGCTCGCCGACCGCGTCGGGGAGCGACAGGCCGTCGCCATCGCGTCGGTCAACCGCGAGCTCGCCGAGATCGGGCGGCTGCGCGCCGAGTCGACGGGCAAGCTGGCGGACCAGAGGAGCCACGAGGCCGCGCTCAAGCGCCACAAGAGTGCCGTCCAGGGCAAACTCGCCGACGCGCAGGCCCTGCTGCACCGCCTCACCGCCGAGCAGCGCCGGGCGTACGAGACCCAGGTCGGCGGCCGTACCGGCTCCTCCCCGGACGGCGACCGGGCCGATCGGCAGCAGTCGCGCGGCCCGGTCACGGCGCCGAACTCCCGGGCGGCGCAGGCGGTGGCGTTCGCGTACGGGGCGATCGGCAAGCCGTACGTGTGGGGCGCGACGGGGCCGAACGCCTTCGACTGCTCCGGGCTGACCCAGGCCGCCTGGCGCTCCGCGGGCGTCTCGCTGCCGCGCACGACGTACACGCAGATCAACGCGGGACAGCGGGTCTCGCGTTCCCAGCTCGCGCCGGGTGATCTGGTGTTCTTCTACTCCGGCATCAGCCATGTGGGGCTCTACATCGGCGGCGGCCAGATGATCCACGCACCGCGCCCGGGCGCGCCGGTCCGGGTCGCGCCGATCGACGAGATGCCGTTCGCGGGGGCGACCCGCGTCGGCTGAGAAGGCCCGCACATCACCGCGGAAACGGGGAAACGGGGAAACGGGGAAACGGGGAACGGATACCAGTAACGGGGAAACGGGGATTGTTATGGATAGTGGCACTGCCTACTATGGATAGTGCCACTCGCCAATCAAGAGCGACGGAGAGGTCGTCATGCCCACCCTCCCCTGGACCACCCCGAACCCGCCCCGCCCCGACACCACCCACGCGTACGTCATGGCCTCCCGCTTCGAGGTGCGCTCGCTGAAGGACGTGCCGCGGTTCTTCCTCAAGTCCCTGGCCGCGTGGCGGCAGGTCCGCACCGCGCCGGGCGCGCTCGGCGCCTCGCTGGTCGCCCGGCCGCTGCAGCGGACCTTCCTCACGCTCTCCGCCTGGGAGGACCGCGACGCGCTCTACGCGTACGCGCGCGCCGAGCCGCACCGGAGCATCATGACGGGGCTCCGCTCCACGATGCGCGACTCGACGTTCACCTTCTGGGAGGCCCCGGTCGAGCAGCTCCCGATCGGCTGGGACGACGCCCGCCGCCGCCTGGACGCGGCCCAGACGCCCCACTGAGCGCCGCGGAAAAGCAGTCGGACCAGCAGTCAGGCAGGCAGTCAGACCAAGCGACGCGCCGTCGCCCAGCGGGTCAGCTCGTGCCGGTTGGAGAGCTGCAGCTTCCGCAGCACCGCCGAGACATGCGACTCGACCGTCTTCACCGAGATGAAAAGCTGCTTGGCGATCTCCTTGTACGCGTAGCCGCGGGCGATCAGCCGCAGCACCTCGCGCTCCCGCTGGGTCAGCCGGTCCAGGTCCTCGTCCACCGGCGGCGCGTCCGTCGACGCGAACGCGTCCAGGACGAAGCCGGCGAGGCGAGGCGAGAACACCGCGTCGCCCTCCTGCACCCGGAAGATCGAGTCGACCAGGTCCGTCCCGGTGATCGTCTTGGTGACATAGCCGCGGGCCCCGCCGCGGATCACCCCGATCACGTCCTCCGCCGCGTCCGAGACCGAGAGCGCCAGGAAGCGGACCGGGTTCTCGGTCGCCCCCATCAGGGGCGCGCAGCGCCGCAGCACCTCGACCCCGCCGCCGCCGGGCAGGTGCACGTCGAGCAGCACCACCTCGGGGCGGGTCGCGGTGATCACGGTGACCGCCTGGTCGACGTCGGCGGCCTCGCCGACCACCTCGACGCCGGTCTCCTCGGTGCGCCCGATCTCGGCCTGCACCCCCGCGCGGAACATCCGGTGGTCGTCGACGAGCACGACCCGTACGCGACGCGCGTCCGCTCCCGCGCCGGCGCCCCCGGTGGTCTCCTCGGTCATCCGTCCGCCCTCTCCATCTCGAGTTCCACTTCGGTGCCGTCCCCCGGCGCCGACCGCAGCCGGGCGGTGCCGCCGTTGCGCTGCATCCTGCCGATGATCGATTCTCGTACGCCCATGCGGTCGGCGGGCACCGCGTCGAGGTCGAAGCCCGGTCCCCGGTCCCGTACCGAGACGAACACCGTGCGGCCCTCGACCTCCGCGTAGACCTGTACGGCCCCGCCCTCGCCACCGTACTTGGCGGCGTTCACCATGGCCTCGCGAGCGGCCTGCATCTGTGCGGCGAGCTTCTCGTCCAGCGGGCAGTCGCCGACCACCACGACCTCCAGCGGGACGCCGTGCTTGTCCTCCACCTCGGCCGCCGCCTTCTTGACCGCCTCGGCGAGCGTGTCGGGCGTCTCGTCCTCGTCCTTGCCGGTGCCCTCGGGCTTGTACAGCCAGTTCCGCAGCTCCCGCTCCTGCGCCCGGGCCAGCCGGCGCACCTCGCCCGCGTCCTCCGCGTTGCGCTGGATCAGGGTGAGGGTGTGCAGGACTGAGTCGTGGACGTGGGCGGCGACCTCGGCGCGCTCCTGCGCGCGGATGCGCATGGTCCGCTCCTCGGAGAGGTCCTGCGACATCCTTATCAGCCACGGGCCGGCCAGCAGCGCGATCCCGCCGAGCACCGCGATCGCGGCGGTCACGGCGGTGCCGAGCTGCGCGGCGGAGCCGCGGACCACGACGAAGACGGTCAGGCCCAGGCCGACCAGGGCGACCCCGGCGAGGCCGCGGGCGAGCTGCAGGGTCCGCCGCCGGCGGCCCTCCTCGGTCCAGCTGGCCCGACGGGCGTTGTCCGCCTGCCGCCAGACCAAGATGACGCCGATCCCGATGAGCACGGTCGGCCAGATGTAGCGGTTGGCGCGGCCGCCGAGGTCGACGTTGGAGACGAAGACGACGGCCCCGATCGCCAGCGCGATCAGCGCGAAGACCTGGCCTCTGTCCGGCTTGCGCAGCCGGCGCCGCCCGTCGGGGGTCGTCTCGAAGACGGACCGCGGCTCGGGGGCCCGGCCGCCGACGCCCAGCGGCACCACGATCCAGAACACCGCGTACAGCAGGGTGCCGAGCCCGTCGGCGAAGAACAGCGCGAGAAACACGAACCGCACCCAGACGACGGGCAGTCCGAGGTGCCCGGCGAGGCCGCGCGCGACACCGCCGAGCATCCGGCCGTCGGCGCTCCGGTAGAGCTTGCGCAGCGGCGGTTCGTCGGTGTCGGTGAGCCGGTCGGTCGGGCGATCGGCCGGGCGGGCGGCAACGGGCATGCCCCGATCGTCACACGCGGGGCGGCCCGCAGACATCAGGGTCGGCCCTGAGACCGACCCGGAACTCCTCACGCACAGACTCACGCGCAGAACCGGAAGTTCGGCGCGCGGAACCGGAACTTCGCGCCGCAATATCAGGGACGGTCCAGGGTCGTCCCCGGTGCCGCCGCCGGACGCCGCCCTTCACCATGGACGCATGACGCGTTCGATCTCCCCCGACTCCCCCGAGGAGGCTCCGCCCCCGCCGCTGCGCCGGATGCGGCGGCAGAAGGCGGTGGCCGGGGTCTGCGGCGGCCTGGGCCGGCACTTCGACATGGATCCGGTGATCTTCCGGATCGCGGTCGGCGTGCTGTCGGCGGCCGGCGGCTTCGGGCTGATCTTCTACGGCTTCGCCTGGCTGGCGCTCCCGCTGGACGGGGAGGACGAGAACGAGGCCCGCCGGCTGCTCTCCGGCCGGGTCGACGGGGCCTCGCTGAGCGCCGTCATGATGGCGCTGATCGGCAGCGGGCTGTTCCTCGCGATGAGCGGCAACGGCGGCACCCTCGCCTTCGCGACCATGCTGTCGCTCGCGGTCGGCGGCGCGGCCGTGTGGTCCCAGCGCCGCCGCCAGGTCGTGGCCGGCGAACCGGGCGGCCGACCGAGCCGGGACGCAGTGGCCGCGCAGGCCGTCGCCGACGCCGCGCCGCCGGAGACCAAGGCCCCGCCGCTCGCCGACGCGCCGTCCTGGTGGCGGGACCCGATCGTCAAGGACGGCTCGACCGGCCCGGTGCCGGTCGGCTACCTGTGGGGCCCGGTCGACACGGACCCGAACGCCGTGGAACCCGCCGCACCGAGGACGCCGTGGGGCGCCCCGGCCGCCGCGCGGCCGGCCGCCCGCGGCCCCCGGTCGATCGGCGGCCTGGTGTTCCTGTTCGCGCTGATCGCCGGGGGGCTCGGCACCGGCCTGTCGTGGGAGGCGCAGCCGCTCGGGCTCAGCCTCCAGATCGGCCTGGTCTGCGCGCTGGGCGTGCTCGGCCTCGGCATGGTCGTCAGCAGCTTCCTGGGCCGTACCGGCTTCGGCACCGTCTTCCTCACCGTCGTCGCCGCCGGCCTGCTCGCGGCCTCCGCGGCGCTGCCCGCGGACATCGGCACCCGCTGGGTGCGCACCACCTGGCAGCCGGCGACAGTCGCCGCGGTGCAGCCGCGGTACGAGCTGAGCACCGGCGTCGGCACGCTCGACCTGTCGGGGCTCGCGGTGCCGGCCGGAACGACCGTGCGCACCGCCGCCGACGTCGGCGCGGGCAAGCTCCATGTGATCGTCCCGGAGAACGTCACGGTGAAGCTGGTCGCCGAGACCGGGCTCGCCGATCTGCGGCTGCCCGGCGAACGGGCGGACGACATCGACGTCCGCGGCGGCCGGACGGAGCGCCGTACGCTGACCCCGCCGGCCGGCGTGAAGCCGGGCGGCGCCCTGGAGCTCCGGGTGGACCTGAGGCTCGGACAGCTGGAGGTCGACCGTGCTGCTGCATGAGTTCCGCCCGGGCCGACTGCTCGCGGGCGCGACCGCGCTGACGCTGGCGGCACTGTACGGCGGCGACGCCGCGGGCGCGTGGACGACCCCCTGGTACGCCGTGGCCCCGGTGACCTTCGGCGGCCTGGGCCTCGCGGGTCTGGCGACCTGGGTCGCCTACGGGTACCGCCGCCGCCGTTCGGCGAGGAGCGCGTCCAGCGAGAACACCGACGCCCCGGCGAGCACCAGCGGCAGCCAGGACATCAGGTAGGCGAGGTCGTTGCCGTAGTAGTACGGGTTCGTCTGCCAGCTCACGGTCAGCCACAGGCTCAGCGAGATCAGCGCCCCGCCGAGCGCCGCGACCCGGGCGAGCAGGCCGATCAGGGTGCCGATGCCGACCGCGAGCTCGCCGAAGGCGATCGCATAGCCGAACCCCGAGGGGCTCTTCAGGGCCAGGTCGACCATGGCGGGGATCGCGGCGCCGTCGCGGACGCCGCGCATCATCTCGCCGATCGAACCGCTGCCGGTGTCGGAGAGGAAGGCGGAGTCGGTGAGCTTGTCGAGCCCCGCGTAGATGAACGTGACGCCGAGGAAGACCCGCAGCGGCAGCAGGGCGTACCGCGACGCGGTCGCCCTCCAGCCGCCGTCTCTTCCGGAACTCCCACTCGTCGCCCGGTGCACGTGCGTCATCGCCGGTCCGCCTCTCCCACGCCGCTGTCCGCAGAACCGATTGTCCTCGGACCCCCTGCTCAGGGATACGTGTGGGAGGGCCAGAAGGCTCAGTCGGATACGTACGGGAGGGCCAGAAGGCTCAGTCCGGAGGGGAGAAGAGCGGAGGGGAGGGCCAGAAGGCTCAGTCTCCGACGTCGATCGCCACCCGGTCGGTCTCCACGCCCGCGGCGGTGACCACCGACACCTCCACCCTGCCCGGCTCCACGTCCGTCGGCAGCGGCACGGTGAGCACGGTGTCGGTCGGGTTGGCGAACCCGCCGGGCACCGGCACCAGCGGCACGTACGCGTGGACCGGCCCGATCCGCACCACGAGCCGGGTCAGCGCCTCGGGCCCGGCGGCCCCCGCGGGCACGAAGCCCGCGCCGCGGATCTCGATGTCGTCGCCGACCCTGATCGGCGCGTCCAGGTCGCCGGCCTCGCGGGCCCGCACCACGGAGAGAATCACCGGCCCCCCGCCCTCCGCACCCTTCCCGACGAGGTACGCGGCGGTCGACACGGCGACGAGCACGGCCACGGACCAGGGGAGCTGCGGCAGCCGGGTGGGCGCGGCGCACAGTTCCGCGCCCGCGACGGCCAGGGCGACGGCGGAGACCAGGAGGTACTGCACGTCGGCGAGGCAGGCCCGGCCGCCGTCGTCGCAGAGCAGGTCGGCGGCGCGCGGCCGGTCCGCGCGGACCTTCTGCAGCCGCCGCCCCAGGACCCGTACGAGCACGATCCGGCGCACCGCGACGGCGGCCGCCGACACCAGGGCGAACACGGTGAGCAGCCCCGCGCCGCGGGCGAGTCCGAGGTCCACCGGCCCCGCGCCGGACGCCCGGCACAAGGCGAGCAGCAGGACCGCGTACCCGGCGAACAGCAGCCAGGCCGCGGCGACCGCACGGGACGTGGAGAGCCGGTTGTCGTCGCCGACCAGCGGGGCGAGGAAGCCGCCGCGGGCGCGGTGCGCGCGGGCGGCGGCGAGCAGCGCCGCTGCCGTGAGGACGGCGGCGAGCA
>NZ_DATCVQ010000131.1:0-2408 GCF_036566765.1 Streptomyces sp.
CCCCCGCAGGACGGTGAGGAGTGAGGCACGTCGACCTCGGCACTCGGACCTGCGCGTTCGCTGATCCGGCTGTCCGCGAGGACCTGCCGCGCCGGACCCGGTCGCGTCGCAGGGGGACGTGTGCTGTTCTGGAAGCAGCCGCAGGAAGGTACGCCGATGCGTCGCAGCCGGATTCCCGCCTTCGTACCCGCCCGGTCGACCGCCCCGACCGGTGCCGGCGGGGGGTTGCTGCCCAAGCGGGATCTCGCGGCCGCCTGGATCCTCGTCGTGCTGATCGCGGTGCCCGCCTGGGTGCTGACGATCGGTCAGGCCCGGGACATGGGCGTCGAGCCGGGCGCCATGGGGATGGCGCTGCCCCTGTTCCTGCTGCTCTGGGTGACGATGATGGCGGCCATGATGCTGCCGTCCATGGCGCCGGTGGCCATCACCTGGGTACGTGGGATCGGCCGGCAGTCCTCCGGCTGGACCCGGACCGCCCGCACCGTCGAGTTCGTGGGCGGATACCTGCTCGTGTGGACCGCGTTCGGACTGCTCGCCTATGCGGCCCTGGCCATCACCGGCGGTCTGGTGGACGATCATCCCACCGCCGGACGCTGGATCGGTGCGGTCGCCTTCCTGCTCGCCGGCCTGTATCAGCTCGGTCCCCTCAAGAATGTCTGTCTGCGGCACTGCCGCGACCCGCTGGGTCATCTGGTGCGTTACGCCGGCTTCCGGCGGTCGGCCCGCGACCTGCGGGTGGGTGTGCATCACGGCGCGTACTGCGTCGGCTGCTGTGCTGGGCTGATGGTGGTCTTCGTTCCGCTCGGCGTGATGAACGTGGCGGCGATGGCGGGACTGGCCTTGGTGATCTTCGTGGAGAAGCTGTGGTCTCGAGGCGTCCTCCTCAGCGGTGTCGTGGGCGTCGCCTTCCTCGTCCTGGCGTTGCTCGCACCGTTCCAGGACTGGATGCTGCCGGGGCTGGAGGGCTCGATGCCGTCCATGGACGGCATGTGATCCTCCGTGCGCACGCGGTAGTCCCTTCGGACAGCGGTACGTCAGGGGGAGGCGGGGGTGGCCCTGGGGCGTGCCCAGCAGCCGGACCGGCTTGGGCGCGTTCCACCGTGGACGTCGGCCGGTTTCCCTCCCGGGACGTGAGGTGCAAGCTGGAAGGGAGACCGTCCTCCGATCCCGGGGATCGGGCTCGGGACACGCGGTCTCGCCACTCCGAGTGAGCTCCTCGGAGCTCGGCTGGAGGAACGATATGACACAGCAGGCCACGACCGGCACGCGCTGGCATCTGGCCGGCGACTGGTTCGACGTATGCAAGTGCGCGATTCCGTGCCCGTGCACGTTCGCGCAGCCCCCGACCTACGGCGACTGTGAAGGCGTCATGGTCTGGCACATTCGGGAGGGCAACTTCGGGGACGTACGGCTCGACGATCTCAATGTCGTGATGCTCGGGTCGTTCGAGGGCAACCCGTGGGCCGGCACGCATACCGAGCCGTACGCCGCGGTCTTCCTGGACGAGCGTGCCGACGATCAGCAGCGGGCCGCGCTCGGGACCGTCTTCGGCGGCGAGGCGGGCGGATGGCCGGCGGAGTTCGGGGCGATGTTCCACCCCGAGATGCGGGGCATGGACGTCGCCCCGATCCACGTGGAGATCGACGAGGACCTCGCGACGTGGCGAGCCGAGATCCCGGGCCGTGTCACGGCGACCGCCGAGGCTCTCACCGGCCCGACCACCCCGAACGGCGCACGCGTCCAGGTCCTCAACTCCCCGGGCTCCGAGGTGGGGCCGGGCCAGATCGCCACATGGGGGCGGTCCACCGCCGACCGCGCCGACGCGTTCGGCTTCGTCTGGGAACGCACCGGGAAGTCGAGCAAGCACTTCCCCTTCGACTGGAGCGGCCCCGACTGAAGAGCCCATCTGCCCGACCCGGCCACGGATGTGCGGAGCCCCAGAACTGCCTTCGCTCAGCCAGCAAAACTAGGGTTCGAAGGTGAGCCCCGCTCGGGCAGCATCAGACTCACGCTTGGCGCGCCCGCGCCTCCGCCCACCTGCTGGAACACCTGGCCGACAAACTCGGCGCACGGGCCTCCATACGAGCCGTCTACGGCGAGCCCGTCACCAGCGGCAACATCACCGTCACCCGTCGCCGAGATCGCCTACGGCTTCGGCGGCGTCGGCCGCGACACCACGGCAGCCAAGAACGGAGAAGGCGGCGGAGGATCCCCGGCCCGACCCCGCGGCTTCATCGTGATCAAGGACGGAACCGCCGCCTACAAACCCGTCTCCTCGTTGCGGCGCTGCTCCTGCCGCTCGGGGTGTGGCTGTGGCTGCGGACCATGCACCCCGCACCCTCCCGGACGCCCCACCCTCTTTCGCCCCGAGCGACGAGGGTGCTGGCCCTCGCCGTCGGTGTCGCTGG
>NZ_DATCVQ010000132.1:0-15649 GCF_036566765.1 Streptomyces sp.
CGGTATCGCTTACTGAGACCCGCGGAAGTCCGCGCCCTCCACGATCAGGCCCGCGACCAGCGCCCCCGACATCCCCGCGTGGGCGAGCCCGCCGCCCGGGTGCGACCAGCCGCCCACGAAGTACAGGCCGGGCAGCGGGGAGAGGTTCGCCGCGGGCAGGAAGCGGCCGCCGGCCCCCGCGAGCGCCGGACCGGGCACCTCGGCGGCGCCCGTCTCCCGCAGGGTGTCCTCCGGCGTCCGGACCTCCTGCCAGAGCAGCCGCTCGCGAAGCCCCGGAACGGCCTTCTCCGCCTGGGCCGTCATCCGCCCGGCGATCTCCGCCCAGTCCGTCCCCGGCTGCAGATACTGCGTCGAGGCGAGCGTCACCGACTCGTGGTCGCCGTCCGGGCGCAACTGCGGGTCGTCGGGGCGCAGCACGGTCACCGTGGGGAAGTCGTCGACGCCGTGCACGACCGTGCGGTGCACCGCGTCCGCCTCCCGGGCCCCGCGCAGCGCCAGACAGACCGTCACCCGGCCCGGCTGCTTGGTCTGATGGCGCGGCCACTCGTCCTGGCGCTCCCAGGGCACGACATGCTCCCGGTACAGCGCGGGTACGGGCGCGCCGGCCACGACGTGGTCCGCCTCGACGGTCTCGCCGTCGGCCAGTTCGATCCCCGTCGCCCGGCCGCCCTCCGTCCGCACGCCGGTGACCTCGGCGCCGAACACGAACTCCACCCGGCGCTGCAGACAGCGCTCGTACACGGCGGTCGCCAGCGCCCGCAGCCCTCCGGCCACGTACCAGCTGCCGAAGGTCTGCTCCATGTACGGCAGCACCGCGGCCGAGGCGGGGGCGGTGGGCAGGTGGAAGCCGTAGGACCAGGCGTACGCGTCGAGCAGCGCCACGAGGCGGGGGTCGCGCAGCTCGCGCGCGGCGACCTGGGCCAGGGTGGTCGTTGGCCGCCGCAGGAACCCCGCCTTCAGGGCGGGGTACGGCTCCCGGGCGAGCGCCGAGACGTCCCCGGGCTGCGGCTCCTCCAGGAGCGGGCGGCGGGTCCGGTCCCAGGCCTCGCGGGCGCGCCCGAGGAAGTCGCCCCAGCGTTCGCCGGCGCCCTCGCCGAGCGCCGCGTCGAGGGCGGAGAGGGTGCCGGCGCGGGAGGCGTTCGGCAGGTCCACCGTGGTGCCGTCGGCGAAGACGTGCCGGCTCGCCGGGTCGACCTGGGTCAGCTCGACACAGCTCTCCAGGGGCTCCTTGCCGGTCTTCACGAACAGGTCGCGGTACACGGCGGGCAGGTGCAGCAGTCCGGGGCCGGTGTCGAAGGCGAAGCCGTCCCGCTCGAAGCGGCCGACCGCTCCGCCGTACGTCGCCGTGCGCTCGTACACCGTCACCTTGTGGCCGGCCACGGCCAGTCGGGCTGCCGCCGCCAGCGCGCCCAGCCCCGCCCCGATCACTGCGATTCGTGCCATGCGATCGACCCTATCCGCCGCCTCCGACACCGCTGCCGGTGAGCCTCGGTACGGAGGGCTGAGTATCCGTACCTAGGCACGCAGTTGAGTAGGCGCGCGGATGGGTCCCGACCTGCGCGGACGGGAGAGTGGAGCACACGGAAGGGGCGCGGGCCCGGACCGCCGACACGGGGCGGCGGAACGGAACCGCGCACCTGCCGGAACGGGGGTGCCACGGGGGCGCCGAAAAGCGCCGGTCCGGCGAGGCTCGGGGGGATCGAGCCTCGCCGGACCGGCGCGTTTTTCGTCACTGGGGTCAGGCGCGGTGTACGCCCCCGTCCGTTCGGTCAGGCGCGGCTTCCGCCGACCCGGCCGTGCAGCAGCAGGGACAGCGCGCTGTGCACGTCGTCCAGGGAGCGCTCGCGCTGGAAGGCCTGCCAGTCCAGGGCGGCCACCAGCACCATCCCGACCAGCGCCGCCGCGGTCAGCTTGACGTCGATCTCCTCGCTCAGCTCGCCCGCCTCGACGCCTTCGCGCAGTACGCCCTCCACCACCGCGACCGCCTGTTCGCGGACCACCAGGAGGGTGGAGTTCCAGGCCCGGTTGGTGCGCCAGAGTTCGGCGACGTACAGCTGCGTGAACGACGGGTACCGTTCGATGAAGACCAGGCCCGCCCGGATCATCGCGTCCAGCGCGTCGACCCGGGAGCCGCCGCGGGCGGCGGTCTCCTCGGCGGCCGTCCGCAGCGAGGCGGTCAGCAGTCCGACGCCGTGCCGCAGCAACTCCTCGAACAGCTCGTTCTTGCTCTTGAAGTTGTAGTAGACCGTGCCCTTGGCGACGCCCGCCCGCTCGGCGATCTCGTCCACCGTGGTGGCCGAGAAGCCCTGCTCCGCGATGAGAGTCACGGCCGCCTCGTACAGCTTGGCCCGCGTGGCCTGGCGTCTGGTGCTGCTGCTGTCCATGAGCCCGATTGTCACAGGTCCCCCCGGGTCACAGGCTCAGTTCGGGGTGCAGCCGGTCCAGCGTCCACACCTGCTTGCGGCGGGCGGAGACGGCCGTCAGCGCGAGAGCGCCCAGGGTGAACGCGGCGAGCACCGCGCAGCCCTGCCAGACCGGCCCGATCGCGCCGCCCGAGATGAGCCGGCGCAGCGCCTCGACCACGTAGGTCATCGGCAGGTACGGGTGGATCGCGTTGAAGAAGCCCGGGCTGGTCTGGACGGGATAGGTGCCGCCCGCCGAGGTCAGCTGGAGCATCAGGACCGCGAGGACCAGGATCCGGCCGGCCGCGCCGAAGCGGGCGTTGAGCCACTGGATGATCGCGGCGAAGCAGCAGGTGACGAGGGCGAGGAAGCCGACGGTCCCGGCGGCCCGGGCCATCTGCAGGCCGAGTCCCCAGTGCAGTACGGACATCAGCGCGGCGACCTGGAGCAGGCCGATCACGGCGACCGGGAACCAGCCCGCCAGCGCGATCCGCCAGGCCGAGGCCCCGGCGGCCAGGGCGCGCCGGTTCATCGGCTGGATGATCATGTACGCGACCATCGCGCCGACCCAGAGGGAGAGCGGGATGAAGTACGGCGCGAAGCCGGTGCCGTAGTTCGGGGCCTTGTGCAGTGACTCGGCGGCGAGCTTGACCGGGTCGGCCATCACCTCGGTGCGCTTGTCGCGCTCCGCCTTGTCGTAGTCCGGGATCTTCTCGACGCCGTTGTCCAGGCCGGTGGCGAGCTTGCCCGAGCCGTCGACCAGCTTGAACAGGCCGCCGTCGAGTGCGCCGGCGCCCTTCTTCAGCTTGCCGACGCCGGTGTCCAGATTGCCCGAACCGGTCTTGGCGCTGGTCAGGCCGGTGTGCAGGGTGTCCGCGCCGGTGGCGACCTTGTGGGCGCCGGTGTTCAGCTTGTTGATCTTCGAGACGGCCGCCTCGAGGTTCTTGTGCAGGCTCGGGGCCTGCTTGATCAGGCCGTCGGCCTGCTTCTCCAGTGTGACGAGCTGCCCGTTCAGCTTCTTCAGGTCGCCCTTGCTGTCCTTGGTCAGCTCGTACAGGTCGTCGGCGATGGTCGCGACGTCGTCGGCGGCGACCTTGGCCTCCTTGAGCGTCTTGCACGCCTTGGCGTCGGGGAGCGGGTTCAGCACGCACTCCTCGCGGTGCAGCTTCTCCAGCTTGTCGTCGGCCACGTGGGCGGCGCTGCGCGCCAGCGGGGCGTGCTCGACCAGGTCGTCCAGGTTGTGACGGACGGCCTTGGCGGAGTCCCGGACCAGCCGGGCGGTGTCGGCGATCGACTTGCCGTTGTTCTTCAGGAACGGACGGACCTTGTCCGCGGCCCCGTTGACCTTGTCGGCGAGCGCCTGGGTGCCGTCGGCCACCTGGCGCGAGCCGGTCTCCAGGTCGCCCGCGCCCTTGTCGAGCTTCTTCAGGCCGGAGGCCAGGTCGCCGCTGCCCTTCTTGGCGCTCTTCAGACCGTCGGCCAGGCTCTTGGAGCCCTGCTTGGCCTTCGCGGTGCCGTCCTTGAGCTGGTTGGCGCCCTTGGCGGCTTCGGCGGTCGCGTCGTGGAGGTCGGAGAAGGAGATGAAGATGCGGTCGAGGAAGGTGCGGGACGACTTCGTGGAGGCGGCCGTGCGGACCTCGGAGAACACCGTGCGGGAGATCTGCCCGACGATGTAGTTGTTGGCGTCGTTGGTCCGCACCCGCAGCGCGCCCGTCTCGGGGGCGTCGCCGGAGCTGGACGCGATCCGCTCGCTGAAGTCGCCGGGCATGGTCAGGGACAGGTAGTACGTGCCGTCCTCGACGCCCTCACGGGCCTCCTTGTCGGACACCTCGTGCCACTCGAAGACCTTGCTGTCGCGCAGGCCCGTGACGATGTCGTCGCCGGCGTGGATCTTCTTGCCGCCGGCGGTGGCGCCCTTGTCGTCGTTGACCAGCGCGACGGGTATCCGGTCGAGCCTGCTGTACGGGTCCCAGAAGGACCACAGGTACAGCGCGCCGTACAGCAGCGGCAGCAGCAGGACGGCGACGAGCGCGGCGCGCGGCAGCTTCCCCCTGCCGAACCGCTTCAGCTCAAGCGCGGCCAGTCTCGGCGAGCGCATCGGCTGCCCCCTCCTCGGTGGTGTCTTCTTCGGTTGCGTCTTCGGTTGTGTCTTCGCGTGTGTCTTCGCGTGTGTCTTCGGTGGTGCTTGTCGTGCTGGTGGAGCTGATGGTGGTGCTTGTCGTGCTCGTGGTGCTCGTGGTGCTTGTCGTGATGCGCAGGGCGTCGGCCGGGGCCTCGCTGCACACGGCGAGCACGGTCGTGCCGGCGTCGGCGACGCGCCGCAGCAGCGCCCACGCCTCCGCTCGGTCGGCGTCCGAGAGCTTCAGGTCGGTGTCGTCGACCGCGAGCAGCCGGGGCTCGCCGATCAGCGCCAGCGCGACCGACAGGCGCAGCGCCTCAAGGCGCTCCAGGTCCCGTACGGAGGTCCGCTCGGCCTTCGGCAGGGCGTCCAGGTCGAGGCCGGAGGCGGTCAGGGCGGCCTCGATGCGGTCGCGCGCGGCGGCGGTGCGCCGGGCCGGGGAGCGGAGCATGCCGCGGACGGACCCGTCGTACCGGCGCTGCAGCAGGGCCCGCTCGCGCAGGTGCTCCAGGACCGTGAAGGCGGGGTCGAGTTCGCTGACCCCCGGCACGTGGCCGAGGGCGCTGATCCGGCGCACGGCGGCCATCTTGCGCGGCAGCCGCAGGCCGCCCACCTCGGCGTGGCCCGCCGTCGGCTTCATCCGGCCGGTGAGCGCGAGCAGCAGGCAGGTGCGGCCGGAGCCGGACGGGCCCTCGATCGCCACCAGCGAGCCGGGCTCGGCCCGGAAGCCCACGTCACGGAAGGCCCACCCGCGCGGCCCCTTCACCCCGAAGCCCTCGGCCTCCACCACGGCGCCGTGCGGGCCCTCCGGGGCGGCGTCCTGGCTGTCCACGGTTCCTCCCCCTCATTTGAACTGACCGGTCAGTTCAAAAACTTACCGCCGATCCACCCCTGGAGGCAAAAGGCCCGGTGGAAAGTGGCTCGAAAAGCGCGAAACGGGGCCGCCGTCTGCTGAACGGCAGCCCCGTTTCGGGGGTTTGGTGCGGTGATGTCCGGTTACAAGCTCGGGTCGCAGTAGGTCGGGCGGCCGTCCAGGACCGTCAGGAGGACCGGGACGTCGGGGAGTTCGGCAGCCGCCGTGGTGAGCGGATCGGCGGCGAGGACCGTCAGGTCGGCGCGGTAGCCGACCGCGATCCGGCCCGCCTCGTGCTCCTCGCCGGCCGCGTACGCGGCGTCGACGGTCATGCCCCGGAGCGCCTCGAGTGCGGTGAGCGCCTGCTCCGGGCCGTGCGGGTCCTGGGTCAGGTCGCGGGTCGGGCGGCGGTGCCGGGCCCCCGCCATGACGCCGAGCGGCGGGTACGGGGCGATGGGCCAGTCCGAACCGAGGACCACCGTGGCGCCGGAGTCCAGCAGGTCGCGGCAGCGCCAGCCGCGCCCGGCCCGCTCCTCGCCGAGCCGGCGGGACCAGTTGTCGGTGTGGTCGGCGCGGGTGAAGTCGCAGCAGTGGGTGGGCTGCATGGACGCGATGACGCCGAGCTCGGCGAAGCGCCGCAGGGTGTCGTCGGGCACCGTCTCGATGTGCTCCACCCGGTGGCGTACCACGCGCCCGCCGTCGGCCTGCGCCTTCTCGACCGCGTCCAGGACGTGCCGTACGGCCGCGTCGCCGATCGCGTGGGTGGCGGTGGGCACGCCGGCCCGGTGCAGCTCGCCGATGATCCGGGTGTAGACCTCCGGGTCCGGCCAGAAGGCGTGGGTCGACTCGCCGTGGCCGTCCGGGCGTTCCAGCCAGGCCGTGCCGTTGTCGATGGTGCCGTCCATGAAGATCTTCACGCCGTCGGTGCGCCACAGCGCGCCGCCCGCGCCCTGCTGCTCGATCAGTGCGCGGACCCCGTTCTCGTCCGTGCCGGGCTGGCACCAGGGCGCGACCCGTAGCCGCAGCGGCAGCTCGCCGGCCGCGTCGAGCTCGGCGTAGAAGGCGAGGCTGTCGCCGTTGGCGTCCATCGCGTGACCGCCGGTCAGACCCGTGGCGGCCATCGCGCGCAGCGCGGCGGCGAGCCGGTCCCGGCGCTCCTCGCGGGTGGGCTGCGGGGCGACCCGCTCCACGAGCTCGCAGGCGGCGTCCTCCAGGAGCAGCCCGGTGGGCCGGCCGTCCGCGTCGCACACCACCTCGGCCGACGCCTGGTCGAAGTCTCGCGGGCCGTCGACGCCGGCCAGTTCCAGGGCGCGGCGGCTGGCCAGCATGGAGTGGGCGTCGAACAGCAGCAGGAGGGCGGGGATCCCGTCCAGTACGGCGTCGAACGGGGCGATCTCCACCGGCCGGTCGCCGAACACGTTCGGGTCCAGGCCCCAGCCGTGCAGCCACGCGCCGGGCGCGAGCTCGCGCACCCCTCGGGTCAGTGCCTCGCGCACCTGCGTCACATCGGTGCAGCCCGACAGGTCCAGGCCGTGGGTGAGCTCGGCGCCGGAGACCGGGTGCAGATGCCCGTCGACGAGGCCGGGCGTCACCACCGCGCCCTTGAGGTCGACCACGGTCGTCGAGGAGTCCGCGAGCGCGCGGACCGTCCGGTCGTCGCCCAGGGCGGAGATCCGTCCGCCGGACACGGCCAACGCGGTCTCGGGCAGGAAGAGGCCGCTGACCGGGTCGAGCAGACGGGCGGAGAGCAGGACGAGACGGTCGTTCACGAGGGGCTCCTGAGGAACGGGAGGCGGAGGGTCAGTGGGGCGCGGCGTCGGCACCGGCGTCGGGCGTGGCGCGGCCGGACGTGGCGCGGTCGGACGTGGCGTCGTCGTCCACCGGGACAGCGGTGGCGAGCGTGCCGGCCGGCAGGCCGAGTTCGCGCTCCGCCGTGGTGATCGCCATCCGGGTCACCGCCTCGGGGCGGTTGCTGGTGTCGGTGTTGGCGTGCGCCCCGAGGCCGTCCAGCACGACCAGGATTTGAATGGTCGTCACGTACGGGTCGGGGGTACGGAACTCGTCCCGCTCGACGCCCCGCGTGATGACACCCTCCAGGCGGCCGCGCCACGCGGCCTCCTGCTCGGCGACCCGGTCGCGCAGCACGTCCCGGTAGCGGCTGAGGTGCCGCGCGTTGATCCAGAGTCGGCTGATGGCGTCGTACGCGGATCCCGAGGTGTGCCCGAAGAAGTCCGCCAGCTGCCGGGTGGGCGTCGCTCCGGCCGGGTCGACGGGGACCAGCCGGTCGAGCTCGGCGCTAGCCGCGCTGCCGAACGCCTCGGCCACCAGATCCTCCACCGACGGGAAGTAGTGGCTGATCAGACCGGGCCGGACGTCGAGCTCGTCGGCGACCCGCCGCAGCGTGACGCACTCGAGCCCCTCGGTCAGGGCGACCCCCGTCGCGGCCTCGACGATCTCCGCCCGACGGGCGTCCGGGGATTTGCGAATTCGTTTGCGCTGGACGCTTGACGACATACCGAGGATGCTATTGAGTGTGCGACCAATAAGCAAGCAGGTGGTGAACAACCCCCAACCGGAGGGCCGCATGGCGTCCACGATCAACGAGCCACACCACGCCGCGGACGGCGAGCCGCGCCGGGACCGGCCCGAAGCGGAACGCGCCGGCAAGATCGAGGCGCACGGCATCGACCACATCCCCGACGCCGAGCGGCACGGCCGCCCGCGCGACCTGTTCTCCGTCTGGGCCGCGGCGAACGTGAACTACCTCAGCCTGGTCGTCGGCGGCGCGCTGGTGCTCATGGGCCTCGACCTGTGGCAGGCCATCGCGGTGATCGTCATCGGCAACCTCTTCTGGCTGCTCACCGGCTTCCTGGCCACCTCCGGCCCGGCCGCCGGCGCGCCCAGCGAGGTGGTCACCCGCGCGCTGTACGGCGTGATCGGCAACCGCGTGAACAACGCGATCGGCGGCTGGCTGGTCTCGGTCTGCTACTTCGCGCTCAACCTGGCCGCCGCCGCGACCGCCGCCTTCGCCCTCGTCGAGAAGGTCGGCATCACCGCGACCACCCCCGTCAAGATCGCCGTCATCGTGGTCATCGCCGCCCTCACGCTGGCCATCAGCGTCTACGGGCACGCGCTGATCATGAAGCTCTATCTGCCGATCACCCTGGTCCTGACCGCGGCCTTCGCCGTCGTCGCCTTCGCCGTCATCGGCCACGCCGACTTCGCGTACCAGCCCGCCGAGCCGCTCAGCGGCGTCGAACTGTGGGCCGTCCTGATCGCCGGCACCACCATGATCGCCTCGGGCCCGCTGTCCTACACGACCAGCGCCGACTTCTCCCGCTACCTGCCGAGCGACTCGTCCCGGAAGGCGATCGTCGGCTGGACCGCGTCCGGCGCCATCCTGCCCAGCGTCATCACCTGCTCGCTCGGCGCGCTCGCCGCGACCGCGGTCGACATGACCGACCCGCAGACCGCGCTCCAGGAGATCCTGCCCGGCTGGTTCACCCCGCTCTTCCTGATCGCCCTCGTGCTCGGCACCATCGCGATCAACGCCCTGACCGCCTACAGTGCCGGACTCGCTCTCCAGGCCGTCGGCCTGCGCATCCGCCGCACCGTCAGCGTGATCTTCGACGGGATCGTGGCCGTCGCGCTCACCCTGTACGGCCTGCTGGTCTCCAACTTCCTCGACACCGTCAGCAACGCGCTCCAGGTGATCGTCGTCCTGATCGGCCCGCTCATGGCCGTGTACGCCACCGACATCGCGCTGCGCCGCTGCCGCTACGACGGCATCGCGCTCGGGGACGAGACCCCCGGCAGCCCCTTCTGGTACACCGGCGGCGTCAACTGGGCCGGCGCACTCTCCCTGGGCGCGGGCGTGGCCGCGGCCGCCCTCTGCGTCAACACGCTCTACACCGGACCGATCGCCACCGCCCTCGGCGGCGTGGACCTCTCGCTGCCCGTCGGCATGGTCGTCTCCGCGGGCCTGTACGCGGCCCTCATGCGCCGCGAGCGCACCGTCCGAGCCGCCCGGCAGGCGGCCTGAGGGCGGGGAACCGAGTCCGGGGCGCGGCGGCCCAGGGGGCGAAAGCCCAGGTCGGAGTGATTGTCAGTGGCGGCCTGCACGATGGATTGCAGACGGCGACAGAACCGTCACACGACGACAGGAGGCTCGTCATGGCCAGCTCCTCCGCAGCAGCCGCGCCCCGGCGCCGCCCCGGAAGCCGCCCTGCCCCCTCGACCGCCGGCCCGGCAACCGACGTCCACCCGGTGCTGCGCCGCTCCACCGCGCCGCCCGCCGCCCTCGACCTGCTCGCCCAGGCCCGCGCCGGCCTGGACGAGGCGGCCACGCTCCCCGTGCCCAACGAGCGGTACGCCACCGCCCACCTCGCCGCCCTGCGCACCGCCGCCGCCGTGCTCGCCGCCCGCGGCCGGCCCGAGACCAACCCGCGCCGGCGCATGCGGATCCGCAGCGCGTGGGAGGTGCTCCCCGAGATAGCGCCCGAACTGACCGAGTGGAGCGCCCTGTTCGCCTCCGGGGCGGCCCGCCGGGCCCGCGCCGAGGCCGGCATCGCCGGCGCGGCCACGGGCCGGGACGCGGACGACCTGGTGCGCGACGCCATGATGTTCCTGCGCCTGGTCGAACGCCTGCTGGTGCTCCAGCCGGTGCTGCCGCGACAGCCCGCGAGGGGCGACGCCGTGGGATGACGGGGGAGCGCGGCCGAGGCCATAGGGTGGGAGGCGTTCGTACCCGTCGTCGAGGAGTCAACTGCCGTGTCGGACCCTTCCGCCGTCTTCGCTCGGGAGACCTCCACGCGCCCGTCGCGTGCCTCCCTGCGCACTGCCGTCGTCTGGGACGTCCTCAAGGACGCCCTCGACCGCCGGGCCGAGGCCTCCGGGAAAGACACCCTCGACGTCCTCGACACGGGCGGCGGCTCCGGCAAGTTCGCCGTCCCGGTCGCCCGGCTCGGCCACCGCGTGACGGTCGTCGACCCCAGCCCCAACGCGCTCTTCGCGCTGGAGCGGCGGGTCGCCGAGGCGGGCGTCGCCGACCTCGTCACCGGCGTGCAGGGCGACATCCGCGGCCTGTTCGACGTGGTCGAGCGCGAGGGCTTCGACGCGGTGCTGTGCCACGGCGTCCTGGAGTACGTCGACGACCCCGCCGAGGGCGTGCGCAACGCGGTGGCGGCGCTGCGGCCCTCGGGCGCGCTCAGCCTGCTGGCCGCCGGGCTCGGCGGGGCCGTCCTCGCCCGGGCCCTCGCCGGCCACTTCAGCGAGGCCCGGCACGCGCTCGGCGACCCGGACGGCCGCTGGGGCGACGCCGACCCGGTGCCGCGCCGCTTCACCGCCGACCAGCTCACCGAGCTCGCCGAGGCGGCGGGCCTGGAGGTCGGCGCGGTGCACGGCGTACGGGTCTTCGCCGACCTCGTCCCGGGCGTCCTCGTGGACACCGAGCCCGGCGCCCTGGAGGCCCTGCTGAAGCTGGAGGCGGCGGCCGCGGAGCTGCCGTCCTTCCACGCCGTCGCCACCCAGTTGCACGTGCTCGGCGAGAAGCGCGGCTGACTCCACCCGGCCGACCGGGCTGATCAGCGGCGCAACCGCAGATGGAGTACGCCACAGGACCTCCGATCGAGCGGTTCGCGCCGTATGATCGGTGGACACCATCCGGCATGACGGATCGGAGGTCGGGGAATCTACGCCTCAGCAGCCGAACCGCCGTGGCGGCCCGGAATGGCGAGTACGCGTAGAGGGCGGGTTTCACGGGGGCGATTCCCTGCCTATCCTGAAAGGGCCGCATACCGGTCGCCCCCGCGACCGACGACTAGGAGGACTCCGTGCCGCTCTCGGAGCACGAGCAGCGAATGCTCGAGCAGATGGAGCGAGCGCTGTACGCCGAAGATCCCAAGTTCGCGACAGCGCTCGAGGGAAGCGGACTGCGTACGTACACCCGGCGACGGGTCTACCAGGCAGTCGCGGGCTTCCTGGTGGGTATCGCGCTCCTCATGGCCGGAATGGTCGCTCAGCAGATCTGGATCAGCGTGGTGGGATTCCTCGTCATGCTGGGCTGCGCGGTTCTGGCCGTCACCGGATGGCGCAAGGCGCCCAAGCGCGGTGAGCAACCGGCCGCGGGCGGGCAGCAGCCGCGTCAGCGGCGCTCGATGATGAACCGCATCGAGGAGCGCTGGCAGCGCCGCCGCGACGAACAGCAGGGCGGCGGCCACTGACGCCCCGCGCCCGCTGCTCCACCTGACACTCCTCGCTGCCCCGACGCCTCAGCGCGCCGGGGCAGCGGCGTTTCCACGTGCGGCCCGCGCACACCCACCGCAACGCCCGAGGGGCCCCGCCGTCCTGGCGGGGCCCCTCGGTGCGATCGCGGGTCGGGCTGCTCAGCCGCGCTGGCGCAGGAGCTTGCGGCCCGTGGCCGACCAGCGGCTCATCAGCTCCTCGCGGCGGGCCGACACTCGGGCGGTCAAGGCCGCCCAGCGGGAGGCGGCCGCCCAGATCACCCGCACGGCCGAACGCGGCGCCAGCAGCGCGCGCAGCCGCCCCGACCGGGTCGCGAGCGCGTCCAGACCGGCCCGTACCCGCTCCACCTCGTCGGCCAGGGCCCCGGCCGGACGCGGATCAGGGGCGTACAGCACCTGCTCCACCGCCCTGGCCACCCGGTGCACCGCGTCCGCGGGATCGCCCTGCAGATGACCGAGGCGCACGATCCGCGCCGCCGCCCTGCGCAGCGTCAGCGACTCGTCCGGCGTGATCCCGAAGTCCCATGCCGTGTCCACGATCTCCTGCCAGGCCGCCAGCGTCCGGGCCGCCGCGTCCTCGGGCGTACGGCCGGTCGAGGCCAGCCGCCCGGCCCGTACCCGCGACCGCCACAGCAGCGGCAGGAACGGCAGCCCGAGCACCACCACGACCCCGAGCGCGATCAGCGAGATCTGCAGCGGCGGCATCCCGTCGTCCGACGACGCGACCGCCCCCGCCTCCTCCTCGGTGCCGCACTCGCCCTGCCGCCGCAGCTGCGGCGTGCAGCCGTCCGAGCTGCTCGGCGCGGCCGACGGCGCGGACGTCTCGCTCGCGTCCGGCTGAGACGGCCCGCTGGACTCGCCCGACGGGGTCTCCGGGCGGGTGTACGAGGGCGTCGTGCCCCGCGTCGGCGTCGGCTCGAACCGGGTCCAGCCCACGCCCTCGAAGTACAGCTCCGGCCACGCGTGCGCGTCCCGGATGCCGACCGTGACCCGCCCGTCCGGCTGCGGAGTGCCCGGCGTGAAGCCGACCGCGACCCGTGCCGGGATGCCCAGCGTCCGGGCCATCGCCGCCATCGAGAAGGAGAAGTGGACGCAGAAGCCCTCCTTCTGCTTCAGGAAGCGGGTGATGGCCTGCACGCCCGTCCCCGACGCGACGTCCGTGTCGTAGCGGAAGCCGCCGTCCCGGGCGAACCAGTCCTGCAGCGCGACCGCCTGCTCGTAGGCGTTGTCCGCCTTCTTGGTGACCTGCCGGGCCGTCGACGCCACCACTGGGGGCAGCCCCTCCGGCACCTTCGTGTACTCGCGCCGCAGCGCGCCGGGCGCCGGCGGCGCGTCCGCCAGCTGCTCGGCCGTCGGCCGCACCTTCAGGCTGGAGACGGTGTACTGGGCGCCCCGGGTGGTCTGCTTGTCGTCGCCGACCAGCATCCGCCCGGCCGGCTCGTACCGCCAGCGCCCGCCGATCTCGACCCGGGTCGCCGGGTACGGCATCGGCAGCCACTTCTGCTCGTACGACGAGGAGGCCACGAAGTTGCTGGTCACCTCGGTCCGGCCGACCGCGTCGCCGAGGCCCTGTGGGTTCGGCAGCCGCCCCGGCACGTCCTGGACCTTGCGGACCGAGGACTTCCACGACGTCCCGTCGAACTGGTCGAGCGACACCAGACGCAGGTACATGTCCGCGGTGTCGGTCGTGTTGGTTCGGTAGCTGAGCACCTCGCGGTCCTCGGGCTGGTTCAGGTTGTCCTGCAGGGACACCAGCGGGTTGACCGCCGAGATCGTCCCGCCGCGGCCGCCGCCCGATCCGTTCCCCTCGCCGGGCCCGCCGAGCACGCCGCCGCTGAGCGCGGGCAGCGCCGCCGGGACCGCGAGCGCGAGACCCATCGCGGCCACGCCGATGCGCCGCCCGGTGCGGGTCGGGGCCGTCGCCGTCCCGCCCGTCTCCAGGCCGGCCGGCCGGCCGCTGGGCCGCGGCACGCCGCCGAACACCCGGCCCCACTGGGAGAGCCGGTCGCGGCCCTCCGCGAGCAGGAGCAGCAGATAGCCGGTGGCGGCCAGCAGGAACCACGCCCAGGTCGCCCCGCCGTCGGACAGCCCGGCGGCGACCGAGTACAGCGCGAGCAGCGGCAGACCGGCCGGGGCGGCGAGCCTGAACGTCACGGCGAGCGTGTCCACCAGCAGGCCGATGACCAGGACCCCGCCGACCAGCATCAGCCGGATGCCGTCGGTGGCCGGCGCGGGGCTCGCGTACCGGCTCACGTCCGCCGCGCCCGCCTCGAACAGCGTGGCGAAGCCCAGGAAGGCCTGCGGGCCCGGCAGGAAGCCGAGCACCGCCTGCTCGCGGACGAAGACCGACGTGAGCGTCAGCAGGCCGACCAGGGCCTGTGCGGTGATCGTCAGCGGCCGGGCCAGCGGCACCCGCCGGGTCAGCACGCCGACGCCGCTCTGCACGGCCAGCAGGAACCCGGCCGTCAGGATCCACGACGAGGGGTGGACCAGCGGGATCAGCGCGCCGGCCGCCATCAGCGTGGCTGCGTACGCGCAGAGCGTCAGCCTGGCGCGGCCGCTCATGACCGTCCCCCCGGGTGGTTCGTCGTGCCGATGTGCGTGGTGCCGGCACCGGTCCCGCCGGGACCGGCCGTGTCGAAGTCGCCGAACTGCGTCGTGCCGAGGCCCGCGGCGCCGAAGGCGAACGAGCCCGCCGTCTCCGGCGCGCCCGCGCCCGCGCCGCCGGCCTGCTGCCACAGCGTGGCGAGCGACTCGCCGGGCCGGACCGGGATCGCCGTCCAGCCCGCCTCGCGCAGCGCGCGCAGCCGCGCGTCGATCGCGCCGGCCACCGCGCCGCCGGTCAGCCACTCGCCGCTGTCCAGGACGAACGCGACGGCCGCGCCGCTGCGCTGCCGCATTCGGCCGGTCAGCGTCGCCTGCTCCTGGTCCAGGTCGCCGAGGAAGGCGATCAGCAGCCCCTCGTCGCCGCCGCGCACCACGTCGTACGCGCGCGAGAGCCCCGCGCCGTCGGAGTGGTCCACGACCGCGAGGGTGTCCATCATCAGGCCCGCCGCCTCGGCGGAGTCCGCGGACGAGCCGGCGAAGCCGTCGCCCGCCTCGCTCGGCACGGCCGTTCCGTCGTCGGTGAGCAGCCGGACCGAGAAGCCCCGCTCCATCATGTGCACCAGCGCGGACGCCGCGCCGGAGACCGCCCACTCGAAGGCCGAGTCCGGACCGGCGCCCTGGAAGGCGACCCGGCGGGTGTCGAGCAGCACGGTGCAGCGGGCCCGCTGCGGCTGCTCCTCGCGGCGCACCATCAGCTCGCCGTAGCGTGCGGTGGAGCGCCAGTGGACGCGGCGCAGGTCGTCGCCGTGCCGGTAGGTGCGCGGGATGACGTCGTCGTCGCCGGCCAGCGCCACCGAGCGCTGCCGGCCGTCGCCGTACCCGGCGGCCTCGCCGCCGAGCCGCACCGGCGGCAGCGGCTCGGTGCGGGGGACGACGGTGAGCGTGTCGTACGCGCTGAACGAGCGGGTCAGCTCGCACATCCCGAACGGGTCGGTGAGCCGCAGCTGCAGCGGCCCCAGCGGAAAGCGCCCGCGCAGGTCCGAGCGGACCTTGTACGAGACCTCCCGCCGGCCGCCCGGCTCGACCCGGTCGAGCACGAAGCGGGGCCGGGGCCCGAGCATGTACGGCACGTGGTCCTGGAGCATGAGCAGCCCGGTGGGCAGCCGGGAGACGTTGTCCATCCGCAGATGCACCCGGGCCTCGGCGCCCGCGGGCACCCGCACCGGGGACAGCCGGCGGCTGCCCGCGACCCGGTAGCGGGTCCGGTGCAGCACGAGGACGCAGATCAGCGGCAGGACGGCGAGCAGCAGGCCGACGCGCAGCAGGTCGCCCTGGCCGAGCACATAGGCGCAGACGCCCGCGGCGACCCCAGCGGCGAGGAACGACCGGCCGCGCGTGGTCAGGCCGGCCAGGGCGGTCCGCAGCCCGCCTCGCTCGCCCCCGTTCCGCCCTGCGCCCGGCCGTCCGCCGTCCGGAGCGCCGTCCG
>NZ_DATCVQ010000133.1:0-3974 GCF_036566765.1 Streptomyces sp.
CGGCCCGGCGGGCGTTGCGCATGTGCTCGGCCGTGATCTCGCACCCGTCGTGCGTGAACTCGCTGTCTGCCTTCGCCGTGTCGGTGACCAGGCGCTCGGCCGCGGCGTGCATCTGCACGATCCGGCGCGTGTACCAGCGGATGACGCGCTTCTCGCCGTACTTGTCGACCCAGGCGTCTACCTCGGACTCCCAGTAGGGCGGGTCGGCGTACATCCGGACGACGTTGTAGAAGCCCATGATCTCGTCGAGCGCGGCGTCCACTTCGAGGCGCGGCACCTGCCCGCCGAAGTCCGCCGGGTTCCAGATCGTCGGCCGCCGGTCCGGCCCGTAGGTCGGGGTGAACTGGTAGCCGTCGAGGGTCTCCAGCCGGATGGCCGTCCAGTCGTCGACGTCGGAGCCGTCGAACCCGGCCACGACCGCCGTCCTGCGCGGAACCTCTCGGCGCCGCTCGCGCGCCTCCCAGACGCCTTCGCGCAGCCACGACTCCGTACCGGCCACGATCCGGTTCCCGAAGAACCGCTCAGCCTGCGCCGGGTCCTTCTCCATGATCTCGGCGGCCTCGGCCTCGATCGCGTCCAGGTCGACGTGCGTTGAGCCGGCGTACACGTGCCGGTGGATCCGGCGCCGCTCCCGCTTGTCGGTGTAGGACAGGCCCGCGGGCGGCAGCTCGTGGAACCGGAACACGTCGGTCACGCGTGACTCCGCGGTGCGCTGCGCCGTCGACTGCTCTGACGGGTCCCACGCGTTCGTGGTCTCCATCGACCGGCCGCCCATGCCGGCCAGGCCGCGGCGCTGAGTCTCAGCGACCCGGATCATCTTGTTCGTCTTGGTGTACAGGCCGGTCTCGTCCTGCAACGCGAAGGTGATCGGGTTGCCCAGCCGGGACTGCGCCGAGCTGGTGACGACGTCGATGCGGCCCTGATCTCCGATCCGGATGAAGTTCTCCCCGACCTTCATCTGGTCGGCCAGCGGGCCGCCCTTCACCATGTTCTGCAGCGGCCGGTACACGTTCGCGACCTGATCCTCCGACGTGGCCAGCAACTGGATCAGCGGTGTCGGCCACGGGATGCCCATCGGGTCGCCCGGCTCGTACTCCCAGATCCACCCGCAGTCGCAGCCGTGCTCGGCGCACACGTACGCCTCGCCGCCCTGCGCCCATCCGTCGAACACCGCGGGGCCACGCGCCTCCAGGCAGACGACGGCGGCGCTCTTGGGTCCCTTGCCGGTCTTCTGCGGTGCGACGACCTGGGAGCGCCGGTTATGGAACGCGGTCGCGAGCTGCCCTACGGTCGCGTCCGGACGCACCCGGTAGTGGTTGACGACGACCCAGAGCTGCCAGTCGTACAGCTCGAACGGGTCACCCTTGGCGAACCGGTCCGGGACGATGCAGTGCCGGGCAATCCAGTCAGCGCCGAGAAAGCCGAGGGTGGGCCAGCGGACAACCCAGTCATTCCTCTGCAGCGTCATCGCGGACGACCTTCAGCCGGCTCCGCGACGAGGTCCGCTCCGGTGCCGTCTTACTCGGCGCCGGGACCGCCCCAGCAGGGACCGCGGCCACGATCTTCCAGCGGTTCGAGCGCAGGCCCGGCGTCGTCAGCCCGAGCGAATCGGACTGCTGCCGCACCAGCGTGCCCAGGTTGATCGGCGACCCGGGCCGCTCCACCTGCGCGAGGTTCCGCACGTACAGCGCGACCTCGATCTCCTGCCCGTACCGCTCCCACATCAGCGCCTGCGGCTTGCGCCACAGATCCGCCCACAGGTCCGCCTCGCGTTCGCTGTGCCCCGACAGCGGCCACACCGGCGCATCGCCTGGCCGGCCCGTCGCGGGCAGCAGCGACCACTCGCCCTTGTCCCGTTCACGGCGCAGCGCGTTCGGGTCCGGCGGTGGTCCTGATCTGGCATGTCCGCCCTTGGGCATGTGATCCTCCTCGGCCGCGTTGCGCGACCTCAGCGGGCGTCACCTTGCGTGACACCCTCAGTGATCTTGAGAGGCTCTGACCTGCCGCACCATCCGGCGCCCTCCCCCGCGGTCGACGCCCCCTAATGATCAAGGGGTCGTCCCCCACCCCTCGTGACCTGCGATGATGCACATGTGCATGGTGTTTGTGCAGGTCAGGGGGTGTGTGCGGTGCGTGACGGTCACTAGGTGTGGTCAGGTGGTGGTGTGCCATCCGCCGGGTTGGCGTGTGGCGGTCTGTGTGGAGTCGCATGGTGCGCAGAGGCCGCGCCCGTAGATCGGGTCATCCGGGTCGAGACCCTTGGCCTGTAGCTGTCTGCGGTCCAGCGGATAGTGGTCGGCGACTGTGCTGGGGTTGATCCCGCAGATCACGCACGTGGGGTGCTTGCTCAGTACCCCTGCACGGAAGCGGTCCCTGTGCCTGCGTCCGTAGCCGCGTTGTGCGCTGTTGCCTCTGCGCTGCTCTGCCTCGGTCTTGCAGGTGGGGCAGCGTCCGCCTTCGGTGAGTTCGGGGCAGCCGGGGGTTGAGCACACCCGGAGCCCCCTACCCCTGCCCATGGGCACCCCCCGGGGTCTACAGGTCCCGGATCTTCAGGGGCCCGTACACGATCGTCTTGCGGGAGGCCCCCTGGACAGCGTCGACCCGGTACCAGCGGATGCCCGCCTCGGTGAGGGCCGTGTCGGGGATGGTCACGCTGTAGGCGCCCGTGAGAGGCGCGTCGACAGTGATGCCGTCTCCCGTGGACAGCGTCACCACGGAGGGGTCATCGTCGGCGATCCGCTCGGATGGCTTGAGGAGCATCTCCAGCGTGACGCCGGTGAGGTCGAGGGGCTCGCGCGTGTCGTCGTTGATCGCGGTGCCCGCGTACTCCATGTCGTTGTTCTGGTCGGCTGTGAGGGCTCGGCGGGTGGGCATTTCGCCTCCCTCAAGTGATCGATCCGGTCAGCGTGCCGGTGGCCGTGAGCGTCCCCGTCCGGCCGTCCGTAGCGTCCAGAGCGCCCGCATAGGGCTCGTCCGGGGCGAGGGCTCCCGCGTACGCCGGAACGGCCTCCAGGGAACCCGTGAGGCGTCCGGTGGGGCGCAGGGAGCCGGTGAGGTCCGGGAGCGTCCCCGGCTGCTCTCCTCCGGCCACCGGGGCGGCGAGAGCGACCTCGACGGCGGTCCCGAGGGTCAGGGTCTTGCCTCGGCCGAGCGCGCCGGAGGCGGCCGTCTCGGTTGGGGGGCCGAGAGGGATGAGACGCACCCGGCCGAGGGTTCGTGCGGCAGCCTGCTCGACGGCGGCCTGCAGCGCGAGGTGCTTGGTCTTCCCGATCGGCAGGGCCTGGGCGAGTTCGCCGGCCAGGCTGACGGGTTCGGTGATGGCGCCGGGCTGGGTGATGGGCTCGGCGGTGCTGATGTCGGTCGCGGGCCCGAGCGCGACGGTCTTCGCCGTGCCGAGAGGCTGCGCCGCGTGGGTGGTGCTGGCGGTGCCGAGCGCCTGCGTCTTGCGGCGGGCGACGGTGCGCGCCTCAGCGGTGCCCTGGGCGGCCGTGAGAGCTGCACGCTTGCCCCGGGCGAGCGGCCGGGCCTCGTCGGCTTCACCGGCGCCCTGGACGGCGCGTAGGTCGCCCACGGAGCGTGCGGTGGCCGTCTCGGTCGCGGGCGGGACAGCGAGGGCCTTGCGGCGGCCTATCGGCTGTGCGGCGTCCACGGTCGCCGCGGGTCCGGCTGTGAGCCGCTTCGCTTTCCCGAGGGCCTGCGCCGTCTCGGTGGCGCCCGCGGGGGCCGCTGTGCGCGTCTTCCGCCGCCCTACGGCCTGTGCAGCGTCCACAGTCGTCGCGATGCCGACCGTGCGGGTCTTGCGGCGCCCTACGGGCTGCGCGGTCTCGGTGGAACTGGCCTGCGCAGCCGCCCGGCGTTTCCCCTTCGCCAGCGGCTGCGCAGCGTCGGTTTCGCCTGCCGTGTTCGCCGCGGCGGACTGTGCGCCGGGCTTGAGGCTGACGGTCCAGGTGACGACGTTGGCGGACGCGAACGCA
>NZ_DATCVQ010000134.1:0-17556 GCF_036566765.1 Streptomyces sp.
CCGGGCCCAACCCCGGCGAGGCGCCCGCCGCGCCTCCGAGCGGCGCGACGGGCGCGGTGGCGATCCCCGGGCCCGGCCAGCGGCCGCTGCCGATGCGCATCACGCTGAGTGGCTGTGACCAGCATTTTCCATACATGCACGCCCCTACGACGCCGGGCGTCGCGGAGGGCTCGACACGCCCTGCTGGCGGCCGCTGAGTTCGGCGTCGAGGGTCTCCTGGGCGACGCGCATGGCCTCCGCGTACTTCGGCTCGGACATGCGCTGCCAGGCCACGTCGGGGTCGACGTCCTCGGTGCGGCTCGTCACCCACCAGATGTTGCCGAACGGGTCTCGTACCCTCCCGCCACGGTCGCCCCACGCGCTGTCGGACACCTCGGTGACCACCGTGGCCCCGTGGGCGACGGCGGCGGTCACGGCGGTGTCCGCGTCGGGGACGTAGACCCTGAGCAGCGAGGGCATGTTCGGCCAGTCGGGCCGTCGGTCGAAGGCCAGCACGACGGTGTCGCCGACGCGGATCTCGCCGTGTCCGATGGTGCCGTCCTCGACGGGTACCCGCGCGATCTCCTCGCCGCCGAACGCGGCGGTGACGAAGTCGAGCAGTGCGCCGGTGTCGTCGGTGACGACCCACGGAGCGACGCTGGTGTAACCCTCGGGTGCGGTGCGGTTCATGGCGGCCGTCCTTCCTGCCGGTTTCTGGCGATGGGACGACGGTAGGGCGGGAATAGGTCAGATCCTGTCCTTGAACCGCTGGGAGGCGGCGGGGCGGCGCAGGGTGGCCGGGGAAGGCTCCCGGTCCCGCTCGCCCGTCGCCCCGACGTGGGAACAGGCGCGTCGAACTCCCTTGATCGTGCGCTGGTTTGCGGCGGATCGCCACGCGGCGGTGACGGCCTGGCGGGCCAGGTCGGTGGCGGCGACGGTGTCAGTGGGGAGCTGCGGCGGGGCTCCGACGTGGACGTGCAGTCGCGGGCGGCGCAGTGGCGCGGTCAGCAGTCCCGCGAGCTGCTTGGCGGTGCTGCCGGAGGTGATGCGACGGGCGCCGGCCTGGCCGAGGGGGATCAGCGGCGCTCCGACGCTGGCCGCCAGCCGGGCGGGCCCGCTGCGGAACGCCTCCGGCGGGGCGTCGGCCGAGTCCGGGCGGTCGGGGATGCGGCCCTCCCCGTACACCAGGACGTGGCGGCCGGCGCGCAGCGCGGCCTCCGCGCGGGCGAGGGCGTCGGCGGCGCGGGCCGTGCCGCGGTGGACCGGTACGTACCCCTCGCGGGTGAGCGCGCGGCCGAGCAGCGGGATCCGCCACAGGCCGGCGGCGCAGAGCACGACGGGTTCGGCGCCCATGCGGCGCAGCGCGGCGAGTACGACGGCCGGGTCGGCGAGACTGGTGTGGTTGGCGACGATGACCGCGCCGCCCTCGGGCAGCCGCGGGATGTCGGCGGAGACGGTCAGCCGTCCCACGACGGGGACGAGGGCGGCGGCGAGGCGACTGAGCACGTGATGCCTTCCTGGCTGGCGCTGGGCGTGCTCCCATCGTCGGCCGCGGGGCGGCCGCGGCGCCTGGGCGCGCCTACTCAACCGCGCGGTGCGCACGGACCCATGGGCCTGAGTACGAGGGCCGTGCGCGCGCCGGCCGGCGATGAGGCCCGCGAGGACGCCTGTCGCTGGACGCCTGTGGCACGATCGCGCGCATGACGCATGATCTCCAACCGCCCGTCGGTACCCACATACGGTTGCTGGCCGGCCACGCCTCGTCCGGACAGCCGGCGTTCGAGGTGCTTCCGGCGCTGTCGCTGAGCCCAGGCCTGTTCGAACTCGCGGGCAGTCCGGGCCTGGTTCTTGGATGCGCGGCCGGTGACGTGCTCAGGGTGGGCGACGACGGTCGGTTCGAGGTCGTCGAACAGGGCGACAACCTGTGCATCCAGGCGGCTCGGCTGGGCCACTTCACCCCCGAGGAGTTCGCGGAACTCGAGAAGGCGGTGGATTCCCTCGGGGGCATCGCCGAGGCTCCGGCGGACCTGCGTTTCATCGTCGTCACGATCGGCCGCGTGGTCGACCTGACCGCGATCGAACAGGCCATGGACACCTGGGCCGCGGGCGCCGACGGGGTGGAGTGGTGGTTCGGATCGGGACCGGGGGAGCGACCGGGGGCTCAGGGCTCCTCGGAGAATGGCTGACTTTACGCCAGGGCGGGAAGCGCAGCCCCGGGAGTCTCCGGCTGCTGGCGGCGGTAGGCCACGCCGTCCTTCGTACGGGTCAGGAAGCCGCCGATCACCAGGTAGCGGCGCAGCGCCGGGAAGTCCTCGTGCACGGTCAGCAGGGCCTCGTTGACCTCGGCCTCGCGGTAGGCGCGGCCCGTCTCGAAGAGCGTCTCGGTCAGGTGCGCGAGGAGCGCCTCTCGGCGGGCGGGTCGGCGCGGGATCGCGGTGAGGCGCCCGTCCGCGGAGAACAGGTCCGTGACGGGGCGGGAATGAGGGATGGTCATAAGGGGAAGCCTGCGGTCCGCGGTCGCCACGTCGCAACGGGTTTTCGGCCGTGCAGGGCGAGGCGACCTGCGCTGTTCCTGCAGCCCCCGATCACTGAGCGGCCACCCCCAGTCGACCCTGGACAGGTGCCGCGGCTGCACACTACCCTCCGTCGCACCTATTCAATTCATTGACTAACCATCGCGAGGGTCCCATGCATCCCTTCCGCACCGCAGTCGAGAACCGGGACGCCGCCGCCATCGAGGCGCTGCTCTCCGACGACGTCGTCTTCACCAGCCCGGTGGCGTTCAAGCCGTACCCCGGCAAGGCGATCACGGCGGCGATCCTCCGCGGCGTGATGCGCGTCTTCGAGGACTTCACGTACGTGCGCGAGATCGCGAACCCCGACGGGCGCGACCACGCCCTCGTCTTCACCGCGACCGTCGGCGGCCGGGAGATCCAGGGCTGCGACTTCCTTCACTTCGACGAGGACGGGAAGATCGACGACTTCACGGTCATGGTCCGCCCGCTCTCCGCCGCGCAGGCGCTCGCCGAGGCCATGGGCGCGCAGTTCGACCGGATCGCCCGCGAAGCCGCGGAGGCGGCCGGGGCGTGACCGGCGCGGGCGGTGGGCGTAGGCGCGGGCGGGACCGCCGTGGCGGCCCCGCCCCTTCCTATGCGCGCTCCTCGGTCAGGACTTGCCGAGCAGCTTGTTCATCTGGGCGATCTCGGCGGACTGGGAGGTGATGATGGCCTGCGCCATCGTCTTGGCGTCGGGGAAGGCGCCCGTGGCCTGCTCCGTCTTCGCCATCTCCACCGCTCCCTCGTGGTGCTTGATCATCAGCTCCATGAACGCGGTGTCGAACGCCTTGCCCGAGGCGTTCTTCAGCTGATCCATCTGCTCCATGGTCATCATTCCGCCGCCGGCGCCGTGCGCGGAGTGGTCCATCGCGCCTGCGGCGGGAACCTGCTCGCGCCACGAGGTCAGCCACCCCGACAGGGTCTTGATCTCGGGGTCCTGTGCCTTCTTGATGTCCGCCGCCAGCTTCTTCACCGTCGCCGACTCGGCGCGGGTCGGTGCCAGGTCGGCCATCTCGACGGCCTGCCGGTGGTGCGGGATCATCCCCTGCGCGAAGGCGACGTCGGCCGCGTTGTGGTCGCCCTGGGGTGCGGATGCCGACGCGGAGGGGGCGGCGGACGTCGTGCCGTGGCCCTTGTGGCCCGTCGAGCTGTCGGCGTCGGCGCCACAGGCCGCCAGTACGACGGCGGCGGCTCCGGCTGCGAGGACGGCAGCGGTACGGCGGACGTGGGAACGCTTGCTGATCATGATGGTGCTACTCCTTGATGCGCAGCCGGATCACGGCATGCGCGCAGAACGAATGAAGAGACGCCTCGGAGCGCGGCCTGTCGCATCAGGGCGACGCAGGCCGCGCGGGCGGCTCTAAATCCGCAGGAGTTGCAGTTCGGCGAGATCGGGCGGGGCGCGCCCGCTCACCGTCGACGTCGCCACCGCACCGGCCGCCGATGCGGTGACCGGGGGCTGGTCGAGTCCGGCGGAGGTCAGGGCAGGAGGCGCGTACGAGTCGCTCACGCCGGCCGCGGCGCACGTCGCGTCCGCGTGCTCCAGATGTCCGCCGCCGCCCGAGGTGTGCGAACAGCCGGGGTCTTCGTCCGGCGTCCCGGCAGTCATGCCGTGCCCCGTCTCGGCGTGCTGGGCGCCCATGTGTCCTGCCCCGGCGCGCTGCACCGATGCCTGCACCGATGCCTGCGCCGGTGCCAGTGCGTGCATCCCCAGCAGCCCCGCCAGCACGACCATCACCAGCAGCACGAAGCCGCGCCCGGCGGGGCGGCGGCTCGTCGGCCGGTGGGCGAAGGTCATGCGGTCATCGTACGGGGCGCCGGTCCACGCCTCCTGGCGCGTACCTCCAGATGCCCGAACCCCGTTGGCGCCGCCGAGGGTCTCGTCACGTGCCGCGGGCGGACAAGACGCCGCAGAATCACCTGTCCCCGGTCCTCTCGGTCCTCGAAGATGACCCCATGCCTCCGACCACACGGGCCCGATCCTTCGACAGCGCCGCCGCCGGCTATGCCGCGAACCGCCCCTCGTACCCGCCCGCCCTCCTCGACGCGGTGGAGGAACTCCCTCACCGCCCCATATCGGGTGCCCGCGTCGCGGACGTCGGCGCCGGGACGGGCATCGCCACCGCCCTCCTTCGCGCCCGCGGGGCGCAGGTCGTCGCGGTCGAGCCCGGCCCCCGGATGGCCGCCCAGCTCCGCCTCCGGCTGCCCGACGTCCCCCTCGTGCTCGGCGACGGCGACAACCTGCCGCTCGCCTCCGCGTCGGTCGACTTCCTCACGTACGCCCAGGCATGGCACTGGACCGATCGGCGCAAGTCCGTCCCGGAGGCGCTCCGCGTGTTGCGTCCCGGCGGGGCGCTCGCGCTGTGGTGGAACGACTCCGACAGCACGATCCCGTGGATCGCCGACCAGGACGCGCGCCTGCGCCGCCTCTTCGGCGCCGATGACATCGAGCCCGATCCGACAGCCCGATTCCGCGACCTGCCGGCCGAACTCGACTTCGCCACCCGACAGGTGTCGTGGACCCGGAACGTCCCGCTCGACGCCCACCTCGGCAACCTGGCCAGTTACTCCGACTTCCTCGTCCTCGGCGAGGCGGGCGCGAGGGAGTTCCTGGCTGCGGAACGCGAGCTCCTGGCCGGGGTCTTCCCGGACGGGACGGCCGAGGAGCGGTACGTGGTCAGCCTGGCCGTCGCCAGGCGGCTCCCATGAGAAATGAGTTAGACGATACGGTCCGTCTCGCATAGCCTGGCGTCATGACGACAACCCCCCGCTCCCACATCGCCATGTTCTCCATCGCCGCCCACGGTCACGTGAACCCGAGCCTGGAGGTCATCCGCGAACTCGTTGCCCGGGGTCACCGGGTGAGTTACGCGGTTCCCGCCTCCTTCGCCGACAAGGTGGCCGGCACCGGCGCCACCCCCGTCGTCTACCGCTCGACGCTCCCGACCGACGACGACCCGGACGGGTGGGGGACCGAACTGATCGACAACATCGAACCGTTCCTCGACGACGCCATTCAGGCCCTGCCGCAGCTCGCCCGGGCCTTCGACGGCGACCGGCCCGACCTGGTGCTCCACGACATCACCTCGTACCCGGCCCCCGCCCTCGCCCACGTCTGGGGCGTCCCCGCCGTCTCCCTCTGGCCCAATCTCGTTCCCTGGGAGGGATACGAGGAGGAGGTCGCCGAGCCGATGTACGCCGAGCTGAAGGCCTCGCCGCGCGGCAAGGCGTACTACACCCGCTTCGAGGAGTGGCTCGCCGAGCACGGCATCGACACCTGTCCCGACCGGTTCGTCGCCAGGCCCCGCCGCGCCGTCGTCCTCATCCCCGAGGCACTTCAGCCGCACGCCGACCGGGTCGACCGGTCCGTCTACACCTTCGTCGGCGCCTGCCAGGGCGAGCGGGCCGAACAGGGACAGTGGCAGCGGCCGGCGGACGTCGAGAAGGTGCTCCTGGTCTCCCTCGGCTCCTCGTTCACCAAGCAGCCGGACTTCTACCGGGCCTGCGTCGAGGCGTTCGGGGGGCTCGCGGGCTGGCACGTCGTGCTCCAGATCGGGCGGTTCGTCGACCCGGCCGAGCTGGGCGACGTACCCGACAACGTCGAAGTGCACTCCTGGGTGCCGCAGTTGTCCGTCCTCAAGCAGGCCGACGCCTTCATCACCCACGCGGGGGCGGGCGGCAGCCAGGAGGGGCTGGCGACCGGCACGCCGATGGTCGCCGTCCCGCAGGCGGTCGACCAGTTCGGCAACGCCGACATGCTCCAGTCCCTCGGCGTCGCCCGCCATGTGCCGATGGACGAGGTCACACCGGAGCGGCTGCGGGAGGCCGTCCTCGCTCTTGTCTCCGACCCGGACGTGACCCGCCGCAGCCGCGAGATCCAGGAGCAGACGGCCCGCGAGGGCGGGACGCCGCGCGCCGCCGACCTCATCGAGGGGGAGGTTCCTCAGCGCCTCCCCGTCCACGACTGAGCCGCCCCGCGCTCGGCGCGCGGGGCGGCTCGGTTTCTTCTACTTCGCCGTCCAGGAGCCCAGCTTGTTCACGCGGCCCTCCGCCGCCCGCTGCAGCGCGTCGGGGGCGCCCAGAAGGGCCTGCGGCAGGTAGTCGGACCGGACCTCCAGCACCCACCCGTGCACCTGGACCGCGAGCGCCGCCAGGGCGAGGGTGTCGACCGGCAGCAGCGACCTGGGCGCGGGGTCGGCCCCGACGCTCTCCCGGTGCTCGACGAGCCGGGCCACGAGGGCCTGTTCGAAGGCGTGTCGGTCGTCGTCGAGGAGGACGCGGAGGAGCCGCTGGTCCGGTGTCAGGGCGTCGACCGCGTCCAGTTGCCGGGCCGCCTCCGCGCGCTCCTCGGCGTCCGGCTTGCGCAGGGTCATGGTCGGCCAGTCGCGCGGCAGGTGTCCGCTCGACTCGGCCAGGTACACGCACAGCGCGTCCATCGCGGCCACGTCCGCCGGCTCCGACGTCGAGTTCAGCTCCGAGTAGGGAACCCCGTCGCGGATCGCGGGTGCGTAGTCGTTCCGCAGAAGCAGCCCGATGACCCGCTGCGAGTCCCACACCAGGCCGCTGACCAGACACGTGCCAAAGGTGTCGAGCCACGTCCTGGCCGTGGGGGCGTGCTTGACGAAATCGCGGAAGTCGATGTCCTCGCTGGTGAGCTGCCGGTCGACGAGCGGGAGGAAGATCTCCTGGTCGCCGTTGGGGAAGCAGCCGACGCTCAGCGCCCCCAGCGAGCACTCCGCCGCGGTCCGCAGCGCGGAACGCGACGGCTCGTCGAGCGCGGGCTCCTCCAGGGCACGGGCGGCGACGTGGTCGAGGAGCTCGTCACCCAACTCCCGCATCCGCTCCGGGGATGCGTCGAAGAAGCACATGTTCTGGCAACGGTCCCAGGTCCGCCCACTGATGTCGTCGAGCGCCTGCGCTATGCGCTCTGCGCTGACCTCGTGACGTGCCACTTCCTGCACGGCGATTGTCCTTTCATGATCTTCCCGACACCGGATGCGGCACGCTATCAGTGGGCTCGGACAGTGTCGGCGACGGCCTTCTCCCGGGCCCGGCGCATGGATCCGGCCGGAACCCGGGAGAAGGCGGCACCGCGTTCGCCTCTCTCCTACCGAGACAGATAGTCCTGCCGCAGCGCGTTGAGGATCTCCGCGGCCTCGGGATGGCTTGCCTTCCGGCATCGGGCCGCGGCCGTCGTCAGCCGGGCGATGGCCTCCTTGAACCGGCCGAGGCCGTTGCCCTCGATCAGGGCGGCGATCCGGACCGCCTCGGCGCGCGGCAACTCGCCGTCCTCGCCGCCCTGTTCCTGTGCGGCGATCGCGGCCTCCGCCTCGGCCAGGGCCTCCGCGAAGCGTTCCGCCTGCGCCAGGACGCGGGCGCGCCGGTAGTGCACGTTGCCGCTCTCGAACCAGGGGACGAAGTCCTCGGCGCCGTCCGGCACGGCGACCCGGACCGCGTCGGCCCGCGCCAGGTGGTCGAGTGCCGTGTCCACGCCGTCGGCCTCGCGGGCCAGCATGACGAGACGCGCGAACTCGCACATCATGTGCGTGATCAAGCCCGGGTTCGGGGCCTCGGCATGCGCGGCGAGGGCGCGCTCGTACGCCTTGTCCGCCGCGTCCCAACGGTCCGCCATCGCCAAGGCGGTGGCCGTCTCCGCCGCCACCAGGGTGTGGATCCCGCGGTCGTCCTCCCAGCCGGCGACCGCGTCCGCAAGGCGCACGAACTCCTCGGCGGCGGGCAGGTACTCCTCCAGCTCCCGCAGCCCACGTGCCAGCGTCAGCCGGGCCTGGGCGAGCAGCCGCTCGTCGAGCGAGGACGCCGCGTCGCCGGCGAGGACGGATTCCAGTACGGCGACGGCGTCGGCCTGCTGCCCGGTGCGCGCCAGGACGTCCGCGAGCTGGAGCCGGATGTCGGTGGCCTCGTTGTGCGCCCCGTCCTGGTCGAACCGCGCGGCGGCCTCCGAGAGGTGGCGCACGGCGCCGCCGGAGTCCCCCAGGTGCGTGGCGGCGTGGCCGAGCAGAGCGTACGTCGGCGCCATCGGGAACTCCGCGTCGTCGTACCGGACCGCGTCCGCGATCGCCTGGTGCAGCAGCTCCGCCGCCTCGGCCGGCTCGTCCTTCGCCATCAGGATCTGGGCGAGCAGGGCTCGCGCGCGCGAACCGCGCCAGGGCCGGTCGGAGGCGTCCACGTCCTTCAGCGCGGCGCGCAGCTCCGCCTCGGCGCGGACGCCGTCGCCACGACGGCCGGCCACGTCCGCCGCGAACTGCCGTGCGTTGGCCACCTGGTGGGGCATGGACAGCCGTTCCGCCTCGGAGTGCAGCCTGCGGACGGACTCCTCGAACCGCTCGACGGCGGAGTCGGCGGGCTCGGGCAGCTGCCGCAGCATCTCCTGGTAGGCGGCGTAGGTGAGGGAGTAGAGCACGCCGAGGTACGCCAGCACCCGCTCCGTAGCAACGTCGTCGGACGCGGCCTCCGCCTCCCCGAGGGCCTCGCCCGTGAACGGGACCTCGGTCTTGAGCCGGTCGGCCTCGCGCAGGATGTCGTCGAGGCCGGAGGCGATCGCGTCCGCGGCCGGGGCGCCGGCCGAGTCACCGTCGTCGTCCGGGCGAGTCGTCCACGCCAGCGCGCGCGCCCGTGCCGACAGCGCGTGCCAGTCCATGTCGAGCTGCGCGAACATGTCGGCGGCCTGCCTCAGCACGGTGACGCTCTCGTCGTCGCGCTCCTCCAGCGCGAGCCGGCCCGCGCGCTGCTCGGCGAGCTCCGCGCGCAGCAGGTCCTCCGGCCCGAGCCGGTCGTCGTGCGTCGCCGTGCCGTCGGCCAGGCGTTCGGCGATGAGGGTCCAGAGCCGGGTGTCCCCGGGATGCCCCGCGCTCGCCATGCGCCGCGCCTCGCGCACCAGGGCGACGAAGTCCTCGGGCACTTCGACGACGGCGGCTGCGGAAACAGCAGCGGGGAAGGGCACGGCGCCCGCCGCGCCGTCTGCGGCAGCCGACCGGGCGACCGACGTCCGCAGCCCCAGCGGCAACGGCGCGTCGAGAAGCGGGCGCTGCGCGAGTCGGGTCCGACGGTGGTCGCCGACCGCCGTGGTGCCGTTGCGCCCGTCGAACGCCGCGGTGAGCCGGTCGGCCTCGGAGCGGACATGGGCGAGGAGTTCGCCCGCGGTCCAGTTGCGTCCGGGCGGACCCGCCACCGCGGCCTCGGCGTGGCCGTCCTCGACGATCCGCGCGAGCAGCACCTCGGCGCCCGTGAGGAAGCCGAGGCGGGCCAGCGGAGCGCCGGTCGCCTCGAACAGCGGGCGGTTCTCGGCGAGGATCTCCAGGCCGCGGCCCTCGTTGCGGGACAGGGCGCAGAACTCCAGGTGCAGACCGACCTCGTCCTGCATGCCGTTGTTGCCGCGAACCCGGCGGTAGCCGGTGAGGTGGTGGGAGCGGGCCTCGTCCGCGCGGCCGGTGCGCAGCAACGACAGCAGGGCGCGCGCCTGGCTCATCTGCGGCTCCTCGCTGCAGCCCATGGCCCCGTCGAGGACCGGCCGCCAGGTGTCGAGGGCCGCGGCGTCGTCGCCCGCCGTCGCCTGGTGGTCGGCCAGGTGCCGGGTCTCGCAGGCCTCGCAGTCGCTCAGCTCGGTACGTGGCCGGGTGACCCACAGGTCGTAGGCGTCGGCGACGCCGTCGCCCGTGTGGGACGCGACGTGGTACCGCATCGCCGCCACCGGCTGCATGCCGTGCTCGGCCGCCTCGTAGCGCGTGCGCATCTGGTCGATCCAGCCGCGGACGGTCGCCAGGGGCACCTCGGGCACCTGCAACAGCGACGTCGTCACCCACTTGAAACGCCAGAAGACCTGGTGGGCCTCCCACTCGCTGAAGGACTCGGGCGCTGTGTCCCACAGCTTGAGCAGCCGCGCGAAGGCGACGGGCGACTTGCGGTGCTCGCCGGTGAACTCGTACGCCGTCATCAGTTCGAGCAGCGCCGTGACGAGGACGTCGGGCTTCTCGAAGGGCTCGGCCGCCTCGACGAGCTCCTCGGCGGTGATGGTCCGCTGCAGGCCGTGCGGGCGGTCGTGGTTCTCGCGCAGCGCCTCGACCACGGCCTCGGGGGTGTCCAGCATCTACATGTCCTTCCGGGGCTCGGAGTCGGGTGCGGCCGGGCCGCCGGGGTGGTGCATGGCGTGGGTGAGCAGGCCGATGAAGGCTCGGTTGAGCAGGGCGCTCTCGCTCGCCCGGAGCGGGCGGCGGCTGAGCAGCAGGGCCTGGCCGTAGAGGGCCTCGGCGGTGGTGACGGCCAGCCCGCGCTCGGCGATCGTGATCGCCTGGCGGACCAGCGGGTTGAGGTGGTTCAGGACGAGCTGGGCGCGCGGGGTCTCGTGCCGCAGGGAGCCGAGGATGTCGGCCCACAGGCCGTCGCTGTCGGCGGCGAGGCTCGACCTGGTCCGCTCGTGGCGCGCGTCCCGGTTGTCGAGCAGCAGCGCGGGCGCGGTGACGGGCTGGAAGTCGCGCAGCACGACGTCGCAGTCGTGCACGCCGATCGTCTCCCGTGCGACGGCGAGGAACGCCGCCGCGCGCAGCTCGGCGGTCGGGTCCACGGCGTCGAGGTGCGCGGTGACCGTGGCCGGGTCGAGGTCGGTGACGGACGTGCCGGGGCGGATCTCGGGCAGCCGGTGCACGAGGTCGCGGTCGTACGTGTAGCCGCCGTTGACGACGCCCAGGCCGGCGGCCGAGGCGATCGGGGCGACCTGCCGGAACTCCTCGACGCTGCGCGTGACCAGCAGCGTCGGGTGCGTGCGCGCGAACTCCTCGAGGGTGACGTTGCCGTCGGTGGTCTCGAACGGCAGCCACGGCAGCACGATGCGCAGCAGCTCGTCGTCGTAGCGGGCGAGCGCCTTGACCGCGAGGTGGTGCGTGTCGATGAAGCGGTGCAGCAGGGCCGGGTCGCTGGCGGCGAGCCCGGTGAGCCAGTCGCGGATCCGGTCGCCGAGGGCGTCTCGTACGGCGGACAGGGTGCCGTCCTCGTACAGCGCCTCCCGGGACGCGGTCGGCCGCAGGCTGGTGGTGTCGACCACGCAGCGCACGAAGAAGGCCCAGTCCGGCAGCAGTTCGGGCGCCTGGTCCGTGAGCAGCATGCCCTTCAGGTGCACACGGTGGCCGGCGCGCTGTGCCGGGCTCACGGCCGTGGGAAGCACGTACGCGACGCCGCGCAGCCCGGCCGCCGGAAGGTCGAGCTCGATGGTGTCGAGCGGGGTGAAGTCGAAGAGGCCGCGGCAGTACGCGGTCATCGCCTCGCGGCGGGCCAGCGGGGAGCGGTGGGACTGCTCCCACGGGGGCGTCTCGTTGACCCGGTGGGTCTCGCCGCGCGGGCCGACGACGGTGACCTCGTGGCGCAGCAGACCGCCGTAGTGCCGGGCCAGGGCGACGACCTGCTCGGGGCTCGTCCACTCGGCGTTGTCGGCGCGCGGGACGAGCCGGACGGTGGTGCCGGGCTCGGGCACGTCCGAGGCGGGCAGGGTGCGGATGGTGTAGCGGCCGTCGGAGTGGCCGCGCCACTCGACGCCGGGCGCCGACGGGTCGGCCGCCGACCGGCTGACCACCGTGATCTCGTCGGCCACGACGAAGCAGGCCAGCAGCCCGATGCCGAACTGCCCGATGAACTCCCCGCGCGCGGCGTCGAGGCCGGCGCCGTCCAGGGCGCCCTCGGCGGTCCGCTTGGAGCTGCGGCCGATGGTGGCGAGGAACCGGTGGACATCGGCCTCGGTCAGGCCGATGCCGGTGTCCGTGACGGTGAGGGTGTCGCCGGTGCGCACGGTGATGGCCCCCGGCGCACCAGGGGTCAGCGCCTGCCGGGCGGTGATGGCGTCCGTGGCGTTCTGCAGCAGTTCGCGCAGATAGACGCGGGGGCTCGAGTAGAGGTGGTGGGAGAGCAGGTCGACCAGGCCGCGCAGGTCGACCTGGAAGCTGTGGGAGGTCTCGGGGGTCTTGGATGGGGACACCTGGCGGGAATCCTTCGATGGGCGCACCCGCGCCGTGGGCGGCGCGGGCGGGGATGCGGATGGAGGGTGCAGAGGGCGGGCGCCGGAAGGCATGAAGCCGTCGACGGCGGTCCGGCCGGGCGCAGGGGGCAGTGAGGGATGCCGCGAAGACGAGACGCGGATGCGCGGACTGCGGGAGGGCGGAGGACGTGACGGAGCTGTACGTCGGCTCGGCGCGCGCCACGCCGCCCCCGGCTCAGCGCCCGGCCGACGAACGCTGCTTGCGGTACGCCGCGGCGGGGTCGGAGCCGTTGATGTAGTACCAGGGGAACTCCGTGACACGGCCCTCGGCGGCCTGGAAGCACTCGCGGGCGGCGGCGCGGTCCCCGGCCAGCGAGAAGGCCATGGCGAAGGTGTTGAAGACCTGGAGCCACGCGCCCCGGCGGACGAAGTCCGGGTGCCGGTACGAGTGATCGGCGGCCTGCCGAAGCGACGCCGCCACCTCGGGCCGGCGCATGTAGGCGGCGTCCGGTCCCGCGTCGAGGGAGAGCCATTCCTCGATGTGCGCGATCGCGACGAGCTGGCCCAGCGGCGTGCCGCCGGGCGCGCCGAACGCGGACGCGCGCGCGAAGGCGTGCATCTCCTCGTGCGACCCGCTCCACTTCTCGCAGACCTGCTGCAACTGCTGCTGGTGCGCCCCCATGTGGTGCGGGTCGCGCCGCACCGTCGCCTCGAAGCGGCGGCGGGCGGTGACCTGGCCGACCTGGAGGCCGCGGCCGGTGATCTGCAGGCCGTACCAGGGCGAGGTCCACTGCGGCTCGCGCTCCGCCGCCTCGTACAGCTGCCGCTCGGCGGTGCGCAGCCGCGCGTGGAACACGTCGAACTGCTCGCGCGAGACGTCCTTCGCCCGCGCGCCGGTCCGGGCCTCCCAGCCCCAGCTGATGTGCCGGACCCCGGAGACGAGCAGGGGCAGCGCGGAATCGGGCTCCGCTTCGATCACCCCGGCGATCCACCGCTCCACCCCCGCGGTGTCGCCGACGGCCCACAGCAGCTCCGTCCGATCCTCGCTCTCGGGCCGCGCCTCGAGCACCCCCCGTACGGTGGCCCAGTCCGCCCCCGCGGCGGCCTCCCGCACTCGCGTCACGTCGGGATCGCCGGAATCCTTCTGCACCTGCGCATCGGGCCGGCCGACCCATCTCCCCAGCGTGAGCCCCATATCCCGGAGCAACGCCATCTCCCCACCCCTTGTTGCGTTCGATCTGGGAGGCCGATGATCACCTCCCTCGTGGAGGTAGTGCCTATCACGCGCGACTGACAATCGCACAACCGTTTCCTGACCGAGATGTCCTCTGCGCCTGACAAACAAGATCGGGTGGCTCTACCGCCCTTCCCGGCCGGTGGGATATCCGTGGAAGGGCGGCCCCGGTCGGGGTCGTTCCCGCTGGAAGGAGTCCCGCTGTGGACGGCTGGTACGTGGACGACCGATGCATCAACTGCGACGTCGCGCGGCAGTTCGCGCCCGAGTTGATCGGCGAGTCGGAGGGGAGGTCGCGGGTGCTCCGGCCGCCGGGCGACGAAGCGGAGACGGAGCGCTTACACGCCGCCGTCTTCGCCTGTCCCACCCGCTCGATCCGCCAGGCGTCCGGGGGGCCGGTGGACCCGACGCTCGATCCCTTCCCGCTGGCCCTCGACGACCGCGTGCTGATGTGCGGGCACAACTCCCCGCACACGGGGGCCAATTCCTATCTGCTCCGGCGGCCGTCCGGGACGGTCATGATGATCGACACGCCGCGCTGGAGTCCTGTGCTGGCCGAGCGGTACGAGGCATCGGGTCGCGTCACCGACGTGCTGATCACCCATCGCGACCACGCCGCCCACGGCCGCCGCTACGCGGACCGCTTCGGCGCTCGGCTCTGGATCCACGAGGGCGACCTCGACGCGGCGCCGGACGCGGACCGGGTGATCCGGGGACTCGACGCCACAGAGGTCGGCGAGGGGGTCGTGGCCCATCCGCTGCCCGGCCACACCGAAGGCAGCGTGCTCTATGTCGCGGACGACCGTTACTGCTTCAGCGGCGACAGTTTCTACTGGTCCCGCGCCACGGACGATCTCGCGGTCGCGGAGAGCGTGACCTGGTACTCCATCGAGGAGTTGGCCGCCTCCCTGGCGAGGGCGGTCGGACGGCTGCGGTTCGAATGGCTCCTGCCGGGCCACGGCGGCCGTCACCGCCTGCCCGCCGACGAGATGTCCCGGCGGTTGCGGGCCCTGGCGGACCGTACGCGGCTGCTGCGGCCTCGGCCGGTCGACTTCACCGCCGTTCGCTGGTGAGCGCGTGCGTAGGCCGGCGGCCGACTGGTCCCCGGCGTCGTCACCCGTCCGACGACCCTACGTACCGCTCGTGCTCCTCGGGGGAGACCCGGCTCCCGGAGGACGGGAGGAGCTGCGGAATGCCGTCCACGATGGGGTAGCGGAGTTGCAGCCTCGGGTTGTAGAGCACTTCCTGGCCGGGCGGCAGGGTCAGCGGACCCTTGTCGAGGGGGCAGGCCAGGATGCTCAGCAGCGGGTCGTCGGGGCTCATGGGGTCCTCGCTCTTCGGCGGTCGGTAGGGGGAGGTTCGGACGGTGGTCGGTAGCCGGATGCTCGGGCGGTGATTCACGTCGTCTGCGGGTCGTGGCGTGGCATCACCAGGAGGACGGACAGGGCCAGGGCCGTGCCGGCGACACGCAGGGTCAGCAGCAGCGGATCGTCCGGGAGCCGCTCGCCGAACGTCAGCGTCCCCACGACCGCCGTGAACAGGCACGTCACCGTCGTGCAGACGGGCACGATCAACGAGGCACGGCACCTTTGCAGCGCCGCCTGGGACATGACGAGTCCGGCCCCGGCCGTGAACAGCAGCAGGTACGGGTACGGGGAGCCGAACAGCGCCCGCGCTGCCTCGCCCGCGCTCGCGCCGGTGAGGCGGCCCGACGCCCCCTTGATGGCCAGCGAGCTGACGCCGTAGAGCAGTCCCACGGCCACGCCGTACCCGATGCCGTTGGTCGGCGCCCGGTGCCGTTTACGGGCGCGGCGCTCGACCCGCCCGTACAGCAGCACTCCGGCCGCGAGCGTCGGCACGCACACGAGGAGCACCAGGGCCCACGGCGCGCCCCTGCTCACCACGTCGTCGCCCTCCCGCACCGACGCGACGACCATGAGCAGCGCGACGAGCACCGCCCCGAGCGCATGGCGCTCCCGGCCCGAGGGCTGCTCGCCGAGCACGGCCGAGGACAGGAGGAGGAGCAGGACGAGACCCGAGACGAAGATGCCCTGCGCGGCGGCGATCGGCAGCGCCCGGTAGACGATCAGCTGGGCGACGAAACCGGCGGCGAGCGCGAGCGAACCGACGAGCCACAGCGGGCTGGTCAGCAGCACCCCGACCACGCGCAGCGGCCGCCCGGCGGAGAGCGCGGGCAGCGAGCCGAGCGCCCGCTTCTCCAGGACGAAGCCGACGCTGTAGAGGACGTTGGCCACCAGCGCCGCGCCCACACCCCACCACATCGCGCTACCTCCGCCGGGCGTGCGCCAGCAGAATGGACGCCGCCGACGGCACCGCGCACGCGGCCCGGTCGATCAGGCGCAGCCCGCGCGGCACCCCGTGGAACGGCGCCCCGGTGATCCGTACGTCCTCGAAGCCGGCCGAGAGCAGGAAGGAGCGGAGGGCGCGCGCCGTGAACAGCCTTAGATGGCCCACTACTTCGGAGCCGGGCCGTCCGTGGATGCCGCGCAGACTCACCTCGGAGAACACCGGCTGCCAGCCGGCGAGGAGCAGCGCGCGGTTGTACCAGGCGGCGAGGTTCGGAGTCGAGAGCATCAGATGACCTCCGGGCCGCAGGATGCGCCGGAGTTCGTCCAGGGCTCTGTCGGGGTCGACGAGATGCTCGACCACCTCGCTGAACAGCACCGCGTCCGCGCAGCCGTCCGCGAACGGCAGCCCGCCGTGGTCCAGTTCGCCGCGTACGACATGGGCCAGTCGGGGCCGCGCGCGGCGCAGCGCGTCCTGTGACCAGTCGACCCCCACGATCCGGTGTCCGGCGAGAATCGGCCCCGCGGTCGCGGCCGCGGTGCCGTCCCCGCAGCCGACGTCGACGACGAGCGCGCCCGGCGCCCCGAGGGCGGCGGCCAGCAACTGCGCCTGCTGCCGGCTCCGGGCGTCGCCGGACGCCACGGGCACGGCGGGGTTCTCGTAGAAGTCCCGCAGGCTGGGGAGGGAGTCGGGGCGGGCCGTTTCGGGAGCCGGGGCGACTGGGGCCGTTGCGGCTGCTGCCGTGCCCGCGAGTTCGGGTTCCGGTGTCAGAGCCCCCGACGTCGTCCCGGTGTGTCCCGCGGTGTACCCGTTCACAGCGCCTCCGCATCCGTCGCGGCCAGCCGGCCGGCGAACAGCTCGCACAGCCGGACGCCGTCCTCGTCGCCCAGCAGGGCCCGGGACCAGCGCAGTACCAGATGGAGCCGGCCGCCGGTCGAGGCCGTGGTGAACGTCAACCCGCGCGGCATTGCTGCCGGCGCCGAGAACCAGACCGCGTGCGCGCGGCCCGCAGCGCCGAAGTCCAGCGGGTACGGGACCCGGCCGATGTTGCTGAGCAGCGTTGTCGAGGTCCAGGGCGCCGCGAGCCGCCGCACCCCCCGCGTCAGCGCCGCACGGGCGGCGACCGGCAGGACCGGGGCGGTCAGCACCGCGGCCCCGCGGCCCAGTTGGGGCCGGTCGAGCGCCTTCAACGCGCGGGTTCGCTCCGCCGTGTTGCGCAGCAGCGTGCCGAGGTCGGCGTCGGGGCCGATCTCGTCGGGCGTGAATCCGACCTCGACCAGGCGGGTGCCGTTGCCGATCGGCATCGCCGGACCGCGGGTGCGGTCGTCGACGGGCATCGTGATGCGCAGCGGCCGGTCGGGAGCGCCGTGCTCCCGGTTCCATTCGGCGACGGTCAGTGCTGTGGCGACCATCAGCTGGTCGTTCACGGTGTACGGGACACCCCGCTCCCGCCGGGGCACGGGGAGTTCGGTGACCAGCATCGCGTTCCCGGGCGTGGGCCC
>NZ_DATCVQ010000135.1:0-1540 GCF_036566765.1 Streptomyces sp.
TACAGCACCATCGTGAAGGCGGAGCAGGGCAGCAAGCCCGCCTCGCCGTACACCATCAACCGCATCGCCGAAGCCCTGCGCGTCAGCGTCGCCACGGTCAACGGCCAGCCATACGTCGAGGAGCTCCGCGCGGACGAACTCGATGTGCTGATAAGGCCGATCCGCGAGGCGCTGGACGTATACGACCTCGGCGCCGACCCGGAAATCGTGCCGCGCCCGTACGAGCTCCTGGCCGGGGACGCCGAGTCGCTGCTCGTTGCCGTGCGCGCCGGGGAGATCAAGAACGCTGCCAGCCAACTACCGGGGCTGATTCAGGAGGTGACGACCGCCGCCCACGCCGCGCCGCAGGATGAACTGTGGCGGCTTCTCGCGTCCACGTACCGGTCGGCGTACGACGTCGCTTCGAAGCTCGGCTACGGCGACCTGTCCGCCATCGCACTGGCCCGCCTGGAGTGGGCCGCCGAACGCGGATCGTCCGCCGCATGGGGCGGCATGTACCGCTACTTCCGCGCCCTGAACTACCTTCGTGAAGGCCAGTACCGGACGGGGCAGCGGCTGACCGACCTCGGCCTGCGGATCGTCGAGCAGGCCGACCCTGGCCGGGAACGGGACGTGGTCACCGGGCAGCTGCATCTCGGGGCCGCGGTCATGGCAGCCCGTTCCCAGGACGGCAGCCGCGCGGACAGCCACCTCGGCGAGGCCGAGCGGATCGCGACGGCCACGGGCGAGGCGGTGCAGGTGCACTACCTGGCGTTCGGGCCAACGAACGTACTGGTGCACCGGACCAGCGTTCTCGCCGAGCTGGACGAGTACGATCGCGCGGCGGAGCAGGGCCGCCAGGTGGGTATTCCGAAGGACTGGCCGGCGTCCCGCCGCTCGCACCACTTCGCGGAGCTGGCTCGCGCGCAGATGTGGACCGGCGACCTCGACAGCTCTTTCCAGAACCTGCTGAAGGCCCGGAAGGCGGCACCGCAGCAGGCTCGCTATCACGCCACGGTGCGGGAGACGTACACGGGACTGGAGGCGGCGCACCGCCGGCTGCCGGATTCGTTCCTGTCGTACGGCACCTGGCTGGGAGTCTGACAGAGCGTTAAGCCTTGGCCCCGGCTGTCACCAAGTGGTGGCAGTCGGGGCCTTGTTGTGCCTCCACCCTGGTCTCACCCAGTCGCCAACGACGCCAGGGAGCGGGCATGTCCGAGCATGAGCAGCACGACAGAGCCACGGTGGAGGTGCACCTCGGCGCGCTCCTCGTGCAGGTCTCAGACGCCATCGAGGAGCACGCCGAGGGCACCGCGCAGGCGGACATCCGCCGCGCCATCGACATGCGCGCCCACCCCGGCGACGAAGCCCTCGCCCTGCTCATCGACCAGCTGCTGACGCACTGCATCACGCTGGCCGCCGGCGTCGGCGAGATCCCCGCCGACAGGCGGCCCCAGCGCGGCACTGCCGCCGTCGAGCACTGGGCCGAGCTCCGCACCGCTGGCCCGGCAGACGGGCCCGTCGGCACCTGGTCCTACGCCCGGCAGCTCGCGTGCGTCGC
>NZ_DATCVQ010000136.1:0-9785 GCF_036566765.1 Streptomyces sp.
GGCTCGGCCTGCGAGCCCTCCGGCTCCGCCGCCGTCTCGGGGTGGTGCGCGACACGGCTCTGCGCGGGTACGGCCCCGATGACGTCGGAATCCGCGTCCGTGTCGCCGGTGTTGTCGGTCTGGGTGAGGGTCTGGGTCTGCACGGGGGCGACCTCCAGGATGATCGCTGCTGAGGTGTGCGGCAGCGCTGCTTGGGGGGGCGGAGTCGGCGGCCTCGCCGCTGTCCGTCCCGTACGCGATGAGCGGAACCGCGGGGGTGTGGGACCCGTGGGGGACGGATCGGCCGCGCTCCGAGGACTCAGGCACCGGAACCCAGTGTGGAGTACGACACATCGCCGCCACGAGGGGCGTGCGGTGACTTTTTGAGTCCGGTCCGTGACTGGCCGGTTACCCCTGTGGGAAAACTGGGTGCCAGTGGGGCCCGATCGGTCGGAGACCTGGCGCGGGCGGGACTACAGCGCCGCCGCGCCCTGGACCCGCAGTGCCTGGTCGTACTGCTGGAGGACCCACAACTCGTTCTGTACGGCTGCCAGTTGGGCGGGGTCGTCGTGGGTGCCGAGGCGGGCCAGGGTGCTCTGGACGTCGCGGACTCGGCGTTCGACGGCGCGGCGGCGGACGGTGACGAGCTGGTCGCCCGCGTAGCTCTCGTCCACCGTCTTGCGCATGATCGCCTCGACGGCCAGCTCCGTCACCATCGCGCGGACCGCGTCGTCCGGGGCCGCCTCGCGGACGCGGACCAGGTACTCCTGCGGGTCCTGTGTGCCGTAGTCCGCGCCGCCCGCGTCCAGGACGGCCTGCCGTACGGCCGCGTAAGGGGGCGCGGTGAACTCGTCGACGCCGTACGCGTCGAACGCCGGGGAGACCAACTCGGGGCGCTGGAGGGCGAGTTTGAGCAGTTCGCGTTCGGTGGCGTAGACGGGGTTGCGCAGGGTCAGGGCGGGGCCGGAGGTGCGGGGCGCGGGCGCGGCGTCGTACTGCTGCTGTCCGCGGGAGGTGGGGGCCTGTCCCCTGCCGCCGCGGTCGCGTGCCCACCGGGCCAGCTGGGCCACCCGCTTGACGACGAACTGGGTGTCCAGGATGCCGAGCATGCCCGCGAGCTGGACGGCGACCTCGTGCTGGGCGCCGCTGTTCTTGATGCGGGCGACGATCGGGGCGGCCTCGTCCAGGGCGGCGGCGCGGCCTCCCGGGGTGTCGAGGTCGTAGCGGACGACGATCTGGCGCAGCGCGAACTCGAACAGCGGGGTGCGCGGTACGACCAGGTCGGAGACGGCCTCGTCGCCCTTGGCCAGGCGCAGCTCGCACGGGTCCATGCCGTCGGGCGCGATGGCGATGTAGGTCTCGGCGGCGAACTTCTGGTCGTCCTCGAAGGCGCGCAGGGCCGCTTTCTGGCCGGCCGCGTCGCCGTCGAAGGTGAAGATCACCCGCGCCGAGCCGTTGTCCATGAGGAGCCGGCGCAGGATCTTGATGTGGTCGCCGCCGAAGGCGGTGCCGCAGGTGGCGATCGCGGTGGTGACGCCGGCGAGATGGCAGGCCATGACGTCGGTGTAGCCCTCGACCACGACGGCCCGGCTGACCTTGGCGATGTCCTTCTTCGCCAGGTCGATGCCGTACAGCACCTGGGACTTCTTGTAGATCGGCGTCTCGGGCGTGTTGAGGTACTTGGGCCCGTTGTCGTCGTCGCGGAGCCTGCGCGCGCCGAAGCCGACGACTTCGCCGCCGACGTCCCGGATCGGCCACATGAGGCGGCCGCGGAACCGGTCGATGGGGCCGCGCCGGCCGTCCTGGGAGAGGCCGGAGAGGATCAGCTCCTTGTCGGAGAAGCCCTTGCCGCGCAGGAAGCGGGTCAGGTGGTCCCAGCCGGCCGGGCTGTAGCCGACGCCGAAGTGCCCGGCGGCGGCCTGGTCGAAGCCGCGCTCGGCGAGGAACCGCCGGCCGATCTCGGCCTCGGGCGAGCCGAGTTGGTCCACATAGAACTGGGCGGCGACCTTGTGCGCCTCGACCAGCCGGATCCGCTCGCCGCGCTGGTGGCCGGGGTTGTACCCGCCCTCCTCGTAGCGCAGGGTGATGCCCGCCTTCGCGGCGAGGCGCTCGACCGTCTCCGAGAAGGAGAGATGGTCGATCTTCATCACGAAGGCGATGGTGTCGCCGCCCTCCTGGCAGCCGAAGCAGTGGAAGAGTCCCTTGCTGGGGCTGACCTGGAAGGACGGGGACTTCTCGTCGTGGAAGGGGCAGAGTCCCTTCAGGTTGCCGCCGCCGGCGTTGCGCAGCTGGAGGTACTCGGACACGACGGCGTCGATCGGGACCGCGTCCCGTACCGCCTTCACGTCGTCATCGTTGATTCTGCCCGCCACGCAGGAATTCTACGGGTGTCCCGGCGTCGCCCGGGCGGATCAGACGAGGCTCTCCAGGGGGGTCGACGGGTCGGCGAGGGCGTCCGGGTCCACGCGCGCACCGGACCGGATGAGTTTCTGGATGGGCTCTGTGACGTCCCACACATTCACGTTCATGCCCGCGACGACCCGGCCCTCGTTCAGCCAGAAGGCGATGAACTCGCGCTTGCCGACGTCGCCGCGGGCCACGACCTGGTCGTACGAGCCGGGCGGCGCCCAGCCCGAGTACTCCATGCCGAGGTCGTACTGGTCGGAGAAGAAATACGGCACGCGGTCGTACGAGACGTCCTGACCGAGCATGGCGCGGGCGGCGGCCGGGCCGCCGTTGAGCGCGTTGGCCCAGTGCTCGACGCGGATGCGGGTGTGCAGCAGCGGGTTCTGGGCGGCGGCCACGTCGCCGGCGGCGTAGATGTCCGGGTCGGAGGTGCGCAGGCTCGCGTCCACGGCGACGCCGCCGCCGTCGGCCCGGTCGACCAGGGCGAGCCCGGCGTTCTCGGCCAGCGCGGTGCGCGGGGCGGCGCCGATCGCGGCGAGGACCGCGTGCGCGGGGTGCTCCTCGCCGTCGTCGGTGCGGACGGCGAGGACCATGCCGTCCTGGCCGACGATCTCGGTGAGCCGGGCCCCGAAGTGGAAGCGGACGCCGTGGTCGGTGTGCAGGTCGGCGAAGAGCTGGCCGAGCTCGGGGCCGAGCACGCGGTACAGCGGGGTGGGCTCGGACTCGACGACGGTGACCTCGGCGCCGTAGCCGCGGGCGGCCGCGGCGACCTCCAGGCCGATCCAGCCGCCGCCGGCGATCACCAGGTGGCCGTTGTCCCGGCCGAGGGAGGCGAGGACGTGCCGCAGCCGGTCGGCGTGGGCGAGCCGGCGCAGGTGGTGCACGCCGGCCAGGCCGGTGCCGGGGATGTCGAGACGGCGCGGCTCGGCGCCGGTGGCGAGCAGCAGCTTGTCGAAGCGGATGACCGTGCCGTCGCCGAGCCGCACGGTGCGGGCGACGCGGTCGACGGCCGTGACCGGCTGGCCGAGGTGGAGCTCGATGTCGTTCTGCGCGTACCAGGCGGGCTCGTGGACGAAGACGCTGTCCCGCTCCTCCTTGCCGGTGAGATAGCCCTTGGACAGCGGTGGGCGTTCGTACGGGTGGTCGCGCTCGTCCCCGATCAGGATGACCCGGCCGGTGAAGCCCTCGGCGCGGAGCGTCTCCGCCGCCTTCGCCCCTGCCAGGCCCCCGCCGACGATGACGAAGGTCTGATCTGCGTCGACCACTTGATGCCTCCTCTTTGCGACCGCTTCTACGCTACGCCTCCGGGCGTACGCCGGGCCGTTCCGCCCCGGCGCTTCCAGCGAGCGTCCCGCACGGAGCGTGATGGCGGAAGAGGGTCCGATCCGGAGCGGATCGTTCAGGCCACGGGGGCTGGGGCTCGGCCTGTCCCCCGGCCCTCGCGGTTCAGGCGCGTCGGGTGGTGAGGCGGTCGTGCAGGGTGCGGGCGGACGCGTCGGTGAGGGAGGCGATCTGATCGACGATCACCCGCTTGCGCGAGCGGTCGTCGGGGGCGGCCAGGTACAGCGCGCGGAACTGCGGTTCGAGGCTGTCCGGGGCGCGGCCGGTGAGCTCCTCGGCCAGCTCGGCGAGCACGATCCGCTGGTCGGCCCGAAGGGCCTCCTGCTCGGCGCGCTGCATCACGTAACGGTCCGCGACCGCCTTGAGAACCGCGCACTCGTTGCGGGTCTCGCGGGGGACGACGAGCTCGGCGGCGTACCGGGTGAGCCGGCCGGAGCCGTACGCGGCGCGGGTGGCGCCCTCGGCGGCGAGACAGAATCGGCCGATGAGCTGGCTGGTGGCGTCCTTGAGCCGGGCCTGGGCGACGGCCGAGCCGTCGTAGCCGTGCGGCCACCAGTCCTGCTCGATGAGCCGGTCGAGGGCGTCGGCGAGCTCCTGGGGGTCGGTGTCCTCCGGCACGTACCGGCCGATCGCGACGCGGTAGACGTCGGCGCGCTCGGGCTCGGCGTAGAGCATGTTCGGGTCGATGTGCCCGGCGTGCAGGCCGTCCTCGACGTCGTGGACGGAGTACGCCACGTCGTCGGACCAGTCCATGACCTGGGCCTCGAAGCACTTGCGGTGCGCGGGGCTGCCCTGGCGGATCCAGTCGAAGACCGGCTGGTCGTCCTCGTACACCCCGAACTTGGGCGAGCCCGGGTCGGCGGGGTGGCCGCCGCGCGGCCAGGGGTACTTGGTGGCGGCGTCGAGCGCGGCGCGGGTGAGGTTGAGACCGACGCTGACGGGCTCGCCGGTCTCGGGGTCGGCGATGAACCGCTTGGGCTCGATCCGGGTGAGCAGCCGCAGGGACTGGGCGTTGCCCTCGAAGCCGCCGCAGTCCTTCGCGAAGTCGTTGAGCGCCTGCTCGCCGTTGTGCCCGAAGGGCGGGTGGCCCATGTCATGGGAGAGGCAGGCGGCCTCGACGAGATCGGGGTCGCAGCCGAGCGCGGCGCCGAGCTCGCGGCCGACCTGCGCGCATTCGAGGGAGTGGGTGAGCCGGGTGCGCGGGCTGGCATCCCAGGCATGACTGCGCGTACCGGGCGTGACGACCTGCGTCTTCCCGGCGAGCCGGCGCAGCGCGGCGGAATGCAGCACCCGCGCCCGGTCGCGCTGGAACGCCGTCCGCCCGGGCCGCTTGTCGGGCTCGACGGCCCACCGCTCGGTGGCCGCCTCGTCGTAACCGGGGGTGTCCGTGATGCCGTCCATGCCCCGAAGGTAACTGGCCGGACGGACAGGCGGGGCTAAGCGGTGGCGAGTTCCCGCCTCGCGGTGGGGGTGTGGGCGGTGCTGAGGGCGTGGTCGTAGCGGTGCAGGACCAGGCGGGCCAGGGCGGGGTGGTCGGCCAGGGGGGCGGCGGCGATCCAGGGGGCCTGGGCGGCGCTGCGGGTGGCGAAGAGGCCGGGGGCGGTGAAGAGGGAGGCGACGGCGATCCGGTGCCGGCCGCGGGCGGCGAGCGCGCGGACCGCGTCGGGGACGGTGGGCGCGGCGGCGGAGGCGTACGCGGCGAGCACCGGGACCCCGCCGAGGCGCTCGCGGAGCAGGGCGGCCGTGCGGCGGGTGTCGGCAGCCGACTCGGGGGCCCGGGAGCCGGCGGAGGCGAGGACGACCGCGGTGCTCCGGGACGCGCTGTGCTCCTCGGTCCAGCCGGCCTCGACGAGGCGCTCGTGCAGCGCCTCGATCAGCAGCGGGTGCGGGCCGAGCGGGGCGGCGATCCGGGTGCGGACGGCGGGCGCGGCGGCCGCGGCGGCGGGCAGGTCGTGGGTGACGTGGCAGCCGCGGCCGAAGAGCAGCGGCACCAGCACGGCGTCGCCGCCGGGGGCGAGGTCCGCGAGGGCGTCGTCGAGCAGCGGGGCGTTCAGCTCGATGCAGCCGAGGCGCACGTCGAGCCCGGGGCGGAGCTCGCGGACCCGGTCGAGCAGGGCGTGGACGGCCGGGAGGGCGCGGGGGTCGCGGCTGCCGTGGGCGACGGCCATGAGGGTGGGGGTGCGGTGCGGAGGGCTCACGGGTCTGCGCGTTCCGTCCCGACGGACATGACCCAGCTGAGTTCCGAGCTGGTGGGTGATCCGGCCCAGCAGCTGGGCCGTGCTGGCGAACGTGGTGTCCGGCTCCGTCATGGACCGATCCTGACGGCGGCACGTTGCCTGCCCGTTGCGTGGGCGTCACGAGTGTTTTCCACAGGCTCACCGGGCTGCCGGACCGGCTGTCAGTCCGGTTGCCTACTGTGATCGTCATCGGAACCGGAAGGGTCGGGGAGGCGGTCTCGCCATGGGCTGGATCGATACGGAGGGCGGCGGCTACGCCGTCACGCTGGAGGGCACGAAGGTGCTCTGCCGGAACGCGGCGGGACGCACGCTCAAGCAGGTGCCGGCGAAGCTGAAGGACGACCCGGAGGTCGTGCGGCTGCGGCAGCTCGCCGAGTGGCTGGAGCGGCACGAGCGGGAGTGCCGCGAGCAGGTCGACGTGTGGCTGGTGCGCTCCCTGCCGGTACCTGTGGCGCTGCTGGCCCGCGTGTGGCCGGACCCGGCATGGCGGGCCGCGCTGCGCGACCTGGTGGTCGCGCCGGTGGGCGCGGACGGCGCGGCGGACGTGGCGCGCGCGGGGTTCCTGCGGGACGCGGACCCGGAGCGGGGACTCGGGGTCGTGGACCTGGACGGCGACTCGGTGCGGCTGGGCCCTGCGCAGGGCGTGGAGTCCGTGCTGATCCCGCATCCGGTGCTCCTGGACGACTTGGACGAGCTGCGCGAATTCGCGGCGGAGCTGGCGGTGGAGCAGGGCGCGGAGCAGCTGTTCCGCGAGGTGTGGCGGCGGCCCGAGGAGGCCGGCGAGGCGGACGAGTGGCGGGCGTACGCGGATGGCAAGTTCGCCGAGCTGCGACACGCGACGGCAAGGGCGACCCAGCTCGGCTACCGGGTCCGCGGCGGTCACGCGGTGTGCCCGCTGGTGGAGGACGGCCGGGCGCTCGAGGCGGCGTACTGGCTGGGCGAGGACTACCCGGAAGCGGAGGGCTGGACGGGCTCCCTGGAGTGGCGCGACCGGCTGGGCCGCCGCCTGCCGCTGACCGAGGTGGGCCCGGTCGCCTGGTCGGAGGGCGAGCGCATGGCCGCCCTGGTGTACGCGGGCCGCGTCGTGGACGAGGAGGGGGACGCGCGATGAGCGGGACGGACGGGATGAGCGGGTACGACGGGGAAGCTGGAGCAGCGGAGGCGCTGCTCAGGGCGGGGGCGGTGCTGCCGGTGGCGGGGACTGCGGGCGGCGTGGTCTCCGCAGGCCCGGGCGGCGACGGGGTCGACGTGCTGACCGCTCGGGCGTACGCGCATCCCGCGCTGGCGGATCGGGCCGTCGTGCGGCTGGTGCCCGAGACGATCGGGGTGGCCGAGGATCTGGCGCTGGAGTATCTCGGGTTCGCGGCCGCCGGGAGCGGTCCGGCGCCGGTCGGGCTCGTGCGGCGGCAGTCGCTCGGGTTCCCCGCGTGGGCGCTCGTGCACGACCCGGCGAACGGGCACCACGCGCTGGCCGTGGTGAAGGAGATGGAGCGGCTGACGCGGCTGGTCGCGGCGAAGCCGGGGCACGCGAAGGACGGCTTCGAGGAGATCGGCGTCCGGCTCGACCGGTCCGTGCCGCACTTCCTGCCGACGTACTACGAGCAGGTCGCCCGGCTGTTCCTGGCGGCCGAGTCCCGGCAGCACGCCTCGGTGTTCTTCGGCAAGGCCCGCGCCGCCGAGCAGCGGCATGCGCTGGAGGTGGACGAGGAGCGGCTGCGGGAGGTGTTCCTGGAGTTCGCCGGGGCGGGTGCGCTGACCGCGAAGACGCTGCGGGACCACGCCAAGAGCCTCGCGTCCCGGCTCTCGGCGCCGGAGGCGTACGAGAGCTTCCGGACCCTGTCGCTGGAGCGCTGCGCCGCGGGCCTCGCCCCGTACGCGGGCATGCTGGAGGACCTGCGGCGGCTGGCGAAGGCGGCGGGGCTGGACGCCCGCGCCGAGGAGCGGACGCTGCTCGCCGAGATCCTGCACACGGGGGCGATGAACCGGGCGGCGGCCGGGTTCTGGAAGTCGGCGCTGCCCGCGCTGAAGGAGGTCGCGGCAGGCGATCTCGCGGTGCGGCAGCGACTCGCCGTGCTGCTGCCGGAGGCGGGCGGCGACGACACGGAGGCGTTCGACGCGTCCTGGCTGGAGCTGCTCGACGCCTGCGGGGCGACCGCGCTGCTGCTCGACGGGACGGTTCCGGCGGCGCCCTGGCTCGGCGCGTGGGCGACGCACCGGCGGCGCGGCTATGGGTACGGCGGCCGGGTCGAGGCCGAACTGGCCCTGGTGGAGCGCCTGGCGCCGCGGCTGGTCGCGGACGGGACGCCGGTTCGGCTGTTCGACGGGCGTGGCTGGCGCAACCGGGTCGAGGTCGACCTGCTGGACCTGTGCCTGGCGTTGGCCGTGCCGGTCGCGCCGCCGGAGTCTGACGCGCAGATGGACCTGGGCGGCTGGCTGCGCGACGGGCGCCCGGGCCGGCGGGACCTGACCGCGCTCGCCGCCGACGAGCGGTTCGCGCCGCTGCTGCGGGCGTCGGTCGAGCAGCTCGCGGGCACGAGCGTGGGCTCGGCGCGGCTGCTCGAGATCGTGGAGCACCCGGCGCTGCGCGGGGTCCTCGCGGGCTGGGTGGCCGACCGGGCGGACGACCTGGAGCGGCCGATCGGACTGCCCGGGCTCAACGAGCAGTTGACCCGCCTGTCGCGGTTCTCCTCGCCCGCGGTGCTGGCCGCGGCCTCGGAGGCGGTGGACAGGATCACGGCGTACTCGCCGGCGACCGCGCTCGAGCGCACGCTGCGCGCGGGCGTCCTGGACGAGCTGGGCTGGCCCGCCCTGGAGAAGGCGCTGGCAAGCCTGGGCGACGTCGACCCGAAGGCCCCGGGCGGGCGGCGCGGCCACGGCGAGCACTGGTACCGCGTGGTGGACGCCTGGCCCGCGCTGGCGGTGCGGCTCGGTCTGGAGGTCGTGCTGGTCGGCGCGGAGGAGGTCCTGGAGCGGCGGACGCTGTCGCTGCCCACGGCGAGCCAGAGCCGGTGGGACGAGCCGACGGTCCGCCATGTCGACGGGCAGTGGCTGGTGGCGAACGGGCACGGCGACGGCCGGCGCGCGGTCTGGTCCGGGCGGCCCGCCGACGTCTTCAAGCCGTCCGGCGAGCTGCACGACGGCTGGGACCACGTGCACGTACCGTCGCTGGTCCTGCCGGACGGCGGCCGCTGCTACGGCGGCCGGCCGGTCCGCGCCGGCGACACCTCGTTCGCGGCCGAGCACCGCCCGGTCGCCTCGGACGGCATCTCGGTGTGGGTGCTGCACGACGACCGCTGGTGGGAGTACGACCCGGCGTCCGCGCGGCGCGGCCGGGCGGCGGCGCCCGGGTTCTTCGACTCGGCGCTCGAGGGCGCGGCGGGGCAGCGCCTGGTGGCGCGGTCCTGCCGGCTGCTGCCGACGCCGCCGGGCATGGAGTCCTCGCCGTTCGGCAGCAAGGACGGCGTGCTCGGCTGGTGGGTGCGGCACGACCCGAAGGCCGGGACGATGACGGCCTGTTCGGTCGACGGCACGGCGAGCCCGGCGGTGGAGTCGGCCGCCGACGCGGTGGGGTCGTACGTGACGCAGGGCGTCCCGACGCCGCCGTTGCGGCTGCCCGGCGGGGCGGTGCTGCATCCACGCGAGTCGGCCCGGTTCGACCGGTACGTCGAGCTGTTCGACGCGGACGGCGTGTGGCTGTCCAAGCACGACCTGGGCGACCGGGGCGGGCGGTACGCGGCCGGTACGGCGCTGGTGCCGCCGCTGGCGTACTGGCACGCGCTGCGGCCCCGGGACGAGGCGGGTTCGGCGCGGCTGCGGGCGGTC
>NZ_DATCVQ010000137.1:0-15561 GCF_036566765.1 Streptomyces sp.
CCAGGCGACGGTCGCCGACAGCAGGACGAAGCCCACGAGGGCTTCCATGGGGGCGAGTACGCGCAGCCATCCGGAGGCCGGCGCGATGTCGCCCAGTCCGAGCGTGGCCAGGGTGACCAGCGAGATGTAGAGGGCGTCGAGCGGGCCCGCATGGTCGGACGGGACGAGCCCCGCCGCGTACGAGAACTCCTCCGGCATGTGGGGCCAGTAGATGAGCGCCCACCCCACGGCCACGGTCAGCGCCCACGTGGCGACGACCGTCACCATGCCCAGCGGGCCTGCGAGACCGGCCGTCCGCCACCGCGCGCCGAGGCGGCCGGACAGCCACCACAGGGAAATCATCACGAGCCTGCTCAGACCTCCGTGACGGGTCGGGTGCCAGAGGGTGTGGAACACGTCCCGGAGGATGAACAGCACCAGGACAGCGCCCGCGGGCGTCGCAAGCCAGGTCATCCCGGCACCTTTCCCACGAGCGGCGGCGGAGTCCCGCCCTCCGGCTTCGATCTCAGACTCCTGGTGGTGCCCGCTCGCTCCTTCGGGTGCGAAGCTTCCGCGGCGTGTCCCTGGTGTTACCGCCCGGCTCGCGTCCTCGCCTCGATCCGGTGTCGTACCACGGTCGTCAGAGCCGCCAGCCGGGTCGACACCAAAGGCACTGGCGGCACAGGGCCTTCGACGCGTCGGGCCTCCTCCGGCAGTGCGGCGACCTCGGCCTCGAAGCGGGCCCGGGCGCTGCCCAGGGTGTCGGGCGGCTCCGTACGAAGCCCGCCGCGCATGACGGTCCGCAGCAGCGGCTCCGTGCCTGCGGGCGGCTCCTCGTTCGCCAGGCCGATGACGTCGTGCAGACCGGGGCCTCGGAAGACCTGCTTCGGGGCCGGAGCCGTCACCTTCGCCGACGAGAGCTTCATGACGGGCCGGCCGTCGTATTCGACCAGCTTGTACGCCGCATCCAGGTACGGTGCGTCGGCGGCCGTGCCGACTTTCGTTCCCACGGCGAAGACGTCGATGGGTGCCCCGTCCCGTACGAGCGTGGCCACGCCGTACTCGTCGAGGCCGCCGCTCGCGATGATCCGTACGTCCCGCAGACCGGCGCCGTCCAACGTGGCGCGGGCCCGGTGGGCGAGCGCACCAAGGTCGCCGCTGTCGAGGCGGATCGCGCATCCCGTACCGCGCCCCAGGTCGCCGAGGACGCGAGCGGCCGTCGCGACCCCGAGGTCGGTGTCGTACGTGTCGACCAGGAAGGTGAGCGGGCCGGGATGGGTGCGGGCGAAGGCCCGGAACGCCTCCTCCTCGGAGGGGAAGGTCTCGACGTACGAGTGGGCCATCGTGCCGGAGGCGGGAATGCCGTACCGCGTCGAGGCGGCGACGTTGCTGGTGCCGGCGAAGCCGACCAGCGCGCAGAGCCGCGCCGCCTGCATGCCGGCCTCGGGCCCGTGGTTCCGGCGCAAGGAGAAGTCCACCAGGGGCCGTCCGGCGGCGGCGAGCACACACCGCGCCGCCTTGGAAGCGACCGCTGTCTGGTGGCAGAGGAGGGACAGCAGGTACGTCTCCACCAGCTGGGCCTGCGGCAGTGGCGCTGTGACTTCCAGGAGCGGCTCACCCGCGAGGACGAGTCGTCCTTCGGGCACAGCGCGGACCTGCCCGTCGAAAGACAGGCCGTGCAGCGGTTCGAGGTCCTCGACCGGCCGCCGCAGCGCCTCTGCGAACTCCAGGACGTCGGACCGGCCCACCCGGAACCGGGAAAGGTAGTCGAGGGCCGGTTCGAGCCCCGCGGCGACGAGGAATCCGCGGCCCGGGGGGAGGTCTCGGACGAAGAGGCTGAAGGTGGCGGGTGCCCGCATGTCCTCCCGTAGGTACGAGAGCGCCATCGTGACCTCGTACAGGTCGGTGGCGGTCACCTGCGACATGGTTCGAGCCTGCATGGCGGACCCGTGACCTGCATCGGAACGGCCGGGCATGGCTACGTCCGGTCCTGGGCGGTGAGCTCGCACCGTACATCCACCACGCCTTCGACGGTCCGCGCCAGGCGTTCCGCGAGCGGGATGAGCGCGCTGTCGCGGACCTCGCCGGAGAGCGTCACGACGCCAGCGTCGACACGGACGCCGACCTGCTGGTGGGAGAGCGGGAACAGGTGCTCGATGATGTCGCGGCGCACTTCGGCGGCGAGATCCTCGTCCGGCCGGAGAAACACCTTGAGTAGGTCGGACCGGCTCACGATCCCCTGGATCGTGCCGCTCGCGTCGACGACCGGCAGCCGCTTGACGCGATGCGCGGCCATCAGGCGCGCGGCCTGAGGAAGAGTCGCCTCGGGACCGACGGTGACAGCGGGCGAGGTCATCAGGCCCTCGGCCCGGCGGGAACCCGCCTTGGCCGTGGCATCCAGTCGTCGCATCTGCTCGACGAGGCCGAGGCGGTGATCGTGGAACTCCTCCTTGAGGAGCAGGTCCGCCTCGGAGACCACTCCGACGACCCGGCCTTCGCCTTCGACGACGGGTACGGCCGTCACCTTCCACCGCTCCATGGCGGCGACGATCTCCTTGAACTCCGCGCCGGGCAGGACGGCGACGACCTTCTTGGTCATCACGTCGGCGACGGTGAACGGCTGAGGTGTCATCGCTCATTCCTTACCTGAGGGCTCGGCGCGCCAGACAGCGGCGACGGCCGCTGTTACCGCCTCACCGATGGAGAGGTCCTGAGAGCAGAGCTTTCTGACTGCCTGCCCGTCGAACTCGAGGGCGTGCACCTCGGTGGTCGCCGTGGCGCCGAAGCGCCAGTGGTACGGCGGGATCATCCAGGAACTGCCGAGGAGGTCGCCGGGCACGAGTGTGCCGACGAGAGCGGTGCTGGGACCGGGGAGGTTCTCGTCCAGCTCGACCCGCCCGGATTCGATGATCCAGAAGCGGTCGGCATGCTGCCGCTCGCGGAAGATGCGTGTCTCTGCGGGGAACCGGACCGGGCGGGCGTGCCGCAGGACCTGGTCCCGCGCCTCCGGAGCGAGTCCGTTCAGCAGCATCCTCATGGTGCTCATGGTGTGCCCCCAGCCCTTCCCCCACAGGCTCCCGCGCGGCGGTCTTGCCCAGGTAGGGCCGGGCAGGTCACAGCAGGGGACCGATGGGCCCGGGTCAGCGGACCAGAACGGCCTCACCAGAGCGGGGTACGACGGCCGTCCAGCCCAGTTCGCGGTCGATGCGGTCGCGCAGAGCCTCGGAAGCGGACGGTTCGCCGTGGACGAGGTAGCTGGTGTGCGGGGGAGGGGCACCGCGCAGCCAGTCGATGATCTGTCCGGCGTCGGCGTGGGCAGAGAAGTGGGGGACGTCGGCGACCTCGGCCCGTACGGGTACATACTCGCCGAACATCTTGAGCGTCCGGGCTCCGTCCACGAGGTCGCGCGCCCGGGTGCCGGCGGCGGCGAAGCCGACGATGACGACGGCGTTGCGCGGGTCGGGGAGCAGCCGGTGGAGGTGGTGCAGGACGCGGCCGCCGGTCGCCATGCCAGCCGAGGAGACGATGATCGCGGGTCCGTGGGCGCTGTTGATGTCGATGGACTCCTGGACCGTTCTGGCGGCGAGGAACGGCTCGGGGCTCAGCGCGGCCTCGCCCCGGGCCAGGATCTCAGGCCGCAGTTCGTCGGACCGCTCGTGTACGGCGTTCCGGTAGACGTCGAGGGCCGCCTGCGCCATCGGGCTGTCCACGTACACGGGGACCGATCGCGGCAGGACGCCCGCGTCGCGCAGCCGGGTCAGTTCGTGCAGGACGACCTCGGTGCGGTCGATCGCGAAGGCGGGCATGACGACGGTGCCGCTCCGGGCAAGGGTCCGCTCGATCACGGAGGCGAACTCCGACCGCGCGGACTCCTGGTCGTGGTGGCGGTCGCCGTACGTCGACTCCATGAGCAGCACGTCGGCGCCCGAGAACGGCTCGGGCGGCAGCAGCAGCGGGTGCCCTGGCCGGCCCAGGTCTCCAGAGACGGCCAGGGTATGGCCGTCCTCCAGGGTCAGGTGCGCCCACGCCGAGCCGAGGATGTGTCCGCCGTGGTGGAGCGTCAGCCTGGCGCCGGCCATGATCTCGACGTCCTCGCCGACCGGGACCGGGTCGAAGAACGCCAGCGTCTTCTCGACATCGGAGTCGTCGTACAGCGGCTTGGCCGGGCGGTGCTTGGACCAGCCGTGCTCATCGGCGTGCCGGGCGGCCTCCATCTGGAGACGGGCGCTGTCGCGCAGCACGATCCCGGCGAGCCGAGCGGTGTGGGCGCTGGTGAGGATCGGTCCCCGAAAGCCCTGGCGGACCAGGCGGGGCAGATAGCCGCAGTGGTCCAGGTGGGCGTGGGTGACGACCACGGCGTCGACGTCCGCGGCGTCGCGGGCGAACCGTTCCCAGTTGCGGCGTCGCAGGTTCGCGAAACCCTGGAAGAGACCGCAGTCGAGGAGGATCCGGGCGTGGTCACTCTCGACCAGGAACTTGCTTCCGGTGACCGTCCCCACGCCGCCCAGGAAACTGAGCAGGGCCGGACGCGAAGCGGCAGGAGCGGGATTCGGGGCTGCCTCGGACATGGTCAGCCCTCCTTCGCGGTATGGGCTGGTCTCCACCCTTGCATCCGGACCAGCCCGGTCCGGAGGGCCCGAGCGGGCCCGTTCAGGGGCCGATCGGCTCATGTGCTGCCGGAGGACTCTGCGGAGCCTGGTGGACGAGGACCGCAGCGCCGCGCGACAGGAAGTTGGTGGGCGCCATGAAGGCACTCGTCTTCCAGGGGCCGGGCCGGGTCGCCTGGCAGGACGTACCCGACCCGGTCGTCGAGGACCCTGCCGACGCGATCGTGCGGGTCGACGCCGTCACCATCTGTGGCACGGACCTGCACATCCTGAAGGGGGACGTGCCGGAGGTATCGCCCGGCCGGGTCCTCGGCCACGAGGCGGTCGGCACGGTGGTCGAGAGCGGTGGCGACGTCCGCACGGTGCGACCGGGCGACCGCGTCCTGGTCTCCTGTATCTCCGCCTGCGGCAGGTGCCGCTTCTGCCGTGAGAGCCGTTACGGACAGTGCCGTGGCGGAGGCGGCTGGGTCCTCGGCCACACCGTCGACGGCACGCAGGCCGAATACGTCCGGGTGCCCTTCGCCGACCTGTCCGTCCACCCGCTGCCGGACTCGATCGACAGCTTCGACGCCGCCCTGCTCGCCGACATCTTCCCCACCGCGTACGAGGTCGGGGTCCTGAACGGCGCCGTGCGCCCCGCCGACACGGTGGTCGTGGTCGGCGCCGGCCCCATCGGTCTCGCCGCCATCATCACGGCGGGCCTCTACAGCCCCGGCCGTATCGTCGCAGTCGACCTCGCCGGTGGGGCGTAGGACGTGCCGATGACCGGCTCCCACCCGCGCCCGGCGCACAGCGTGCCAGTGGACGACCGAAGCCCCGAATCCCGCCCGCTGCATGCACTCGTCCTGGACACGGACGGCGTGCTCCTGGACTCGGCCGGCCTGCACGCGGCCGCCTGGAAGACGGCGCTGGACTCCTGCCTGGAAGCCGTGGCGGGCACGGAGCAGCCGCCCTTCGACGCCGACGCCGAATACCGTCGCTTCGTCGACGGAAGACCCCGCTACGACGGGGCGGCGGCCTTCCTCGCCGCCCGGGGCCTCGGACTCCCGGCGGGAACGCCACACGACCCGCCCGGCTGCGCGACCATTTGGGCGGTCGCCGCCCGCAAGGAACAGGCGTTCACCGAACTGCTCCGCACGAAAGGCGTCGCGGCCTTCGACGATGCCCGACCGGCTCTCGCGGACCTGTGCACGGCGGGCGTTTCGTGCGCCGCGGTGTCTGCCTCCCGGCACGCCCGGGCGCTGATCCGCGCCGCCGGGCTCGCCGGCTTCCTCGCCGTGATCGTGGACGGCGAGGACGCCGCCCGGCTCGGCCTCGCCGGCAAGCCGGATCCCGCGCTCTTTCTGCGGGCGACCGCCCTCCTCGGCAGCCGCCTGCAGGAGACGGCAGTTGCCGAGGACGCACTCGCCGGAGTAGAGGCGGCCCGTCGTGGCGGCTTCGGTCTCGTCGTGGGTGTCGACCGCACCCCGCTGCGGCGCACCGCCGCCCCCCTGCGAAGGCAGGGCGCCGACCTGGTGGTTCCCGATCTCACGACGCTGGTCCGGAGCGTGTGGGGTGAGCGCGGATGACCACCGCCTGGACGTGGAGGTACGACCGGTACGACCCGGAACGCGAGCCGCTCGTCGAAGCGCTCTGCACGCTCGGCAACGGACGGTTCGCCACCCGGGGCTCTGCTCCCGAGTGCCCCGCCGGCGGCGCGCACTACCCGGGCACCTATCTGGCCGGCTGCTACGACCGGGTCACCTCGGTCGTCTCCGGTGAAAGGATCGTGAACGAGGACCTCGTCAACCTGCCGAACTGGACGCTTCTGCGCTATCGCTGCGTGCCGGACGACGGGCAGGCCGGCGACTGGCTGACGCCCGACTCCGGGGAACTGCGCCACTACGAGGTGCACCTCGACCTGCGCGCGGGCGTGCTCACCCGACGCCTGTTCTTCGAGGACGCCCGCGGGCGAGGCCTGCGCGTGAGCCACATCCGCCTCGTTCACATGGGAGAACCCGGACTGGCGGCCCAGCGCACCCTGTTCCGCGCCTACGGCTGGAGCGGTTCTGTCGAGGTGCAGTCCATCCTTGACGGTGCCGTCACCAACTCCGGAGTCGAGCGCTACCGACACCTTGACGGGCGTCATCTCACGGACCACCGGACCGGATTCGAGCCCGGCGGCGTCGCCTGGATCTCCTGCCGTACCGTCGACCCGGGCATCAGGATCGCCGTGGCCGTGCGCACGGTCACCCGCCCCGCGCGGCCCGCCCGGGAGGCGGCGACCTCGGCCGGCACCGTTCAGACGTACCACCTGCCAGTCGTTCCCCGCCGCTCGGCCATGGTCGTGAAGACCCTGGCGCTGCACACGTCGATGGACTGGCCCGCCGCCGACCCGCTCTCCGCAGCCACCGACGTGATCGCTCGTGCTCCGGCCTTCCCCCAGCTGCTCGCCACTCACAAGGCGGCCTGGCAGCGCGTCTGGGAGCAGGGCGAGCTTCATGTTCCCGGGGAGGCGGGCCGCATCCTGCGGCTGCACGTGTTCCACGTACTGCAGACGCTCTCGCCGCACACGGCGGACCTCGACGTCGGGGTGCCCGCTCGCGGGCTGCACGGTGAGGCGTACCGGGGGCACGTCTTCTGGGACGAGCTCTTCGTCCTGCCCTACCTCGACCTTCACTTCCCCGAGGTGGCCCGCGCGTTGCTCATGTACCGGCACCGTCGACTGCCGGCCGCTCGCGAGGCCGCGCGCCTCGCCGGTCATCTGGGGGCCATGTATCCCTGGCAGAGCGCGAGTTCGGGCCGGGAGGAGACCCAGGCCCTGCACCTCAACCCTCGCTCAGGACGCTGGCTGCCCGACCATTCCCGCCTCCAGCGCCATGTGGGCTCAGCCGTCGCGTACAACGTCTGGAAGTACGCGCAGGCCACCGGCGACCGCGGATTCCTCCACTCCGCCGGAGCGGAGATCCTCCTTGAGGTAGCCCGCTACTGGTCAGGGGCCGCCACCTTCGACCCCGCGATCGGCCGCTACCGCATCCGTGGGGTCGTGGGGCCGGACGAGTACCACGACGCCTATCCCGATGCCGTGAACCCGGGGATCGACGACAACGCCTACACCAACGCGACCGCCGCCTGGGTGCTTGCCCGCGGCCTCGACCTGATCGGCGAACTGCCCGAGGCCCGTCGCACGGAACTCTCGGAGCAGCTGTCGCTGGACGACGGCGAACTCGCTCACTGGGAGGACGTCTCCCGCCGCCTGCACGTGCCGTTCCACCAGGGCGTGGTGAGCCAGTTCGAGGGATACGGAGACCTGGCGGAACTCGACTGGGAGGCGTACCGGGCCCGTTACGGCGACATTCGCAGACTCGACCGGATCCTCGAGGCCGAGGGCGACACGGTCAACCGCTACCAGGCGTCGAAGCAGGCCGACACCCTCATGCTCGGCTACCTCTTCCGGCCCGAGGAGCTGTACGGCCTGTTCGGCCGGCTCGGCTACGCGCTGGACGACGAGATGTGGCGCGCGACCGTCTCGTACTACCTGCGGCGCACCAGCCACGGCTCGACGCTCAGCAGTCTCGTCCACGGATGGGTGCTGGCCCGGCAGAAGGGCGCCGACGCCTGGCGGTACTGCGAGGAGGCGCTGCTCGCCGACGTGGCCGACGTCCAGGGCGGAACGACCGGGGAGGGCATCCATCTCGGCGCGATGGCCGGCACGATCGACCTCGTCGAACGCGGGATCACCGGCCTGGAAACGGGACCGGAAGGGCTTCGGGTGGCACCGGTGGCACTGGCGGAGATTCCACGGTTCACCTTCACCCTGTGCTGCGGCCGTCATCGAGGGGTGCGCCTGCGGCTCCTTCCCGGACGGCTGGCAGTTCGGGTCCCTGCCTCGCCCGAGGGCCCGCTCGCCGTCGTGCTCCCTGGCGAACGTCGGCTCACCGTCGCACCCGGACAGGAACGTTGGTTCCGTCTGTGAGAGGAGGTTCAGTCGAAAGTGAGCACCTCGGAGACGGGCCGGCGCGGCGTGGCCCGCCCCTGGGGGCCGTAGCCCAGGCGGATGATCATGTGGACGAAGCCCGTCGTAGAAGCCGGGTCCCGTACGACGGACCGGAGTTCGGACCACTCCAGGGGCTGAGACATGAGGGAGGTGGACAGACCGTCGAGGGTGGCCTGCAGCAGGACCCGCAGCATCGCCTGGCCGGCCGTCAGCCACTGCTGCGGAGTGTCTTCGGCTGTGCCGAGGAGGGCGATCTGCGGCCGCTTCTCGAAGTACGCCGGAGCGCGGCCCCGGACTTGCCGGGGTGAGTCGAAGTCCCGGACCGGAGAGGTGACGTCGTACTGCCGCGGGCCGAAGGCGTACGAGGGGATGCCCTCGGTCTCGGAGCCCTCGTCGGACGCACCCGTGCGCATCCAGGCAGCGATCTCCGCACGCACCGCCTCGTCAGCGGCCTCGAACCTTTCGGAGTCGTGGACAGTCCCGAGGACGGTGTCGGTGTGCCAGGCGCCCGGTACGACCAGTTGGCAGCCCTCCAGGAGGGCCGCGGCGCGCAGACCGTCGATGACCTCCGGGGGAATCCGCTCCTCGGTGAAGGGGAAGCGGCTGGTGTGCCGGCGCGCCAGGGCGGCGTGAAGCGCGACGAGATCGGGGTCCGCGTCGTGCGGTCCGCGGAGTTCCACGTCGGCGAAGTGCCAGCGGTCTTCAGGCTTGGGCAGCAGTCGGACCACGGCGTGCCGACCCCTGTGGGCTGCGGCGACGCGCAGGCCGAACAGGGCGGCACCGCACCCGAGGTGGAGGGCGCGGTGGTCGGGGTCCTCGTGCGGCATGCCGCGCAGCGGATCACCGTGCAGCTCGATGATGCCGGAGCCCGCCTTGTAGACGAACTTCCAGGGCTGCGCGTTGTGCATCGAGGGAGCTGTGACGGCATCTTTGATCAGCGACGTCACGAGCGGTGGGGTCAGAGCGGTGTTCGACACGGTTGGTCCTGTCTGAGGGAGTCACCAAGGGACGTCGTGCGGAGTTCGAGCGGGGGATGCGAGGCGCGTGTCGTCTTCGTAGAAGGACAGTCGGTCCACGACGGCGACGACGCCGTCCACCGTCTCGGCGAGTCCGACGAGCATCAGGGCCTGACTCCGCCGCCGGACGCGGCCTCCCAGCGTCACCACACCGTCGAGGACGTGCACGTCCACCGCGTCCCCGGGCAGGTCCATGGCGTCCGTGAGGACGTCCTCACGGATGCGGCGCCGTATCTCCGAGTCCGGGCGGAGGTAGACACACAGCAGATCGCGGCGGGTCACGATGCCTACCAGTCGTTCCTCCTCGTCGACCACGGGAAGGCGCTCGACTCCGCGGCGCACCATCAGCCGTGCCGCGTCCGCCACCGTCTCCTCGGCGTGAACCGTGACGGCCGGCGTGGTCATCAGGTCCCGCGCAGTCAGCTCGTGGCGGGCCAAGAGGTCGCTCTCGGAGACGACTCCGACGACATGATCGTCCTCGTCCACGACGGGGACTCCGCTGATGTCGTGCTCGGCGAGCAGCTTGGCCACCTCCCTGAACGACGTCGCAGGGACGGCGGAGACCACGTCGTCGGTCATCAGACCGCCGACCTTCATGTGCTTCATCGCCGCGCCTCCTGTTCGAGGGTTCGGACGGTGCGCTGTCCCGCCTCACCACCCTCCAACGGACGCTCGGGGGCGGCGAGGGCCGAATGGTCCACCTTCAGGACCGAACGGACTCGTCGCTGCCTGTCCGTGTTCTGCCCGCCCGGGTAGGACCTTTGGTCCCGTCATTGGCCCTAGCGGCCCTCCGGCCGCTCGGGACCCGCTGTGCCAGGGTGGAAGGAGTCCCTCGGACCGCGTGAGGAGGAGCCATGGGCGGAACCACAGCCCGTCCCGGCCTCGGCAGGGTCGTCGTCGGCGTCGACGGTTCACCGTCCGCACGCACGGCGGCGATGTGGGCTGCGGCGGAGGCGGCCCTGAGGGGCAGCACTCTCTGCCTCGTTCATGCGGCGGATACAGACCCACCGGTCCAGTTCCTGTCCCAGGCGGAGATCGTCACGAGCCGACAAGCGGGAAGCGAACTGCTCGACCGGACCGCCGAGGCGATCTCGGCGCGCTACCCCGAGCTGGCGGTCGTCAAAGAACTCACCGATGGCCCAGCCCCCGGCAGTCTGCGACGAGCCGCCGCCCTGACCGGCACGGTTGTCGTCGGACACCGGGGTCTTGGCGGGTTCTCTTCGCTGTTGCTCGGATCGGTCGGTCTTCAGGTCGCGGCCGGTGCTACCACGCCCGTGGTCGTGGTGCGCGGGGCCGCGGAGCCCGTCGAGGCCGGCGTGGTTCTCGCGGCGATCCGGGACGAGGCCGACATGGGCTGTGCCCGTGCGGCGGCCCGCGAAGCCCAGCTGCGAAAGGCGCCGCTGCGGCTCCTGCACATCGGGACCGTGAGGTTGTCCGTCGGCTCCCGGGCCGCGTTGCGCAACGGTGGCGACGGGACCGCCCGCGATCAGGTACGCGTACCGTCCTCGGTCGCGGACCGGGTCCGGGAGGAGTTCCCGAAACTCACCGTGCACGCCGACGGCCAGCAGAGCCACAGCGTGCCCGGAGCCCTCGTCGACGCCTCGCACCACGCCGACCTTCTCGTCATCGGCGGTCGAAGGGCGCCCGGATACCTCGGACCCACCATCGGACGGACCACACTCAGCCTGCTCCAGCACGCCCACTGCCCTGTGGAGCTCATCCCCCGGCAAGGACCTGGCCACGGGAGCACGTCATGACACGCACCACGGACCGCCGTGACATCGTCGTCGGAATCGACCCGGTCAAGAACTGGCGCCTGGCCCTTGCCTGGGCTGCGGACGAGGCCCACCTGCGAGGAGCGGGACTGCGCCTGATGGTCGCTGTACCCCCGCAGCACGACCCCCAACACGTCGACGACACCCCTCGCCACCTGGCGCGGCGGCAGGTCGGCACGGAAGCTTTGCGTACCGCACTCGCCTGGGCGCGTGCCCGGCAGCCGGGCATCAAGGCCGCCTCCTCCCTTCTCGACGGATTCCCGGCAGGAGTACTGGCCGGCCTGTCACGCGAGGCCGAGATGATCGTGCTGGGCTCCCGGCATCTCAGTCGTACCGAGGAGTTTCTGAGTGCCGGTTCCCTGGTCGTTCCGGTCGCCGCGAAGGCGCACTGCCCGGTGGTCGTCGTCGGCGACGCGGAACACGTCACGCAGGAGACGCCCTACCTCGTGGTCGGCGTCGACGGCAGCGAGACCTCCCGAGCAGCCCTGGCCTGGGCCTTCGAAGAAGCGGACCTCCGGCGCTGCGCACTGCGCGCCATCGCCGTCTGGCAGCCGCCCGTCTTCTCCCTTCACAGCGGGGACGCGCTGTTCCACGCCGAGCGCCGCGTGCTCTCGGAGACCACCGCGGGCTGGGCGGAGAAGTATCCCGACGTCCGGCTCACCCACGAAGTGCCCATCGGGTCCCCCGTGGAGATGCTCGCGGACGCAGCCGAGCACGCCCTTGCGGTCGTCGTCGGTCGTCAGGGCCGCGGCGGATACACCGGGATGCGGGTCGGCTCCGTCGTCCACGGGCTGCTGCACCGTGCCCATTGCCCGGTGATCACCGTCCCCGCCGGGTGAGCGGGCCATGACGGCGTCGGCGGACCGGGTACTCGCCTCGGTGCGGGAGACGACGGGACTCACCGAGGCGGAGGCAGCCCGGAGGCTCGCCGGTACGGGCCCCAACGAGGTGGCCGCGAGGAAGCCCGTACGGCTCCACAAGCGGGTCCTGGCCCAGCTGACCGACCCGCTGATTATGGTGCTCCTCGGGGCTGTCGTGCTCACCCTCGCGATCGGCGACCATCCCGACGCGATCGTCATCGGGCTGGTCGTCCTCGTGAACACGACCGTCGGCGTGGCACAGGAGATCCGGGCCGACAACGCCGTCGCCGCCCTCTCGGCCCTCACCGCCCCCCACGCGCGAGTGCGGCGCGACGGCTCTGTCCGCGACATCCCGGCGGCGTCGATCGTCCCGGGTGACGTCCTCCTGGTCGGTGAGGGCGACATCGTCGCCGCCGACGCCGACCTCGCCGAGGCGTCCGCCGTACTGGTGGACGAGTCCATGCTCACGGGGGAGTCCGTGCCCATCGACAAGGACTCCGGTGCGACGCTGAGCGCGGGCACGATCGTCGTCCGGGGCCGGGGCGTGGCCATAGTCACGGCGACCGGGGCGTACAGCGCGCTCGGCCGCATCGCGGCTCTCCTCGACGAACGTCGCGAGCCGACCCCCCTACAGCGCCGACTCGCCGCCCTCGGCCGCGTCCTCGCGGCCGTGACGCTCGCGCTCTGCGTCCTGGTCTTCGCCCTCGGCCTGATGCGGGGGCTCCCACTCGGCACGATGGCCGTCACGGCCATCAGCCTGGCCGTCGCGGCGGTCCCCGAATCCCTTCCCGCCGTCGTCACCCTCGCGCTCGCTCTCGGCGCACGGCGCATGGCCGCGAGGCATGCCCTGGTACGGCGGCTGCCCGCGGTCGAGACGCTTGGCTCCGTATCCGTCCTCGCCACCGACAAGACCGGCACCCTGACCGAGGGACGCATGGTCGTCCAGCAGGTCTGGACACCGCGAGTGAGCGCCGAGCTCTCGGGCGTGGGCTACGAACCCGAGGGCGAGGCCCTCATCGCCGGGAGGCCGGCGGAGGCGGACGAGCTCGAACCCCTGACGGAGCTCCTGACCGTGACCGCCCTGTGCAACGACGCCACGCTGAGTCCGGCGGACGACAGGGCGTCCGACGGCCGGTGGACGGCTCTGGGCGACCCCATGGAAGCCGCCCTGCTGGCGGCCGCGGCCAAGACGGGCTGTCCGGAGCCGGCGGAGCTGTCGGTGACCCGCCCCCGGATCGGAGAGGCGCCCTTCGACAGCCTCCGCAGACGCATGACGACGCTCCACAAGACCGGCGGAGGCGGGGTGCTCGTCTGTCTGAAGGGTGCCCCCGAAGCCGTACTCGACCCGGCCGTCCTACTCGATCCTCCGGACGCGCTCGCGGCGGCCCGCCAGGAGGCCGCGCGCATGGCCGCCCGGGGATACCGCGTGCTCGCCGTGGCATCGGGCGTGCGGAACGACATCCCGAGCCCGGTCACCGCGGCGGAGTCGGGGCTGGCGCTCCTCGGCCTCGTCGCGCTCAGCGACCCACCCAAACCGCATGCCGCAGCAACCCTCGCCTCCTGCCGTGACGCCGGCATCACTCCCGTTCTCATCACCGGGGACCATCCGGCGACGGCTCGGGCGGTGGCGTCGCACGTCGCTCTCCTGGGCGACGGCGAGCCGGAAGGCCGCGTCGTCACGGGGGCGGACGTGGCCGCGGGCCGAGTCGCCGACCTCACCTCGGTGCGGGTCTTCGCCCGTACGGACCCTCAGCAGAAGTTGGACATCGTGGAGGCGTGGCGTGCCAGGGGAGCGGTGACCGCGATGACCGGCGACGGGGTCAACGACGGCCCGGCCCTGCACCGGGCCGACATCGGTGTCGCCATGGGGGCGCGCGGAACGGAGGTGGCGCGGCAGGCGGCGGACCTCGTCCTCACCGACGACGAGCTCTCGACGGTCGTGGCGGCCGTCGAGGAGGGGAGACGTGTCTACGACAACATCCGCCGCTTCCTCGTCTACGGGATGGCCGGCGGCGCGGCAGAGATCCTCGTGATGCTCATCGGCCCGCTCCTGGGACTTCCGCTGCCTCTTCGCGCAGGCCAGATCCTGTGGATCAACCTCTTGACCCACGGTCTCACAGGCGTCGCGATGGGTGCCGAGCCCGCGTCCCCGGGAGCGATGCACCGCCCACCGCGCCCACCTGACCAGCACATTCTCGGCGGTGGTGCCTGGCAGAGGCTGCTCATTCTCGCGGCCGTCGTCACAGCGGCCTCCCTCGGCGCAGGGCTCGCCGCCCAGGCCCTGGACCTTGCCTGGCAGAGCGTCCTCTTCCTCGCCCTGCTCGCAGCGCAGCTCGGCGTCGTCCTGGGCCTGCGCACCCGACTTCTGACCAAGGAGAACCCGTTCCTCCCTCTGTCCGTCCTCGCCTCTGCCCTTCTGGCAGCGGCAGCCCTGTACGTGCCCTTCCTGGGCTCGGTCCTGGAGACCGAGCCGCTCGGCTGGGCGGGCGCCGGGATCGCCCTCGCGTGCGCACCCGCCGGATTCGTCGCGGCCCGCGTCCTACGGACCGCCTTCCACCCAGCGAGCCCGACAGGAACCGGTGCCTCATCCGGACTACGGTGAAACTGCGCGCTTCGGGTTCCGCCCGAGCGCTCGATGCAGCCGGAGGTTTCGATGGGTCGTGAGGGCCCGGAGCGTGTGGAGAACAGGATTCCGCGGCTGAGACTCGACGAGCTGCTCGACGAGGTCCAGGTGCGCATCGACGAGGTGCGTGGTACCAGGGACCGGCTCAACGGGCTGCTCGAAGCCGTCATGTCCGTGGGCCGCGAACTCGACCTGCCGCAGGTGTTGCGCGGCATCGTGGAGGCGGCGGTGACCCTCGTGGACGCCGAGTACGGAGCCCTCGGCGTCATCGGCGACGACAACAGACTCTCCCAGTTCCTCCCCATCGGCATCGGCGACGACCTGCGGGAGCAGATCGGCGATCTGCCCTCCGGACACGGCCTCCTCGGCGAACTGATCCGGAACCCCCAGCCGCTGCGCTTGCCGGAGCTGTCCGAGCACCCGGCCTCGTACGGATTCCCGCCCCACCACCCGCCGATGCACTCCTTCCTCGGCGTACCCATCCGGGTCCGCGACGAGGTGTTCGGCAACCTCTACCTCACCGAGAAGCGGGGAGCGGCGGACTTCGACGCCGAGGACGAGGCCGTCGTGACGACCCTGGCCGTCGCCGCCGGCATCGCCATCGAGAACGCCCGCCTGTACGAAGAGGGCCGACTGCGTGAGCGGTGGCTGGCCGCGAACTCCGACCTGACCAGCGCTCTCCTGTCCGGCGCGGAGGAGTCCCAGGTCCTCGAGAGGATGCTGGA
>NZ_DATCVQ010000138.1:0-26131 GCF_036566765.1 Streptomyces sp.
TCCGGCAGGACGAGGGCCGAGTTCAGGCCGCCCATCTCCGACTGGACCGGGATGCCCCGGGCCGTGGCGGCACGCGCGACCGCCTGGCCGACGGCTGTCGAGCCGGTGAAGGAGACGACATCGGCGGCGGAGACGAGGGCGTTGCCCTCGGTCGCCCCGCCGGGCAGCACGGTGAACACCCCTGCTGTCAGGCTCTGCTGGACGATCTCTGCCAGCCGCTGGGCACACGCCGTCGCTTCCGGAGCGGGCTTGAGGACGACCGCGTTGCCCACGGCGAGTGCCGGGGCGGCCTTCCAGCTCGGGATGGCGAAGGGAAAGTTCCAGGGAGTGATGAGGCCCGCGACGCCGTGCGGGCGCCGGCGGGTGAGGAGGAGTCCGGGGCCGGCCGCGGGTTCGTGGACGGCTCCGGTGGGTTCGTACGGGGCCTGGGCGTAGTACCGCCAGATCGCGACGGTCCGCGCGACCTCGGCCCGGGCCTCGGCGAGCGGCTTGCCCACCTCGCGCACGGCGAGGTGGGCAAGCTCGTCAGCGGCGGCCTCGATGCCGGCGGCGACCGCGGTGAGGGCCGCCGAACGGGCGGCCGCGCCACCGATCAGCCAGCCGGGCTGGGCGGCACGGGCCCGCTCGACGACATCAACCGTCGCAAACGCGCCGGGAGTCGGGATGTTGAGGAGTACGTCGGTGGGGTCGGCCGGGTTGTGGGAGACGATGCTGGTCACAGGAGGAAGCCTCCGGGGAAGGGGTCGTCCGGGTCGAGGAAGTACTGGGCGGTGCCGGTGATCCAGGCGCGGCCGGTGACGGTCGGGACGACGGCGGGCACGCCGCCGACTTCGGTCTCGGCGGTGAGCCGGCCGGTGAAGCGGGTACCGATGAAGGACTCGTTGACGAAGTCGGTGTCCAGCGGCAGCTCGCCGCGTGCGTGGAGCTGAGCCATGCGAGCCGAGGTGCCGGTGCCGCACGGCGACCGGTCGAACCAGCCGGGGTGGATGGCCATGGCGTGCCGGGAGTGGCGGGCGTCGGAGCCTGGGGCGGCGAGGTAGACGTGCTTGACCCCGGCGATCTCCGGCTTCTCCGGGTGGACCGGCCGCTCGGGTGAGGCGTTGATCGCCTCCATGATCGCCAGTCCGGCCGCGAGGATGTCGTCCTTGCGGTCGCGGTCGAACGGCAGGCCGAGGTCGTCCAGGCGTACGAAGGCGTAGAAGTTGCCGCCGAAGGCCAGGTCGTAGGTGACCGTCCCGTACCCGGGGACGGTCACCTTGCGGTCCAGGCCGACGCAGAAGGCGGGCACGTTGGTGAACGTGACCGACTTCGCCGCACCGTCCTCCACCTGCACGTCGACGGCGACCAGTCCGGCCGGGGTGTCGAGCCGCACGGTGGTGACCGGTTCGGTGACCGGCACCATGCCGGTCTCGACGAGGACGGTGGCGACGCCGATGGTGCCGTGGCCGCACATCGGGAGCAGGCCGGAGACCTCGATGTAGAGCACGCCGTAGTCGGCGTCGGGCCGAGTGGGCGGCTGGAGGATCGCGCCGCTCATCGCGGCGTGCCCGCGCGGCTCGTACATCAGGAGCGTACGGAGGTGGTCCAGGTGCTCCATGAAGTGCAGCCTGCGCTCGGCCATGGTGGCGCCGGGGATCACCCCGACACCCCCGGTGATCACACGCGTGGGCATGCCTTCGGTGTGCGAGTCGACGGCATGGAAGACATGACGCGTACGCATGGGCTTCCTTTCGGGGGTTGGGCGGGCAGGTCAGAAGAACGGGCCCCGGCCGGCCGTGGAGGCCGGCGCGGGTCCGTCGGCCGGGCCGCGTCAGCGGCCCTCAGCGGTGGCCGTCGGCGACGGCCTTCTCGGTGGCGGTCCGCACTCCGGCCTCCGTGGCGCCGGTGAGCGGGAGCCGGGGCGGGCGCGTGGGGCCCCCTCGCCGGCCCGCGATGTCCATGGACAGCTTGATCGACTGCACGAACTCGGTCTTCGAGTCCCAGCGCAGCAGCGAGTGCAGGGACCTGTACAGCGGCAGCGCGGTGGCGAGATCACCCGCGACCGCGGCGTGGTACAGCTCGGCGCAACTCGTGGGAAAGGCGTTGGGGTAGCCGGCGATCCAGCCGACCGCACCCGCCAGCGCCAGCTCCAGCAGGACGTCGTCGGCGCCGATCAGGAGGTCGAGTTCCGGGGCGAGCTCGGCGATCTCGTAGGCCCTACGGACGTCGCCGCTGAACTCCTTCACGGCCACGATGCTGCCGTCGGCGTGCAGACGGGCCAGCAGACCCGGAGTGAGGTCGACCTTGGTGTCGATGGGGTTGTTGTACGCGACGACCGGGACACCGGCCCCGGCGACCGCCGCGTAGTGCGCGCTCACCGCCTGCTCGTCGGCACGGTAGGCGTTCGGCGGCAGGAGCAGAACCGAGCCACAGCCGGCCTCGGCGGCCTGTTCGGCCCAGCGCCGGGACTCGGCGCTGCCGTAGGCGGCGACGCCCGGCATGACCCGCGCGCCGTCGCCCGCCGCTTCGACGGCGGTACGGACGACCTGGGCCCGCTCCTCGTCGGTGAGGGTCTGGTACTCGCCGAGCGAGCCGTTGGGGACGACGCCGTCGCAACCGTGAGCGATCAGCCAGGCCACGTGCTCGGCGTAGGCGTCGTAGTCGACGGACAGGTCCTCACGGAAGGGAAGGGTGGTGGCGACCATGATGCCGCGCCAGGGACGGGCGCTGTTCCAGCCGGTGGTGGTCATGTCAACCTTTCGATAGTGTGTGACATTTTACTCAGTCCTGCGAGGGGCCGCTAGGGTCCTCGCAGGACTGTCGGCCCAAGGGCTTCGGCCTGCGGGCTTTCGGTTTACGGGGCTCCGGTCTACGGGGCTTCGCTCGGCTCGGCCCCCGGCGCCGTGGTCTCGTCGAGGCCGGCGAGCGTCGCCAGCGGAACCGGCACGGCGAACGGGCGGCGCTCGGCAGGGGGTTCGCCCTGGCCGTCGCGGGCTGCCAGGCAGGAGACGGCCGGCCCGCACATCCGCCCCTGGCACCAGCCCATGCCGGCGCGGGTGAGCAGCTTGACCGTTCGTGCGTCCCGCGCTCCGAGTTCGGCGACCGCCTCGCGGATCCGCCCCGCGGTGACCTCCTCGCAGCGGCAGACGTCCGTGGCGTCGTCGAGCCATGCAGTCCAGCCGGGGCCGGGAGCGTGGACGGCGGCCATGACGTCGGCGAAGGCGCGCGTGCGGTCCCGGCGGCGCCGCAGTTCGGCGATCCGCCCCGCACCGACGCGCCGCCCGTCGCGCAGTCGCGCGGCCACCGCCCGCCCGGCCAGCTCGCCTTCGGTACGGGCCAGTTCGGCTCCGCCCACGCCTCCGGTCTCCCCCGCCGCCCACAGACCGCGGACGGAGGTCTCCTGGAGGTCGTCGAGAGCGAGACCCAGCGTGCGGTCCGGCAGAACGCGGGTGGCGCAGCCGAGCGAGGTGGCCAGCTCGATCTGGGGCACGAGCCCGTGCCCGACGGCGAGCGCGTCGCAGACGATCCGGCGCTCCGTCCCCCGCACGGGCCGCCAGTCGCGGTCGAGGCGGGTGACGGTGACGGCTTCGACCCGGTCGGCGCCGTGCACCTCGGTGACCGCGCTGCGCAGCCGTACGCGGACGCGGTGGCGGAGCAGGGCGGCGCCGTGGACCAGGCCCTCGGCGGCCTTCCGGGAGTTGGTCAGGAGCACCCGGGGGTGGCGGGCGTAGGACAGGTATCCGGACGCCTCCACCACGGCCGGCACCCGCGCGCCTGCGGCTGCCAGCGACGAGGCGACGGCGAGCAGCAGAGGGCCGCTGCCCGCCACCACGACGCGCCGGCCGGGCAGGACGAGACCGGACTTGAGCATGGCCTGGGCCCCTCCGGCGCCCACGACGCCGGGCAGCGTCCATCCGGGGAAGGGCAGCTGACGCTCGTACGCGCCGGTGGCGAGCAGCAGCGCACGGGCTCGCACCCGGACCGGCCGTTCCGCGGCGCCGTCGGCGCCGGTGACAGCGTGCACCGACCAGGAGCCGTCGGCCTCCCGCACGACGGACCACACATGGTGCCCGGCGAGGTGGGCGATGTCGCCGGCCGCCAGGCGGCGTCGCAGGTCCGAGAAGGCGGACCAGTCGTGGTGCAGCGCCTCGGGCCGCACGGCGCCCAGGGCCGGTGCGGGATGCCGGTAGAACTGGCCGCCGGACTGGGGTGCGGAGTCCAGCAAGGCGACGGAGAGGCCGAGTTCGGAGGCGGCGACAGCGCCGGCGAGTCCGGCGCAGCCCGCTCCGATGACCACGAGGTCGTAGGAGCCGGACGGTTCAGTCACCGAGTCGGTCATGACCGTGCCCTTCCTGGGTGGTGATCACGTCGCCAGGCCGGGCGGGGACCAGACAGGCCCGGCGGTTGGGCTGTCCGTTGACGGTGGCGAGGCAGTCGTAGCACTGGCCGATGCCGCAGAACGCGCCGCGCGGCCGGCCGCCGCCGCGGGTGGTGCGCCAGGCCAGGATGCCGGCGCCCCACAGGGCGGCGGCGACGGTCTGCCCGGGCAGGACGACGACGGGGCGCCCGTCGAAGGTGATCTCGAACGGCGGATCGGGCTGCGCCCCGACCAGGTCGGCGGGGGTGCGGGCCATGGGGCCTCCTCTCGTGGTGGGTGCGTGACGGGCGCGACGGCGGGCTCACAGCAGGGGCGGATCGAATCGCTCCGGTCTGAACGGCCGTATGTCGAGGGGCGGTTCCCCGCCGGTCAGGCAGGCCGCGATGACCAGGCCGGTGGCCGGCGCCAGTCCGATCCCCGCCCCTTCGTGCCCGCAGGCGTGCAACAGCCCGGGCACCCGCGGGTCGGGCCCGATCGCGGGCAGATGATCCGGAAGGTACGGGCGGAAGCCCGCATACGTCCGGATCGCGCGGACCCCCGCGAGGAGCGGGAACAGCGCGGTGGCCCCGGCGGCGAGGCGACGCAGAACCTCGGTGGAGAGCGTCCGGTCGAAGCCGACCCGCTCCCGGCTCGCGCCGATGAGGACCGGACCCGCCGGGGTGCCCTCGACGACCGCCGAGGTCTGCAGTGCGGCGGAGCCGCTGGCCACGTCCGCCACGTAGTCGGCGGCGTACACCTTGTGGCGCACCACCTGCGGCAGCGGTTCGGTGACCAGGACGAAGCCCCGCCGGGGCAGCACGGGCAGCTCCACCCCCGCGAGCCGCGCGAGTTCGCCGCCCCAGGTCCCGGCGGCGTTGACGACGTAGGGGGCGTGGATGTCGCCGATCGCGGTCCGCACCCCCCGAATCTCTCCGGTCGCACCGGTCAGCAGGCCGGTGACCTCCTCCCCGAGTCGCAGGCGGATCCGGTCGCCGCCGGTGCGCAGCAGATGCGCGGCGGCGTGGGCGGGCATGACCTGGGCGTCCTGGGGATAGTGGAACCCGCCCGCCATGCCGGGAGCCAGGTGGGGCTCCAGATCGTGGAGCCCCTCCCCCGGAATCTCCTCGGACGTGATCCCCGCCTTGTGCTGGCGGGTCGCGAAGTCGCGCAGGGCGCGCATCCCGGGCTCGTCCGCGGCGACGACGAGGCCGCCCTTGGGTTCGTACTCGATCCGCGGCGGGAGCAGGTCGGCCAGCTCCCGCCACAACGTGATGGACAGTAGGGCGAGTTCGAGCTCGGGGCCCGGTTCCTTGTCGGAGACCAGGAGGTTCCCCTCGCCCGCACCTGTCGTGCCGCCGGCGACGGAGCCGCGATCGACGACGGTGACGGTGAGGCCGGCTTGGGCGGCGTAGTGGGCGCAGGCCGCGCCGACGACGCCGGCGCCGACGATGATGACGTCCGAGGAATTTCTCGTGGGCACAGCAGTAATATTTCACATGGCACTGAGCTTGCCAAGACCCTGACCGGAGATCCCCATCCTCACCCCCAACCTCCGCGCACCGTCGGACACGGATAGGTAACGGACCGCCCGATGGGTTGTCAGTACAATTTCACATTACTATGTTACAGGTCACATTCCAGCCACCCTCGGCTGTCCGACTGCTCTCGGAGTGACCCCAGATGGACAAGCGCACGTGCACCACCCTGGCCACCGCCCTGGTGGCGGCTCTCACCCTCGGCGCCGCCGGCTGCTCCGGCGGAAAGAAGGCCGACGACGGCCGGGACCGCAAGAACCCCGCGACCGCCAACAACGGCGCGGTGGTCGGCGGGACTCCACAGAAGGGCGGCACCCTGACCGTCCTGTCCAACCAGGACTTCCAGCACCTCGACCCCGCCCGCAACTGGGTCATGAACGAGATGGACTTCGGCACCCGGCTGCTCTACCGCACCCTCGTGACGTACAAGGCGGAGCCCGGCGCCAAGGGCGGGGAACTGACCCCCGACCTCGCCGAGGACCTCGGCACCCCCTCCAACGGCACCAAGACCTGGACGTTCAGGCTCAAGAAGGGTCTGAAGTACGAGGACGGCTCGCCCATCACCGCCCAGGACGTCAAGTACAACGTGGAGCGGTCCTTCTCACCCGACCTGACCGGCGGCCCCGACTACGCGGCCCGCTACCTCGCCGGCGCCGAGGGATACCAGGGACCTGCCCAGGGCAAGCACCTCGACTCCATCAAGACCCCCGACGACCACACGATCGTCTTCGAACTGCGCAAGCCCTTCGCCGAGTTCCCCTACGCCGCAGTGCTGCCGACGTTCGCCCCGGTGCCGAAGGCGAAGGACAACGGCCCCCAGTACGACAGCCGCCCCTTCTCCTCGGGCCCCTACAAGATCGAGACGTACGCCCGGGACAAGCAGATGGTGCTGGTGCGCAACCCGCACTGGGACCCGAAGACCGACAGCGTACGCAAGGCCTACCCCGACAAGATCGTCGTGACGATGGGGCTCAAGCAGAACCAGATCGACGACCGGCTCATCGCCGGCACGGGAGCCGACGCCTCCGCCGTGCCCTGGGGCAAGCTGCGCCCCGAGAGCACGCCCAAGGTGCTCACCGAGCCCGACGTGAAGGCGCGCCTGCTGGCCGAGTCCAGCAACTGCCACGACATGGTGCAGATGCACACCGGCCGGGCGCCGTTCGACGACATCAAGGTCCGCCAGGCGGTGCAGTACGCCCTCGACCGCGAGGCCATCCTGACCGCGAACGGCGGTCCGGCGCTCAACGACCTGTCCACGGCCCTCATGCCGGGCTCCCTCTTCGGCGGCAAGCAGCCCGACACCCTGAAGATCCCGGTCACCGGTGACGTGGCGAAGGCCAAGCAGCTCCTCAAGGAGGCCGGCAGGGCAGACGGCTTCGCCACCAGCATCACCGTCTCCAACGGCGACAAGGGAATCGGCGAGGCGATCCAGCAGTCCCTCGGCCGGGCGGGGATCAAGGTCACCATCGAGACCGTGGACCCGTCGGCGTTCTACGACACCGTCGGCGACACCAAGAAGCGTACCGACCTCGTCTTCACGGGCTGGTGCCCGGACTACCCCTCCGGCTCCACCTTCCTGCCCTTCGTCTTCGACGGCCGCTTCATCAAGGAGAAGGGCAACTCCGGTAACCACTCGCTGTTCCGCGACGAAGCGACCATGAAGCGGATGGACGAGATCGCCGCCATGACGGATGCCGCACAGGCCAACAAGGCCTGGCAGGACCTGGACGGCGTGATCCTCGCCAAGGCTCCGACCGCGCCCACCATCATCGAGCGCTGGCCGCTGGTGCTCGGCACCAACATCGCCGGCGCCTTCGGACACACCTCGTTCGGTGGTCAGATCGACTACGCCACGATCGGCCTCAAGAACCCCTCCAAGAGCGGGAACTGAGGGGCACTCACTCATGTCCACCACCTCCCCGCCCCTGCGTGAGGGCAGCGGGCCCTGGCAGCTCGCACGCGCGGAACTGCGCCGCCGCCCCTCCGTGAAGATCTCCCTCGCCGTCGTCGCGCTCTTCGCGCTCATGGCCGTGGCCGCCCCGCTGCTCAGCGCGCTGGGCGGCTGGGGCCCTGAGGAGTTCGACAAGACGGCCGTCGACCCCTACCTCGGCGGCCTCCCGCTCGGCCCGCTCGGCGGGATCAGCGCCGACCACTGGCTCGGCGTCGAACCCGTCACCGGCCGCGACCTGTTCGCCCGCGTCGTGCACGGCGCCCAGGTGTCCTTGCTCATCGCCTTCGCCGCCACCGCGATCGTCGTGGCCGCCGGCGTGGCGGCCGGGACCGCGGCCGGCTACTTCGGCGGCCGCACCGACACCGTGCTCTCCCGGCTGATGGACCTGACCATGTCCTTCCCGTCCCTCATCTTCATGATCGCGATGATGTCGGCAGCCCGAGACGTCAACCGGATCGTGCTGATGACGGCCGTCATCGGCCTGTTCGGCTGGCCGGGCATCGCCCGCGTCGTCCGTGGCCAGACCCTGTCGCTCAAGCACCGCGAGTACGTCGACGCCGCGCGCGTCGGCGGCTCGGGGCCCTGGCGCATCCTCACCCGGGACATCCTCCCGGGCGTCGCCGGGCCGGTCATCGCCTACACGACCCTGATCATCCCCGGGATGATCGCCACCGAGGCGGCCCTCAGCTACCTCGGCGTCGGCGTCCGTCCCCCCACGCCGTCGTGGGGGCAGATGATCGCCGAGAGCGTCGCCTTCTACGACACGGACCCCATGTACTTCCTCGTCCCGAGCCTCTGTCTCTTCCTCACGGTGCTCGCGTTCACCCTGCTCGGCGACGCGCTGCGCGACATCCTCGACCCGAGAGGAAGCCGCACGTGATCCTCTACCTCGGCCGCCGGCTGCTCGGCGTCGTCGGCGTCCTCGTCGCCATCGCCGCAGTCACCTTCACCATCTTCTACGTCCTGCCCTCCGACCCGGCCGCCGCGGCCTGCGGAAAGTCGTGCAGCGCGGAGCGCCTGGAGGCGATCCGCACCCACATGGGCCTGGACCAGCCGTTGTGGCGCCAGTTCGCCGACTTCGCCACCGGCATCTTCACCGGCCGCACCATGGGAAGCGGCCAGTACGCCCTGCACTGCGACTTCCCCTGCCTCGGCTACTCGTACGAGAACAGCCAGGCCGTCTGGGACCTCCTCGTCGACCGGCTCCCGGTCTCCGCCTCGCTCGCCCTCGGCGCCGCCGCGATCTGGCTGCTCCTCGGACTCTCCGCGGGCGTCGCGGCGGCCCTGCGCAAGGACACCCTGACCGACCGGGTCCTCATGATCGGGGCGGTCGCCGCCGCCTCCCTGCCGGTCTACTTCACCTCGGTCATGCTGATCTACGGGCTGATCCGGGTGGCCGGGCTGCTGCCCTATCCCGCGTACACGCCCTTCGGCTCCGACCCGCTCGGCTGGGCCTCGAACCTGCTGCTGCCCTGGCTCGCGCTCGCCGTCCTGTACGCAGCGATGTACGCGCGGCAGAGCCGGAGTTCGATGATCGAGACCATGGCGGAGCCGTACATCCGCACCGCCCGCGCCAAGGGCCTGCCGCGCCGCACCGTCGTCGTCAAGCACGGCCTGCGGGCGGGCATGACGCCGATCCTCACCATCTTCGGCATGGACCTCGGCGGACTGCTCGCCGGCGCCGTCATCACCGAGTCCATCTTCGGACTCCCGGGCATCGGACGGCTCTTCTACGGCGCGCTGTCCACCGGCGACCAGCCGGTCATCCTCGGCGTCACCCTGCTCGCCGCCGCCTTCATCGTCGTCGCCAACCTGGCCGTCGACCTGCTGTACGCCGTCGTCGACCCGAGAGTGAGGTACTGATGACCGCCCTGTTGTCCGTCCGGGACCTCACCGTCACCTTCCCGACGCCGCGCGGCCCCGTCCGGGCCGTGGACGCCCTCTCGTTCGACGTCCCGCGCGGCCGCACCCTCGGCATCGTCGGCGAATCCGGCTCCGGCAAATCCGTGACCTCGCTCGCCGTACTCGGCCTGCACACCGGCGCCGAGGTCGCCGGCTCCGTCACCCTGGCCGGCCAGGAACTCGTCGGGCTGCCCGAGCGCGAGCTGAACCGGCTGCGCGGCCGGAGGATGGCGATGATCTTCCAGGACCCGCTCTCCAGCCTGCACCCGTACTACACCGTCGGCGAGCAGATCGCCGAGCACCACCGGGTGCACTTCGGCTCCCGCCGGAGAGCGGCACGCGAGCGGGCCGTCGAGGCGCTCGCCGAGGTCGGCATCCCGGAGCCGCGCCGCCGGGCCGGGGAGTACCCGCACCAGTTCTCGGGCGGGATGCGCCAGCGCGTGATGATCGCCATGGCGCTCGCCTGCGAACCGGAGCTCCTCGTCGCCGACGAGCCGACCACGGCGCTCGACGTCACCGTCCAGGCCCAGATCCTGGAACTGATCGCCCGGATCCAGCAGGAACGCGGGCTCGCCGTCGTCATGATCACTCACGATCTCGGGGTCGTCGCCCGGGTGGCCCACGACGTCCTGGTGATGTACGGCGGCAGGGCCGCCGAACAGGCCCCGGTGGACGCTCTGTTCGCCGAGCCGGCCCACCCGTACACCCGAGGACTGCTCGACTCCCTGCCGCGCCTCGACGACCACGACGACACCCCGCTGCGGGCGATCCCCGGCAGTCCGCCGTCTCTCCTCGCCCCCGCTCCGGGCTGCGCGTTCGCCCCTCGCTGTCCACGGGCCGCGGCGGCGCCGGACGACGCGCGCTCCCGCTGCGAGACCGAGCGCCCCGAGCTCGGCGGACCGGCCGGGCACCCGGTCGCCTGCCACTTCCCCGCATACGAAGGCGTCGCCCCATGAAGAACGAACCGCTCCTGTCCGTACGGGAGTTGACGACCACCTACCCCGGGCGGCGGCGCGCCGCCCCGATCCGGGCCGTCGACGGCGTCAGCTTCGACATCACGGCCGGCGAGACGTTGGGCCTGGTGGGAGAGTCCGGCTGTGGCAAGTCCACCACCGGGCGCACGATCGTGCGCCTCCTGGAACCGTCCGCCGGATCCGTCCGCTACGACGGCCGTGACATCGGCCATCTGTCGCAGCGCGAGCTGAAGCCGCTCCGCAAGGACCTCCAGATGGTCTTCCAGGACCCGCATTCCTCCCTCAACCCGCGGCAGACCGTCGCCCGCATCATCTCCGACCCGCTGCTGGTGCACGGCAGTTCGGCGGCCGACGCGCGCAAGAGGGCGGCGGAGCTGATGGAACTGGTCGGCCTCATCCCGGAACACATCGACCGCTACCCGCACGAGTTCTCCGGCGGCCAGGCCCAGCGCATCGGCATCGCCCGCGCCCTGGCCACCAGCCCCCGGCTCGTCGTCGCCGACGAGCCCGTCTCCGCCCTCGACGTCTCCGTCCAGGCCCAGATCGTCAACCTGATGGAGCGCCTCCAGCGCGAACTCGGCCTCGCCTACCTGTTCATCGCCCACGACCTCTCCGTCGTCAAGCGCGTCTGCGACCGGGTCGCCGTGATGTACCTGGGCCGGATCGTCGAGATCGGGGACAAGGAACGGGTGTACGCGGCCCCCGCGCACCCCTACACGCGGGCCCTGCTCTCCGCCGTCCCCCTGCCCGACCCGGTCGCCGAGCGGACCCGGGAGCGGATCACCCTGCTCGGCGACCCGCCGAGCCCGGCCGCTCCCCCGCCCGGCTGCGCCTTCCACCCGCGGTGCCCGAAGGCGCAGGCGGTCTGCCGCACGGAAGCCCCGCCTCTGCGGATCGGCGCCCCGGGCGAGGCCCGCCAAGTCGCCTGTCACTTCCCCGAGACCGCCTGACGGCGGAGGGCCGGCACACGGGTGTGCCCCGGGGACGATCTGTCCCGGGGCACAGCCGTCACTGCCGGGCTACCACTTGGTGACGCGGACGGTCTCCCCGTACCCGTCGGCGCCGAGCACCTCGATACGGACGCCGGCGGTCGCGTCGGTGAACGACTCCCCCGCCCAGAAGGGGGCGTCGTCCAGGGAACGGCAGCCGGTCGCCGGAGTGGCGTTCGGCTTCGCGTCGACGACACGGACCGGCCCCTGGCCGGTCGGGACGGAGGCGTCCACCTTGTAGACCAGCGCGCCGGTCGAGCAGGCGCCGCTGTCCGCCTGGACCGCCCGTCTCGACTCCACGACGTACGCGGTGGCGGGGCCGGTGCGGATCACCGCCAGCTTCGTGCCACTGCCGTACTCGACCGCGGTGAGGTACACGGTGTCACTGCCCGCCGAGGCCCGGCACACGACCTGGCTGTCCGCGGTCCAGCCGAGCTTCCAGGAGTGCCAGGCGAAGAACTGCGACCCGCGTCCGCCGATGAGCCCCATGACGTCCCAGCCCGCGACGAAGCGGTGGGCGTCCGTGCCCGTGAAGCCGTACAGGTCGGGCAGTCCGAAGGCATGGCCGGTCTCGTGGGCCACCAGCTTGGGCCCCCAGTGCCACATGTCCTGGCCGAAGGTCACAGCCCACTTGAGCAGCGTTCCGTCGGCCCGGACGCCCGCCGTCCCGGGGTCGTGGACGTAGGTGGGCGTGAAGGAGATGGCCGCGGCGTTGCGTGTCGCGACGACGTAGACCATGTCGTACCGCGAGAAGTCCACGGCCGGATCGGCTGCGGCGACCGCATCCTTGACGTAGGCCTCGTGCGTCTCGTGGGTCAGTCCGCGCGCGAAGCCGTAGTCCGTGGAGTTGCGCGGCATCCGCGCCCACTGCCGGTGCTGGGTGACGGCGAGCCATGCCTTGCCGTACGAGGCGTTCCACAGCCAGTCGGCGCCCGGCGTGAGCTGCGCGGCGTCATCGGCCGGGGCTTCGGTCGCGGGCGCGTCGGGGAAGTCGACGAAGATCATGCCGACCCGGACCGTTCCGGCGGGGCGCTTGAAGACGGACCAGTCCGTGTCGTGCCCTTCGTCCGTCCAGCCGGTGGTGCCGTCCAGGGCACAGGCCGAGACGGGATCGGTGGCCGCGCGGGCCACCGGGGCGGTGCCGGGCAGGAGCAGCAGCAGAGCCGCGAGCAGGGGCGCCCAGAACACGGCGCGTACGGGCAGGACGGAGGGGCGCACTCTCACGTGATCACGACCTCTGAACCGATGGTGTGTGACATTTCACATAGCTTGCGGTGGCACGAGGGTGTCCGGAAGCTGTCGTCGGTCCATAACATCCGCGCCATGGATCTGGAGGTACGCCATCTCCGCGTGGTGTGCGCGATCGCCGAGGCCGGCAGTCTCACGCGCGCAGCCGCCTCGCTCGGCATGACCCAGCCCGGGCTCAGCGCCCAACTGCGGCGCATCGAAGCCATGCTGGGCGGAGTCCTGTTCCACCGACGGCAGGAGGGGGCCGTCGCCACCCCCTTCGGAGAGCTGGTGCTCGACCGGGCCCGCTCCGTCCTTCCCGGCATCGACGGCCTGATCGCCGACACCGCCCGCGCGGCCCGCCGGATGTCGGCCTGCGACCGTGTCCGCATCGGCTCGGTCGGCGCACCCCTTCTCGGCCAACTCGTCCTGGCCGTCAAGTCCGTACTGCCGGACGCCCAGGTGACGACGCGCTGCCAGCACTCCCCCGTCACGCTGCTCGACGAGTTGGCGGCGGACCGGCTGGAGGCGGCGGTACTCGGCGACCACCCCGACCAGCGGCTGCCGCACCGTGACGGCGTGATGCTCCAACCCCTCGCCACCGAACCGGTCTTCGCCCTGCTGCCCGCCGCTCATCCGCTGGCCGAGCTGGAAGAGGTCCCGCTCGCCGCCCTCCTGGACGAGGACTGGGCCGTGCCCCGGCCGGACGGCGACCGCACCCGCGAGTACTGGTCGTCCCTCTGCGCGGCGGCCGGGCGCCACCCGTTCTCCCCGTACGAGGCCGAGGGCCGCCCGCTGATCGAGCTGGTCCGCGCGGGTCTGGCGGTCAGCCTCTGCCAGGCCACCTTCCTCGAGGTCCCGGGCACCGCCGTACGCCCCCTGACCGGAAACCCCCTGTGGTACCGGCACATGCTGGCCTGGCACGCGGACGGCCCGCTCGCTGCCCACAGCGACGACATCCTCCACCGGGTCGCGGCCGGCCACCGGGACGCCTGCGCCGCCGCCCCCGCGTACGCGCGCTGGCGCGCACGACATCCGCAAGCGACAGGCGCTACAGCGACCTGAGTGCGTACCGGCCGAACGAGGACCGACGAGAGGACTCGGGCACCAGACGCAACGTGGCTACCACGACGGGATGAGCGACGACACGTACGACGACGTCGCCCCCAGCCGATCAGGTGCCTCGCGGGCCGGGAGACCCTTGTCGCTGGGCACGCTCAGGCGTGCGACCCAAGAGTCACCGCTCACCGGCCAGGTCGAGATCACCGCCTCGGGTCCCGACAGGGGTCTGCGCCGACTTGGGTCGGCGCCAGGGGCGGGCGATCGGGTGGGAGACGGGCTGCCACCAGGGGTCGACCGGGACCGCGCCGGCCGGTTCGAACGGCTGGCCGGGGCGCGGGAGGGCGACGGACTGGCCGGCCTCCTCCCCCGCGTCCTTCGTCCACTCGCCGGGCTCGGCCCAGGGGTGCGGGGCCAGATTGAAGGTGCCCCAGTGGATGGGCAGCAGGACGCCCGCCGGGCGACCGCCCTGAAGGTCGAGGTGGGCGCGGACGCCCTCGGCCGGGGTCATGTGGATGTCCGGCCAGAACTCGGAGTACGCGCCGATCTGGATCATCGTGGCGTCGAAGGGGCCGTGCGCCGCGCCGATCTCCTGGAAGCCGGGGAAGTATCCGGTGTCGCCGCTGTGGTAGATCCGGTGGGCGGGGCCGGCGACGACCCAGGAGGCCCACAGGGTGTGCTGCTGATTGCGCAGGCCGCGGCCGCAGAAGTGGCGGGCCGGGGTGGCGGTGAGGGTCAGCTCGCGGACCGCCGTGGACTCGTTCCAGTCCAGCTCGCGCAGCCGGCCGGGCGACACGCCCCAGCGCTCCAGGTGGGCGCCGACGCCCAGGGGGACGACGAAGAGCGTGTCGGTGGTGGCCAGCGCCTTGATCGTCGGGAGGTCGAGGTGGTCGTAGTGGTCGTGGGAGATCACGACCGCATCGACCGGGCCGAGTGCGGCGAGCGGCAGCGGGACCGGGTGCAGCCGCTTGGGGCCGGCGAAGGCGAAGGGGGAGCAGCGGTCGCCCCAGACGGGGTCGAAGAGGATCCGGTGGCCGTCGATCTCGGCGAGCACGCTGGAGTGGCCCATCCAGGTGAGCCGCAGGCCGGAGGCCGGGGGCTTGGCCAGGTCGGCGAGCGTGGTCGGGTGCACAGGAAGCGTGCCCATGGGGGCGCGGCGGATCCGCGACTCCTTGTGGAAGTAGATCTTGGCGAACTCGGCGGTGGAGCCGGAGGGCCGGTGCCGCGCGGACACGGGGTTCTGGAACACGCCGTCCGCGAAGTTGGGCGAGCGGCGGATCCGGTCCATCCGCTCTCCCGCGGGATCGGCGCCGAAGGCCTCGGGCCGCAGAGAGCGCAGCCGGGCGCGCAGGGAGGAAGCGGAGTCAGCGCCGGTCACAGCACCTCCTGGGGTTCGGGATTCCATTATGGACGGGTGGTACGACAATGCGGCCCGGACGGCGTGCGCCGGACCGGTCCGCTGCTGATACCAAGGCCGAAACGGCCGGAAGAATTCCGCGCCTCGCTCCCGGGCCGGCGCGGCCCCTCCCGCCTCGGGCGCATTGACAGGCCGCGCGCGTCGCTCCAATACTGAATGAAGGTTCAGTAAGCCGCTAGGAGCACCCTTCATGAGCACCGCCCCCCTGCTGTCCGTCGGCTGGACCGACCACGTCACCGGACGCCGCGGGTACCTGGTGGTCGACCGGCTGGTGCGCGGGGTGGCCAGCGGCGGGCTGCGGATGCGGGCAGGTTGCACCCGCGCCGAGGTCGCGGGGCTCGCCCGGGGCATGACGATGAAGGAAGCCCTGCACTACGACCCGGAGGCGCGGTACGTCCCGCTGGGCGGCGCCAAGGGCGGCATCGACTGCGACCCGCGCGACCCCGACGCGTACGGGGTGCTGGTCCGCTACCTGCGCGCCATGCGGCCGTACATCGAGCGCTTCTGGACCACAGGCGAGGATCTCGGCCTCACCCAGGACCTCGTCGACCGGGCGGCCGCCGAGGCCGGGCTCGTCTCACCGGTCCAGGCCGTCTTCCCGCTGCTCGACGACGAGACGGCGGCCCGGCGACGGCTCGCCGACGCGTTCGCCCTCGAGGTCGAGGGCATCGGCCTGGACGCGCTCGTCGGCGGCTGCGGCGTCGCCGAGTCGGTGCTCGCCGTGCTCGACCGGGCCGGGGAGCCGTGCGCCGGCGCGCGGGTGGCGCTGCAGGGCTTCGGCACGATGGGCGGCGCGACGGCCCTGTTCCTGCACCGGGCCGGGCTGCGGGTCACGGCGGTCGCGGACGAGCGGGGGACCATCGTCAATCCGGCGGGCCTCGACGTGCCGGCGCTGCTCGCCGCGCGGGACGCGCACGGCACGGTGAACCGCGCCGCCCTGCGGCCCGGCGACCGTGCGGAGGCCGGGTTCGCCTGGCTCTCCGCGGACGTGGACGTGCTCGTGCCCGCCGCGGTCTCGTACGCGGTGGACGCCGAGAACCAGGCGTGGATCACCGCCCGCTGGATCGTCGAGGCGGCGAACATGCCCGTACTGCCGGAGGCGGAGGAGCTGCTGACGGCCCGCGGCGTCACCGTCCTGCCGGACGTGGTCGCCAATTCCGGCACCAACGCGTGGTGGTGGTGGACCCTCTTCGGCGACATCGGCCCCGACGCGGACGAGGCCTTCGCGCACACCCGGCGGGCGATGCGGGCGATGGTCGGGGACACGCTGGACCGAGCCGACAAGGATGACACGACGCCGCGCGCGGCGGCCCACGCGCTGGCCGAGGACCGGATGGCGGCGCTCGCGGAGCGGCACGGCTGGTACGCGGCGCACGAGCCCCTGCCAGGCGCGTAAATGATCATGCCCGTGTCATGCGCTGTGTAAGGTGACGGCGTGGCGAGAGTGCGGTTGAGCGTGGCGGAGCGGCGTGAGGAACTGCTGCGGGCCGCCGTCGCGCAGATCGAGGAACGCGGAGTCGCGGCCGTGCGGATCGCCGACGTCGCCGCCGCGCTCGGGGTGAGCAACGCGCTCGTCCTCTACCACTTCTCGACCAAGGAGAAGCTCGTCGCCGAGGCGTTCGCGTACGCCGCCGAGAGCGACCTGGCCCATCTGCGCAAACTCCTGGGCCGCCGCACCACTGCCGTCCGCCGGCTGCGGGCGGCGGTGCGCTGGTACGCCCCCACCGGACAGGCCAAGGGTTGGCGGCTGTGGATCGAGGGCTGGTCGGCGTCGCTGCGCGAGCCCGCGCTGCGGGACGTCGCCGGGGACCTGGACCAGCAGTGGAAGGCCGCGCTGGCCTCGGTCATCGCCGAGGGCGCTGCGGCCGGCGAGTTCCCCTGCGAGGACCCGGCCGCCGCCGCCTGGCGGCTGACCGCGTTCCTCGACGGGCTCGCCGTGCAGATGATCTCCTACACCGGCTCCCTCTCCCGCGCCGCGATGCTGGAGTGGGCCGACCAGGCGCTGACCCGCGAACTGGGCCTGTCCGACGGCCACCGTCGGGCCGACTGAACCACCGACGGGGTCAACGGGCGCGGGCGGGCGGCGTCTGCTCGACGAGGACGGCCGTCGTGCGGTCCAGGAGGTCGCACAGAGAGGCGTGCTCGGCGGGCGTGAACGCGGCGGTGAGCGCCCGCTCAAGGACGATCACCTCGCCGTAGGCCCGGTCGAGCACCGCCCGGCCGTCATCGGTCAGCGTCGCGATCTGCACCTTGGCGTGCACCGGCGACGGGTCGCGACGGATGAGCCCCTTGCCCGCCATGTTGGTCAGCACCGTGGCCATGGTCTGCTGCGTGACCCCACAGGACCGCGCCGTCTGAGCTGCGGACATGCCGCCCTCGCGGGAGAGGGTCAGCAGCACCGTGTACTGCGTCATGGTCAGCCCGTGGCCGCGCAGCACGGCCTCGTGGTGCGCCATCAGCGCCTGCTCGGCACGCCTGATGCGGGTGCAGAGGTACTCCTCGACCGGGATGTCCGCCACGTTCTCACTCCCATACGCAGCATTCTGCGTTGACTCAGGTACCTGTGACGCCATAGCGTCTGTGCTGTCACAGGATACTGAGTCAGCACAGGAGGCTGCATTCATGAGGGCGATCATTCTCGGCGGCGACGACGAGTACCGCTTCACCGAACTCGACGAGCCCGTCCCCGGCCCCGGCGAGGTCGCGATCCGGGTGGCGTACGCCGGCATCCAGTGGGGCGACACGATGGTCCAGGACGGCCACTTCCCCGTGTCGCGCCCCTTCGTCCCCGGCTTCGAGGCGTCCGGGCACATCGTCGCGGTCGGCGAGGGCGTGGACGAGGGCCGCGTGGGCGAACCCGTGACCGCACTGACCACGTCCGGCGCGTACGCCCAGGTCGTCGTGGCCCCCGCGGTACTCGCGTTGGCCGTCGGCGACCTCCCCCTGCGGACGGCGGCAGCCTTCGGCTGGGGCACTCCCACCGCCTACGACCTGGTCAACACCGCCGCACGCGTGCAAGCGGGCGAGACCGTACTGATCCACGCCGCCGCCGGAGGAGTCGGCACCCTCGCCGCCCAGTTCGCCCGACTGGCCGGCGCGGGAAGGATCGTCGGGGTGGTCGGCAGCGCGACCAGGGCCGAGTACGCCACCGGCTTCGGCTTCGACCGCATCCTCCTGCGCGACGAGTTCCCGACCGAGCTCGGCGACGACCGCTTCGACGTGATCCTCGACCCGGTCGGCGGCCGAACCCGCCAGGACAGCCTGCAGGCACTGGCACCGCACGGCCGACTGGTGGCCTACGGCAACATCAGCACCTACGACCCCGTCCTCGCCGACACCAACGACCTGCTCATGCAGGGCAAGTCGCTCATCACCTACAACAGCAACCTCCTGGCCCACACCCACCCCGACCGCCTGGCGGCCTCCGCCGGCCAGGCCCTCGACCTCCTGGCCCAGGGGCGCATCCGAGTCGACGTCACCGCCGAGTACGACCCCACGGATCTCGCCCTCGCGGTCCAGCGCCTCCGCGAAGGCGCCACCCACGGCAAGAGCGTCCTCCGGATCCCGGCGGGCGGGCTGACGGTCACAGGGGCATGAGGTCCGGGCGCTTGGCTTCCACGTGGTCGCCGGAGCTCTCGCCGCGCAGGCGGCGGCCGATCCACGGGACGAGGTACTCGCGGGCCCAGAGAATGTCGTCGCGGCGGACCTCCAGGGGGCCGCGCGGCGGGAGCGGGGGCCAGGGCTGGTCGGGGTCGGCGGGGACCGGGAGGCCGAGGACCTGGGCGGCGCGCAGGGCGACCCGGGTGTGGCCCTCGGGCGAGAGGTGCAGCCGGTCGTCGTCCCAAGCCCGCCTGTCCTGGACGGACTTGAGCGACCACAGGTCCAGGACCGGGCAGTCGTAGCGGTCCGCGACGGCGCGCACATGCGCGGTGTACGTCGCGATCTTGCCGCGCAGGTGCTTGAGCACCGGCACGTCCCGGGTGTCGAAGCCGGTGGTGACCATGACCGTGCCCACGGCGGAGGTCAGGTCGGCCACGGCGCGCTCGAACCGCTCGGCGACGTCGTCGGGGTCGGACCCGGGCCGGATGATGTCGTTGCCGCCCGCGCAGAAGGTCACCAGGTCGGGGGCGAGTTCCTTGGCCCGCGGGACCTGTTCCTCCACGATCTGGTCGAGGAGCCTGCCGCGCACCGCGAGATTCGCGTATCGGAACGCGTCGTGCTCGGGCAGCTGGTCGGCGAGCAGGACCGCGAACCGGTCCGCCCAGCCGACGTAGTTCCCGTCCGGGCCGGGGTCTCCGACGCCCTCGGTGAAGCTGTCGCCGATCGCCGCGTACGACCCGAATACGTCACTGTCTCTTGATCTCGAATCGTCTGCCACGGGAGCACATTTTTCCCTCGTGCATGTGACCTACGCGACCGTAAGGAGGGGTTGACGGACAGTGAGATACGCCACCGTTCAAGATTCGTCCAACCCGGAATACGCCGGAGGCCCGGCGCGTACGGATACGCGCCGGGCCTTCGGGGTTGCGCTGTGCTGTGCGTCAGATCGAGACGCCGTGGCTGCGCAGGTAGGCCAGCGGGTCGACGTCCGAGCCGTAGCTCGGGCCGGTGCGGATCTCGAAGTGCAGGTGCGGGCCGCTGGAGTTGCCGGTCGAGCCGGAGAGCCCGATCTGCTGGCCGCCGCGCACGCTCTCGCCGGCCGAGACGGCGAGCGAGGAGAGGTGCGCGTACTGCGAGTAGGAGCCGTCCGCGTGCTGGATGACGACCTCGTTGCCGTACGCGCCGCCCCAGCCGGCGGAGACGACGGTGCCGGCGCCGACGGCGCGGACGTTCGTGCCGGAGGAGGCCATGAAGTCGACACCGGTGTGGTAGCCGGAGGACCACATCGAGCCGGCCATGTGGTACGGGGTGGAGATGCCGCCGTCGACGGGGGCGACCCAGCCGGAGGCGGCCGGGGCGGCCGCGCGCTCGGCGCTGCGGGAGCTGCGGGTCTCGTCGGCGGCGGGGGCCGCGGCCTTCTTCGGAGCCGGCTTCGGCGCGGCCTTGCGCTCGGCCTTCGCGGCGGGCTTCGGCGCGGCGGCCTTGGCGGTCGACTTGGCGCCGAGGGTGAGCTTCATGCCCGGCAGGATCAGCGAGGGGTTGTCGCCGACGACCTGGCGGTTGTCCTCGTAGAGCTTGTGCCAGCCACCGGCCAGGTGGTGCTCCTGGGCGATCTTGGACAGGTAGTCGCCGCGGACGACGGAGTAGATCGTGGCCTTGCTCTTGGCCTTGGCCTTCGCGACGGCGCCCTGCGGAGCGGCGGCCGGCTGCGCGGCGGCCACGGCGGCGACGGCCCGCTCGGAGGTCACGCTCGGGGCGGCCTTCTCGGCGGCGTGAGCCCCGGTGGCGCCGAACAGCGGGAGGGCGACGACGGCGCCGCTGGCGCCGGCGGCGACGAATCCCCGCGTGATCGGATTGGCCTTGGGACGGCGATGCTTACCCTTCGCGGGCATGGCGAATTCCTCTCCGTCGCCTGCGAGGTGAGCTGTCGGGTTCGGACTGGAGATGTCCGGTCGCGAGTCGTACGCGACTTCACCCCGAGCCGTCCTCTGCGTGAGGATCGGCGAATTACCTGGGTCCCCCGCTCCTGCCACACGTGAGTGGGTGCGGAATCCGGACGGTGGCAGGATTCGGCGGTCCGACCGGAGTGAGCGCGACGCTAGACGAGCGGGGTCGGGGCAAACAAGCCACGATTTCCCTTTTGCATTCCCCGTCGTGATATTCACCAGGAATTCCGGTCACCCTCCGTGGATGACGGATCTTCGCCTCCCTTTCCGCGCACGGCATTTGGGAAAGACGATCAGGCACGGACGGTCACGCTTATGACGCTCCTCACGCCCCGGAACCCATCTCACCTATAACTAGGGCGCGTTATCCCGAAATCCCCAATTCGGACAGTTCGCGCATTCCAGCCCGAGGGGGTGCGCCCAAGGGGGTCCACCCTGGATGATTGCCTGAGGAACCGATTACCAGAAGACCAGGAGCATCCGTGACGCAGCAGACGCCGCAGGCCCCGTCGACCGAGCCCGAGCTGACGGGGGTCCGCAACTTCCGGGACGTGGCCGGGCTGCCGACCGTGGACGGCAGGGCCATGGCCCCCGGCCGCCTGTTCCGCAGCGGACACCTCGCCCACGCCACCGCGGAGGACGCGGCATTCCTGTCGGCCCTGGGGCTGCACACGGTCTTCGACTTCCGCAATGAGGCCGACCGCAAGATCGAGGGCGCGGACGTCGAGCTGCCCGGCGTGCGGAACGTGAACATACCCCTCAACGACCCGGCGGACGGCAAGGAGTTCTGGAAGCTGGTGCGCACCGGCGACCTGGCGCAGCTGCGGGAGATTCTGGGCGACGGCAAGGCGGCCGGCCGGATGTCCGATTCGTACCGGAAGATGATTGTCCAGCGGACGCCGGAGCACAGCCGGATCCTGCACGCGATGGCCGAGGACAGCGTGCCGGCGCTGATGCACTGCGCGGCCGGCAAGGACCGCGCCGGCCTGTCGATCGCGGTCTCGCTGCTGGCGGTAGGCGTCGAGCGGGAGGCCATCGAGGCCGACTACGTGAAGTCGAACGAGCCGCACCGCCGCTACAAGGTCCAGCGCAGCTCCACCGCCCCGGACGGGCTGGCCCCCGAGGTCATGGAGCTGCTCGCCCCGCTGTTCGACGCGCGGGTGGAGTACCTGCGGGCCGCGTTCGAGACGATGGAGGAGACGTACGGCTCCGTCGAGACCTACCTCACCGAGGGCCTGAAGCTCTCCGCCGAGACGCGCGAGCTACTGCGCGCCCGGCTGCTCACGGAGGCGTAAACCCCGCAGGGGGTCCGCAGCGGTTGCTCCCTAGTTCTGGCCGCCGAGCGAGAAGAGCAGGTACAGGAAACCGGCGAAGAGGTGGCCGGCCACCAGGTAGGCGAAGAGGCGGAGCACAAGACCCTTGGGGAACTTGCCGTTCCCGCGTTCCTGACCGGTGATCGCAGTGGACTTGTCGGACATATCAGTAACCTCCGCTAGGCACACGGACTCGTGGTCGCGTGAACTCGTGGATCAACGCCGGTGCGGAGTCGCGTCGCCGAGGCACAGCTCGGCGGCGGGGCTCTGCAGCAGCGTGTGGACGAACAGCAGCTCGGCGCCGTCGCGGGTGGCCGCGCCGATCCGGTGCGGGGTGAGCGAGTCGAAGTGCGCGCTGTCCCCCGGGTCGAGTACGTGCACGGCGTCCCCGAGCGCGAGCCGGACCCGGCCGTGCAGCACGTGGAGCCACTCCTCGCCGGGATGGACCCGCACGATGTCGGACCGGGTGGCGTACGGGACGTGCACCCGGAGCGCCTGGAGCGCCCGGCCGGCGCCGCCCGCCTGGTGGTACACCCAGCCGTCCGCCTCGACGGGCTCGGACCGGTCCGCCCGGACGATCGGGTCGTGCTCCGCGGGGACCTCGCCCAGGAGGGCGGAGACCGTCGTACCGTAGATGCGGGCGAGGGCCAGCAGCATCGGCAGCGAGGGCTGTCGGCGGCCGGTCTCGAGGCGTGACAGATGGGCCGGCGAGAGGCCGGCCCGCTGGGCGGCGGCCTCAAGGGTCAGCCCGCGGCGGCGGCGCAGACCGCGCAGCTGCGGGGCGACGTCCGGCAGGACGTCCGGGGCGGCGTCCGGGGCGGGCTCCCCGGAGAGGTGCTCGTGCTCCATGCCCCCATTCCGCCAGGATCTTTCCTCTGAGGCAACTTTCTTGCCCCAGAGGCAAAACCCGGGGACGTCCGCCCGTCAGCGATTGGCGGCCGCCCGTCAGCGCTGTGCCACCGCCTGCTTGACCAGCGTCTTCCCGAAGTCCCACATCAGACCGCCCCCGCCGTGGGCGTCGTCCATCACCTCCGTGAACGCCGCCACGAACCGGTCCACGTCCGCCTCGTCGATGATCAGTGGCGGGATCAGCTTGATCACCTCCAGATGGTCCCCCGACACCTGCGTGAGGATCCGGTGCCGCTGGAGCAGCGGCACCACGACCATCTGCGCGAAGAGACCCTTCCGGGCCGCCTGCAGCATGGTCCAGCGGCTGCGCAGCCCGAGCGAGGAGGGCCGGCCGAACTCGATCCCGATCATCAGCCCCCGGCCGCGGATCTCGTGCAGCAGCTCGTAGCGCGGCACGAGCGCGCGCAGCCGGTCGGAAAGCAGCCCGCCGACCCGCCGTACGTGTGCGACCGTCCCCTCGTCCTCCATCACGCTGAGCACCGCGAGCCCGGCGGCCATGGCCTGCGCGTTGGCGCCGAAGCTGGCGGAGTGGACGAGGACCCGGTCCATCGACGAGTAGACCTTCTTGAAGATCCAGTCCTTGCCGAGGGTCGCGCCGACCGGCACGTACCCGCCGGACAGCGCCTTCGCGACGCAGACCAGATCCGGCTCCACACCGTCCTCGTGCTGGTAGGCGTAGAAGTCGCCGGTGCGGCCGAGCCCGGTCTGCACCTCGTCGACGATCAGCAGCGCCTTGTGCCTGTGCAGCACGTCCTGCGCGGCCCGCAGGTAGCCCGGCGGGGCCTCGTGCACGCCCTTGCCCTGGATCGGCTCGACGATCAGCGCCGCCACGTCGCCGCGGCGCAGCTCCCGCTCCAGGGCGTCGAGGTCGCCCAGCGCGATCGCGGTGTCCGGCAGCAGCGGCGCGAAGCCGTCCCGGAAGCCCCGCTCGCCGTTCACCGACAGCGAGCCGGTGGTGAGGCCGTGGAAGGCGTGGTCGCAGTACAGGACCCGTGGTCGGCCGGTGGCGTACCGGGCGAACTTCAGGGCGGTCTCCACCGCCTCCGTGCCGCTGTTGCCGAAGAAGACCCGGTCGAGGTGCGGGCTGTGGGCCAGCAGCCGCTCGGCGAGCAGGCCGGGCAGCGGCGGGCAGTCGAAGCGGGTCAGGTCGGGGAGCGAGGCGTCGAGGACGTCGTGCAGGGCCTTGCGGACCACCGGGTGGTGCCGGCCGAGCCCCATCACGCCGAAGCCGGCCAGCATGTCGAGGTGGTCGTTGCCCTCGGCGTCCCAGAAGTGGGCGCCCTCGGCCCGCTCGTAGACCTTGTCGAAGCCGATGGTGTGCAGCATGCGCGGCAGCTGGTGGTTCAGGTGCTTCGCGTGCAGCTCGTACCGCTCCGCCCCGCGCTCGGCGAGCAGCCGCCCGAGGTCGAAGCCCTTGGCACCGGCGGGGCCCGCAGGCCCACCGGTCGCCCCGGTCGCTCCGTTCTCTCCACTCTCTCCGGTCGCTCCAGTCGCTCCGTTCGTCATTCCTGGCTCTCCTTGGGTACGAGCGGGTCCGCGCCCGCGAACGGGTCCGCACCGTCCAGCGTCTCCCGGCCGGCGAGCGCCGCGCCGATCCGGCCGGCGACCTCCACCGAGGTGAGTCCGATCTCGGCCATGACCTCCTTGCGGGAGGCGTGGGCGAGGAACTGCTCGGGGATGCCGAAGGTGCGCAGCGGTACGTCCACCCCGGCGTCCCGCAGCGCCTGGCCGACGGCCGCCCCGACGCCCCCGGTACGGCTGTTGTCCTCGACGACCGCGACCAGCCGGTGACCGGCGGCCAGCGGGGCGAGCGCCTCGTCGACCGGCTTGACCCAGCGGGGGTCGACGACGGTGCAGCGCACGCCGCGGCCGGCGAGCAGCTCCGCGGCCCCGAGGCAGACCCCGGCCATCACGCCGACGGAGACCAGCAGCACGTCGGCGGCGTCGTCCCGGCGCAGTACGTCCATGCCGCCGATCCGGCCCACGGCCGGCACCGGCGGCCCGACCGACTCCTTGGGGAAGCGCAGCAGCGTCGGCGCGTCGTCGACGTCCACGGCCTCGCGCAGCTGCGCCCGCAGCTGGTCGGCGTCGCGCGGCGCGGCGATCCGCAACCCCGGCACGACCTGGAGGATCGACAGGTCCCACATCCCGTTGTGCGAGGGCCCGTCTGCGCCGGTGACACCGGCCCGGTCGAGGACGAAGGTGACGCCGCACCGATGCAGCGCCACATCCATCAGGACCTGGTCGAAGGCCCGGTTGAGGAAGGTCGCGTACACGGCGACGACCGGGTGCAGCCCGCCCGTGGCGAGGCCGGCCGCGGAGACGGCGGCGTGCTGCTCGGCGATGCCCACGTCCCAGACCCGGTCGGGGAAGCGCTCGGCGAACTTCGTCAGTCCGACCGGGTGGAGCATGGCGGCCGTCAGGGCCACGACGTCCTGCCGTTCCCCGCCGATCTCGGCGAGCGCGTCGCCGAACACGGAGGTCCACGAGGGGCCCGCGGGCGGCGTGAGCGGCAGACACGTCAGCGGGTCCATCGCGCCGACGGCGTGGAACCGGTCGGCCTCGTCCTCCAGGGCGGGCCGGTAGCCGCGGCCCTTCTGGGTCAGGCAGTGGACGAGCACCGGGCCGTGGAACCGCTTGGCGCGGCGCAGCGCGGACTCGACGGCGGCGACGTCGTGGCCGTCGACGGGGCCGACGTACTTCAGGCCGAGGTCCTCGAAGAGCCCCTGGGGCGCGAAGGCGTCCTTGAACCCCTTCTTCGCGCCGTGCAGCGACTCGTACAGCGGCCTGCCGACGACGGGGGTGCGCTCCAGGACGTCCTTCCCCCAGGACAGGAAGCGTTCGTAGCCGTCGGTGGTGCGCAGGGTCGCCAGGTGGTTGGCGAGGCCGCCGATGGTCGGGGCGTAGGAGCGCTCGTTGTCGTTGACGACGATGACGAGCGGGCGGTCCTTGGCGGCGGCGATGTTGTTCAGC
>NZ_DATCVQ010000139.1:0-15596 GCF_036566765.1 Streptomyces sp.
CTCCGTCCCCGCACCAGCATCTGGAAGAAGTTCGGCGAGCCGGTCCAGAGTCTTCTTCCAGCGCACCGCCAACTCCTCGACCGATTCCACCCGTGGGCCCCAGAAGCCCCGCACCACACGTCGCATCCGTTGCCTCTAGAACCGCGGCCGGTCCATCGGGCGGGGCAGGGGCTCCAGCGCTCCGGCGTCCCGCAGCCGCATGTAGGACTGGACCACGGCTTCCGTGTCGCCGCGCGAGGCGATCTCGAGTACGACGCCCCCGTCACGCAGCTCTCTGCGCGCCGCCTTCAGATCGCCTGGCACCAAGGCTGCCCGCCCTGGGGAGAGGTAGCCGATCCAGCCGACGGAAGGCTCACCGACGACGAACCCCGCGTCGTCCTCCAGGGCATCCAGCACGTCGTCGTCGACGACACCGCCGAAGTCCGGGTCCCACACGTCGGCGAGAGCGGTGAGGAGTTCGGCGTCGGGGATCTCGGCCTCGTCCGGCGAGCTGATGTCGATCAGCATGGCCTGGAGCAAGAAGTCAGGGTTGCCACCCGCCCAACCACTGATGTCGATCTCCCAGCCCGGCTCGCCCTTGACGACGAGCCCGAGCCCAAAGCCCGTGAGATCCGACCAGTCGTCCGCTTCCTTCCTTACCCGCAGCGCGTTTTGGAGTGACGCCCCGTCTGGGCGCAGTTCGGTCGCGGGGCCGGAGGTGTGGATCTGCTGCCACGTCCACACGCCGTCCGTTTCCGTACCGGAACCAGCCGCCGGAAGATGCGTGGCAAGCAACTCCAAAGTCTGCTCCCACCGCACGGCCACTACCTCGACGGACTCTTCCCGGGGCCCCAGAACGCCCGCACCAAACGCTCCATGCATCAGACCCTACTGCTGGTTGCGATTGCAATCACCTTGGGTCGCCCGCAGTTCTCGGTTAACTCCTGGGCGAAAGCGTGGAGTCGGAGAACCGACTCGGCCCAAGGGCCAGGCGGTCGACGAGGTGTTGCCTGCGCGAAGCGAGGGGACGTCCCCCGGCTGACGTCAGTCCTCCAGCTCGACGATCGGGTCCTGAGAGACGACCGCCGCGACGATCATCGGGGCGTCGCCGTCGCACTGGTTGAGCGAGACGCCGACGTAGCGGCCCTTGTCACCGACCGGACCCCACACCGCCAGGTCGCCGTTGAGGTCCTGGTCCACGAGGGACCGGAAGAGCGGCGGCATCGAGGCGCCGTCGATCTTCCGGAAGATCGGGACCCGCATGCCGACGTTCCGGTGCGGGCCCCAGCGGGCGTCAAGGGCGCCCCGGACGGCGGCGAGGCGGCCCTGCGCCGTCGCCTCCGCCGCCGCCCACTCTTCCTCGTACACGCCGACCAGGCTTGGGCCCTCCCAGAGCTGGAGGGTCGCGAAGCCCTCCGGCGGGACCGGGGCGGTCAGCAGGGCGTCGACCTCCGCCACCGCCCGGCCGGCGTCGAAGGCGTGTGGGTCCGTCACAGCCGGGGCCGGTCCATCGGGCGGGGCAGGGGCTGGAGGGCGCCTGCGTCGCGGAGGAGGAGGTTGGCGCGGAGGACGGCGCCGGTGTCGTCGGGCGACGCGACGTCGAGGAGGGCGCCGCCGCCGGGGAGGTCCTTGCGGCCGGCCGGGAAGTCGGCCGGGATCAGGGCCGCGCGGCGCGGGGAGAGGTAGCCGGCCCAGCCGACCGCCGGGTCGCTCGGCGCGAAGTCGCCGTCGTCCTCAAGGGTGTCGAGGACGTCGTCGTCGCAGACGCCGCCGAAGTCCGGGTCCCACGCCTCCGCGAGCGCGGCGAGCAGCTCGGTCTCCGGGGCCTGCTCGCCGTCCGGGGTCTTGACCGTGAGCAGCATCGCCATGAGGACGAACTCGGCCGCCGCGCCCGCCCGTCCGCCGATCTCGATCTGCCGGCCCGCCGCGTCCTTGGCGACGAGCCGCAGATCCGTGCCGGACTGGCTCGACCAACCGTCGGCCGCCTGCGTGGCGCGCAGGGCCGCCGTCAGGGACGCCTCGTCGGGCGTCACGACGGCCGCCGGGCCGGACGCGCCGACCCGGCGGAACTCCCACGCGCCGCCGCCCTCGGGCGGCAGCAGCCGCGTCACCTGGTCCAGGGCCCGCGTCCAGCGGACGGCGAGCTCCTCGACCGACTCTTCACGGGGGCCCCAGAAGCCCCGCACCACAACACGTCGCATGGATCCGACCCTACTGCGCGCTCCTACTCCTTCGGGTCGAACTGCTCCGGCTTGCGGTCCCCGGCGGGCTTCTCCGGCTTCGTGTAGACCACCTTGATGTCCAGGCCCTCCTCGCGGAACGCCTTGCGGGCCGCCTTGGCCACCTCCTCGTTGGAGAAGTGCCATTCGACCGGCTTGCCCTTGGCCGCCTCGACCTGGCGCTTCGCCTCGGCGACGAAGGTGTTCTTGCCGGACGGCGTCAGGTCGGTCTTGTTCGGCTCGGACAGGAAGCTGTCGTAGCCGTTCTTGGCCTCCAGGTAGGTCTGCCGGGTGGAGTCCCAGCCGTCGTACTCGACCGGCAGCTCGCCCTCCTTGGGGTGCGGGACGACGTACTCCTGACCGCGCCGGGTGCCGGTGACCTGCTCCTGGTAGCGCAGCCAGGACTCGTTGACCCAGTTCGGCTTGGGGTTGCGGTCCCGGCTCGCCCAGTAGCCGTCGCCCAGGTCGGTGTCGCCGAGCGTGCGGTTCGCGAGGTCCTTGGCCCACTCGGGGTCCTGGTAGTTCCGCGGGTCGCTGGTGTCGTTCCGCTCCGGGTCCGGGTGCTTCTTCAGCTTCTCGGCCGCCTTGCGGGCGCGCTCCGGCTCCTCCGCGCGCTTCTGCTCGACCCACGCCTTGTTGGCCTCCTCGCGGGCCTTGCGGGCGTTCGCCTCGGACTCCGCGTCGCACTCCTCGTCGGCGAGGATCACGTGGTCCGGCGAACCGGCGGCGGCCAGGACGCCCGTACCGGAGCCGGGAACTCCGTTGAAGGGACGGGGTGTCAGAGGTCCGGAGGCGATCTTGCAGCCGGTCTTGCGGGCCTTGTCCTCGGCCTCGTCGGCCGCCTCGTCGGCCTCCTTCGCCGCCTTCTGCGCGCCGGAGACGTCGCCGGCGTCGGCGGCCTTCTTGGCCCGCTTGGAGGCGTCGCCGGCCTTGTCCGCGGCCTCGGCGATCTCGGAGGCGACCTTGCCGACCTTGCCGAGCTTGCCGAACCGGCCGATGACCTTGGCGACGTCGTAGCCCGGGATGAACATCGAGCCGACGTTCCACACGACGTCGGTGACGGCGCGGGTCTTCTGGCCGTTGTTCCAGCGCTCGCGGACCTCGTCGCCGACGAACATGTCGTCGGCGACCGTGACGCCGGTGTTCCACGACGCCTTGCCCCAGTCGCCGAGCGCGCCGAGGTAGTCGCCCTTGTCCCACTTCGAGCTTGCGTCCTTGGAGTCCTTCACCCACTGGTCGCCGAGCTGGATGCCGTAGTCCTTGATGCCGGACCAGGTCTCCGGCTTGAAGAGGTCGATGATGCCGCTGATGTCGCCCCAGACACCGTCGACGAACAGGCCCGCGCCGACCTGGTACGTGCGGTCCCAGGCACAGCCGAAGAAGCCCCAGCCGCTGCAGTCCTCCTGCTCCTTGGGCTTGTCGCCGCCCTTGTCGCCCTCGCCGGAGACGTCGATCTGGTCGTACTTGGCCTCGGGCTCGGCCCCGGGCTCGGGGTAGGTGTCGGGGGTGTCGGTGGGCTTGCCGTCGGGGCCGTGGCCGCTCTTGTTCTGGCCGGGGAGGGTGGGGCCGTCGGTGCCGCCGGTGCCGGCTGTGCCGCCGGTGCCACCCGTACCCCCGGTGCCACCCGTCCCACCCGTCCCACCAGTACCGCCGGTGCCACCCGTACCTCCGGTGCCACCCGTACCGCCCGTCGCGCCCGCGCTGTCGCCGCCGGTCGTCGAGCCGTCGCCGTTCGGGTTGGTGTCCTGACCCGGGCCCGCCTGGGTCGTCTCGCCGCCGCCCCCTGTCGGACAGGCCGTGCCGGTGATCGTGCAGAACGCCGACCGGAAACCGTCGGCGATCGTCCCGCCGACATTGGTCATCAGCAGCGCCGCGATGATCGCGACCACCAGAATGATCATTCCGGTGTACTCGACCGCACCCTGCCCACGGTCACGGTTCGGCCGGAACAACGCATCCGGTGCGTCCTGCCGTTCGCTCTCCGCGAGCCGGAACCACGCCACGCTCTCCGGACGCGTGAGGAAGTAGACGATCAGCGTCGGGATGAAGATCTCGGTGAAGCCGTGCACGGAGCCGGCGGCTATGTTCCCGATACCGCCGAGAATCAGCCATGCCTGGACGCCGAGCAGCCCGTACCGGACGCGGTCGCCGCCCTTCCAGATCCGGCGGCCCAGCCACCACCCGGCGACGCCGGGCACGGCCCCCCAGGCCAGCAAGCCGAGAAGGGCCGCCTCGACCGCGTCCGACGCGAGGGCGGAGGCGAACAGCCCGAACCCGCCGAGGACGGTCGCCGCGAGAAGGATGTGGAGCAAGATGCGCGTAACGAAGAGGACGCGTGGCAGGCTGCGCCGCCCGCCCCCTCCCAAAGGCACATATCCCGCGCCCCCGCCGACGTACATGCCACCGCCTACCGCTGACACGATTCCCCCCAACCGTCCGTTTCCGCACAACAGTTCAAGCCTGCCAACGTTACGGGATCCGGCCAGGGCCGTCTTGGGCCCCCGGGCAACAATTCGGCCTACCGTACGATCTCGGCCATGAACGGTCACCACCCCGCCGCCCCGTCCCCCGCCCCCTCTGCGGACTTCGTCCTCTTCGACGTCGACGGCACCTTGATGGACGCCGTCGCCAACCAGCGCCGCATGTGGGCCGCTTGGGCTGCGCGGTACGGGCTCGACGGCGAGGCGGTGTACGAAGTGGCGCTGCGCACCCGGCCGGTGGAGACCTTCGCGGAGGTCGTCCCGGACGAGGACCCGGCCGCCTGCCTGGCGCTGCTGCACGAGCTGGAGGACGAGGACGTACGGGTCGGGCAGTACGAGGCGTTCGCGGGCGCGGCGGAGCTGCTCGCGGCGCTGCGCCCGGGGTCGTGGGCGCTGGTCACCTCGAACTACGAGCACCGGGTGCGGGGGCGGTTCGCGCGGACCGGCCTGCCGGTGCCGGAGCTCGTCGTGGACGCGGCCGCCGTCGCCGAGGGCAAGCCCTCCCCCGTCCCGTACCTGCGGGCGGCCTCGCTCCTCGGCGCGGACCCGGCCCGCTGCCTGGTGATCGAGGACGCGCCCTCGGGCGCGCGGGCGGGGCGCGCCGCGGGCATGACCGTGTGGACGGTCAACGCCCCGGACCCGACCCCCGACTCGCACCGCCACTTCGCCACGCTGGCCGCGGCGGCCCCGGAGATCCTGGCGTTCAGCGGCGCCTGACGGAGTCGTCTTCCTCCCGGTACATCGCGTCGATCTCGCGCGAGAAGTCGCGGACGATCGCACGGCGCTTGAGCTTCAGGGACGGGGTGAGGTGGCCGCTCCGCTCGGAGAACTCCTGCGTCAGGACGTGGAAGCGGCGGATCTCCTCGGCGCGGGAGACCAGGCGGTTGGCCTCGTCCACGGCGCGCTGGAGGGCCGCGAGGAGGTCCGGGTCCCGGGTGAGGTCGGCGAGCGAGATGTGGTCCTTCTGCCGCATGCGCCGCCAGTGGGCGAGGCCGTCGTGTTCGAGGGCGATGAGCGCGGTCACGTACGGGCGGTTGTCGCCGACGACGACGCACTGGCCGATCAGCGGGTGGGCGCGCAGCCAGTCCTCCAGCGGGGCCGGGGCGACGTTCTTGCCGGCCGAGGTGATGATGATCTCCTTCTTCCGGCCGGTGATCCGCAGGTAGCCGTCCTGGTCGAGGCTGCCCAGGTCCCCGGTGGGGAACCAGCCGTCGGCCGTGTACGGCAGGGCCGCGCCCTGCTGGGCGTCCCAGTAGCCGGCGAACACGACGCCGCCGTGGAGCCAGACCTCGCCGTCGTCCGCGATCCGCACCGCCGTGCCGGGCAGCGGCCAGCCGACGGTGCCGGCCCGGGGGCGCTGCGGCGGGGTGACGGTGGCGGCCGCGGTGGTCTCGGTGAGGCCGTAGCCCTCGTACACCTCGATGCCCGCGCCCGCGTAGAACGCATAGAGCCGCTGCCCGAGCGGTGATCCGCCGCAGATGACATGCCGGACGTGGCCGCCGAGGGCGGCCCGGATGCGTCGGTAGACCAGCTGGTCGTACACCGCCCGCTGGGCCTTCAGGGAGAACGACGGCGCGGCGGCCTCGCGGGCCTCGCCGTACCGCCGCGCGACCTTCGACGCGCGGTCGAAGGAGCTTGCCCGGCCCATGCGTTCGGCGGTGGCGCGGGCGGAGTTGAAGACCTTCTCCAGGACGTACGGGATGGCCACCAGGAACGTCGGACGGAAGCCGGCCAGGTCGTCGAGGAGGTCGTCGCCCTCGATCGAGGGCGCGTGGCCGATCCGGACCCGGGCGCGGAGGCAGCCGATGGAGACCACCCGGCCGAAGACGTGGGACAGGGGGAGGAAGAGGAGCGTGGACGGGGGCTCCTTGCCGATGAGTTGCTTGAACACCGGGTGGAGCAGCTCGACGGCGTTGTCGGCCTCGGCGAAGAAGTTGGCGTGGGTGAGGGCGCAGCCCTTGGGACGGCCGGTGGTTCCGGAGGTGTAGATCAGGGTCGCGATGGTGTCGGGGGTGAGCAGGCCGCGGCGGGCGGTGACGGCCTCGTCGGGGACGTGCGCGCCGGCCCGGCGCAGCTTGTCGATCGCGCCGGTGCCGAAGACCCAGAGGTGGGTGAGGCCGGGTATCTGACGGCGTTCGGCGGAGACGACCCGTGCCTGGTCCATGCCTTCGACGGCGCAGGCGACCGCTCCGGAGTCCTGGAGGATCCAGCGGGTCTGGAAGGCGGAGGAGGTCGGGTAGACCGGGACGGTGACGAGGCCGGCGGCCCAGGCGGCGAAGTCGAGCAGGGTCCACTCGTACGACGTCCGCGCCATGATCGCGAGCCGGTCGCCGGGCTGGAGCCCCTCGGCGATGAGCCCCTTGGCGACGGAGTGCACCTCGGCGGCGAAGCGCCCGGCGGTGACGTCCTCCCACGTGCCGTCGGGCCGCTTGCGGGAGAGGACGACGTCGTCGGGGGCCTGGCGGGCGTTCTCGTACGGCAGGTCCGCGAGCGAGCCGCGCCGGACGCGGGCGACGAGCGGGGGGACGTAGGCCTCGCGGACGCGGCCGTCGACGAGGAGGGTGCGGGGTGGGACGGGGGCGGGTGGGTCGGGGGCGACGGACACGTGCGGCTCCTCGGGTTCGTCGGAGGGCGGTGGGGGTCGGGGCGTGCGGGCTCCTGGTGCGGTGGTGCTGAAGGGAGGGGCGGGGTGGTCGTGCCACCGAAGAGACGTGTGTGTCAGGGGCGTTCGAGGATCGCTGTCACGCCCTGGCCGCCCGCCGCACAGATCGAGATCAGGCCACGGCCGGGGCGTCCCGCTCCGGCAACGGCTTGGCGAGCGTGGCCACCATACGGGCACCGGTGGCCGAGAAGGGATGTCCTGTCGCGAGAGACGGCCCCGCGATCTTCAAACTGTGCGGGGGCACAGCGGCGCGGCGAAGGGGATCCGGCTGCCGCTGATGACGGCGACGCGGCGGACGCTGCGGGGGGTGTGCGTCTCGACCGGCTCCTGACCCCGAAGTAACCTTACCCTGGGGTAAATCTACGACCGCGCAGGGAGCCTGGACAATGGCCGACCGCTGTCCGCAGCCCACAGGAACCTCCGCCGACCGCTGTCCGCAGCCCACCGGAACCTCCGCCGACCGCTTTGCAATGGGCGCCCTGCTGTCCCTGGCCGGGGCCGTCGCCACGTCCCCCTTCAAGCGCCCCGACGCGACGGCGACCCTCCCGAAGACCCGCCTGACTCGCGAGACGACCGTCCCCAAGGACCGCCTGACGCGGTACGAGGAGCTGTGCGGCTTCACGCGGGGCGCAGGCCTCCCGCTCCCCTACCCCCACCTGCTCGGCTTCCCGCTCGCCATGCGGATCATGAGCCGACGGGGCTTCCCGCTGCCGCTGCTCGGGCTCGTGCACACCTGGATCACGATCGAGCGGCACGCGCCGCTGACCGTCGACGACCGGCTGGAGATCGCCGTCCACGCCGAGTCGCTCGCACCGCACCGACGCGGCGCCGAGGTCACGATGGCGACCGAGGCGCGCGTCGCGGGCGAGCTGGTGTGGGAGTCCCGCAGCGGGTACTTGGCGCGGCACGCGCGGGGGAAGGCCGCGCAGGGCACGGACAGGAGGCCCAGCGAAGGCCCTGGTGGCCACACCGCCCTCGCCGAGTGGCGGCTGCCCGCCGACCTCGGGCGGCGATACGCCGCAGTCTCCGGCGACCGGAACCCGATTCACCTCCACCCGCTCACCGCCCGCGCGTTCGGGTTCCCCCGGGCCATCGCGCACGGCATGTGGACGTTCGCGCGATGCGTGGCCGAGGTCGAGCGTGACGGGGGCGAGGTCGACAACGTACGCGCGGACTTTCGGGCGCCCGTACTGCTGCCCGCAGCCGTGACTTACGCGGCTGACGGCGCGGGGCGGTTCCAACTGCGCGGCGCGGCGGACCGGGTGTACCTCACCGGGGAGACCAGCGCTCGCTCTGCATGAGGTTGCCGAGGCCCGCCCAGGCGAAGTTCATCAGGGTGGCCGCCGACTCCCAGGCGGTCATCCCCGGCGTCTCGTTGGCCCAGATCGCCAGCGACTCCGCCGCGCCGACGAGGGCCTGGGACAGGCCGGCCACGTCGCGCTCGGCGAGCTCGGGGTCGCGCTGGGTCTGCCGGTGGGTCTCCTGGGCCGCGGCCCCGATGAGCGTGGCCACGTACGCCACGATCTCGTCCCGCATCAGCGCGGCCTCCGCCGCGAACGGCTCCGTCCGCGCCTGCCGGCTGAGCACCGCCCACCCGTCGGGGTTCTCCGCGGTGTGGGTGAAGAAGGCCAACAGACCCGCCCACAACTGCTTGTCCGCGGGCAGCCCGGGCTCGACGCCCGCCCGCACGGCTTCGAGGAGCGTCTTCGTCTCGCGCCGGATGCACGCGACGAACAGCTCTTCCTTGGAGTTCAGGTACAGGTACACCAGCGGCTTGGAAACCCCCGCCAGCTCGGCGATCTCGTCCATGGACGCGGCCTGGTAGCCCCGCTGCCCGAACGTCTGCACGGCGGCGTCCATCATCTGCTGCTCGCGCACCGCCCGCGGCATCCGCTTGGCCCTCGCGCCGCCCACGTCGGACATCTTTCCGCCCCCACCTGCCGCTGACTCTCGCCGAAAGCGTACGTGCCCCCCGGCCCGAAGGGGCCAGGGGGCACATCGCCGATCAGGAGGCGCTACGGGTGTGATGCGAGGGTCAGGAGTAGACGGAGACCCAGTCACCGCTCTGCGAGGTGGGCACCCACGCGTTCGTCTCGCCGTAATACGTGGCGAAGGAGCAGGAGTTGTTCTTGTAGAAGGTGACGTTGACCTCCCCCTTCCACCACCAGCCGCCGACCCAGGTGTCCTTGCTCGGGGTCTGGAAGCATCCCGACGCCGCCTGGCCGTTCTGGTTGTACCCCTGGATGCGGATCGAGTAGACGACGGTGCTGCTGTCGTGGAAGTGGATCTGCTGGCCGTTCGACGCGGCGAACGACTGACCGGCGGACCCGAGCACACCGGCGAACGCCAGGCCGGCGGCCGCGGCAGTGGTGGCGACCTTCTTGCGCAAGTTCATGCTTCCCCCCAGGGATGAACGGCTTCGACTGATTCGACCAAGATCATAGGCCAGAACCCGCCACCCTTGAACGGGCGTTCGAGTCGGGTGGGCGTGAAGGGCAGCCGCCGACGACTGAAGCTTGAACGTGTTCAAACTTCGTGCCAGAGTACGGCGTGAGTTGTTGAGCCCATCGATCGCGCACGCTGGGCGCCATCCAAAACGCGGCCGGAAGCAGATAGCGTGAAATCCGACATATTTCGCATCGGCGCAAGCCTTGCAGCTGCCACCGTGACGGCGCTCGTCCCGTCCTCTTGCGAGGCAGGCAAACCCGCCGTCACTCCAAAGGCCGTAACTCATTCCCAATTGGTCGGCCGATGGGACGGGGAGCGGAAATGCGGATCGCCAATAGTTCGACTACGTGACGATTACACCTTCTCCAGCAAAGGCTTTCCAGTCGCGTGGGAAGGCCCCGGTCCGGAGTCGTTTCAGGTGACACGCCGTTCATCCGACGGGAAATGGCATGGGGTCAACAAAGACCCTGGCCTGCCACCCTATCTGGTACTTCGTTTCAAGAATCACAACGACATCCAGATCCTGTCATTCTATTTGGAGCATGGAGAGCTGCAGATGGATGGGACTGTCCACGCGGACGGCGGGGACCCCTATCCCTACGCGTGTCATTACAAACGCACTTCAGTCGACCCTGAGGCCCCTTCCGGACAGTTCTGATCGGGTGCTAAGACAGCGTGGCAGAGAAGTGGGCACTGTTTCCTGGTATGTCATGAGTGGATGACCGAGCCGTCTGCCGCCGCACAACTCCGCCGGATCGCACGTCGACGGGCCGCCAGGGACCATCGAGGGCGACGGAGCCGCTTCATCGGGCCGGGCCGTGACAGTGGCAGTAGCCGGCTGACGTGGTTGGCACTCGCAGCGGCCATGCTGCCGGGACTGGCTGCGCTCGTCGCCCTGCTGTTCACGTGGATGTCGGTGGGTCAGACCAACAAAGATCTGCAGATCTCCGAGCAGGGACAGATCACGACCCGGTTCAACGCCGCGATCACCAATCTGGGATCAGCGTCGTTGGATGTGCGCCTAGGGGGCATCTACGCCCTACAACGCATCATGCAGGACTCTTCTCGAGATCAGCCCACTGTCGTCTCGGTGTTGTCCGCGTACGTACGCCAGCATGCTCCCGTTCCGGTCAGTGGCTTCAGGCCGGCAGAGGAATACAGACCACCTACCGACGTAGCGGCTGTAATTTCGGTGCTGGGCAACCGGTCCGCCGACCGGGAGGTGACCCAGGACGGGAAGCCGCTGTACCGAGTTGAACTGAGCAGCGTTGATCTGCGCGGCCTGGAGCGTGAAGTGGGACTCACGGAAGGCGGCATGCCCAGACGCATCAACTTTCGCTTCGCGGACTTCACCGGGGCGGACCTCCGAGACGCAGGGCTCGAGAATTTCGACCTCTCAGGTGCGTCCCTCGTCAAAGCGAACATGCTCGGCGTGAAGCTGCCGAACGCGGACCTGCGGCACGCCTTTCTCGGGGGTGCCAACTTGACCGACGCGCGCCTGGGCGCGGCCGATATGACCGGCGCGGACCTCGACGAAGCGAACCTTCACCACGCGCACCTGGGCAGGGCCAAAGAAGCCAGCGAAACCAGTGCGGCCGACTCGAGCGCCGACTTGACCCGTGCGACCCTGATCCGCGCAGACCTGAGCACCGCGGACCTGCGCGACGTGATCCTGATCGCAGCGGACCTGACTGACGCGAACCTGGCCGGCGCCGACCTGCGCGGCGCAAACCTGACCCATGCAGACCTGAGCAACGCAGACTTGACCGGGGCAAAGCTGGCGGGCGCACAGCTGTCGGGCGCGATCCTCGAGGGCGCACGCGGAGTGCCTGCTCGGATCGGTTGATGCCCTCCGCGGAGTGCCTCCTCGGATCGGTTGATGCCCTCACCTCCAAGACCGCACGCCGAAGCGCCCCAGACCGTCGTGGGTCCGGGGCGCTTCTGTCGTCGTAAGGGCGCAGGTCTTACGCGGCGACAGGCACCGCGACCTCTCGCTCGACGTCGGCCGGCTCCGGGTCCTCGATCGGGGAGGCCGAGGCGGCGTTGTAGGCGTTCAGGTCCAGGATCTTCTCGCGGGCCGAGACGACCACCGGGACCAGCGCCTGGCCGGCCACATTGGTAGCCGTGCGGATCATGTCCAGGATCGGGTCGATCGCCATCAGGAGGCCGACGCCCTCCAGGGGCAGGCCCAGGGTCGACAGGGTCAGGGTCAGCATGACCGTCGCGCCGGTCAGACCGGCGGTGGCCGCCGAGCCGATGACCGAGACGAAGGCGATGAGCAGGTACTCCTTGATGCCCAGCTGCACGTCGAAGATCTGCGCGATGAAGATCGCGGCGAGCGCCGGGTAGATCGCGGCGCAGCCGTCCATCTTGGTCGTCGCGCCGAACGGCACGGCGAAGGACGCGTACTCCTTCGGGACGCCGAGGCGCTCGGTGACCCGCTGCGTGACCGGCATCGTGCCGACCGAGGAGCGGGAGACGAAGGCCAGCTGGATGGCCGGCCAGGCGCCCTTGAAGAACTGCAGCGGGTTGACCTTGGCGACCGTCGCCAGCAGCAGCGGGTACACGCCGAACAGCACCAGCGCGCAGCCGATGTAGACGTCGGCGGTGAAGGTCGCGTACTTGCCGATCAGGTCCCAGCCGTACGTCACGATCGCCTTGCCGATGAGGCCGGCGGTGCCGATCGGGGCGAGCCGGATGACCCACCACAGGGCCTTCTGCAACAGCTCGAGCACCGACTCGGACAGCGTCAGGATCGGCTGCGCCTTCTCGCCGAGCTTCAGCGCGGCGATGCCGGCGACGGCGGCCATGAAGACGATCTGCAGGACGTTCAGCTCGGTGAACGGGGTGATGACGTCCGTCGGCACGATGCCGGTCAGGAAGTCGATCCAGCTGCCCTGGTGCTCGGGCAGCTTGCCGTCCTTCGGCGTGAGGCCGGTGCCGGAGCCCGGGTTGGTGATCAGGCCGATCGCCAGGCCGATCGCGACCGCGATCAGCGAGGTGATCATGAACCAGACGAGGGTCTGCGCGGCCAGCCGGGCCGCGTTGTTGACCTTCCGCAGGTTGGTGATCGACACCAGGATCGCGAAGAAGACGAGCGGCGCGACGGCCAGCTTCAGCAGCTGGACGAAGATGCCGCCGACCTGGGTCAGGGTCTCCTTCAGCCAGGAGACGTCCTGGCTGCGGGCGAGCCAGCCGAGCAGGACGCCGATGGCCAGACCGGCCACGATCTGGGCCCAGAAGGGGAACTTGGGTATCCGGGACGAGGACTTCGTCCCGGATTCGGGCGCGGGCGCGGTTGCGGACGCGGACACAGAAACACACTCCACAGGTGCGTATCGCAGGGGGATACGAGATACGGGGAAATGGGTGCGGCGCCCGCGCTCACGGGGCGGCGCCGCTGCATGGCTGCCGGGGTCAGAGCTCGCGGCAACAGACCGCGGACATACAGCGGCACAGATCGACATGCAGGCGCGCCACGAGCGGGGTGCTCATGGCATCGGGGAGGCGCACTGCTGTCTTCATGGTCGGTACGTTAACACTTGAACTTTGAGAACCTCAAAGGTGTTCTTTGAGGCGATGGCGCGCCAGCCGTAGCGCGAAACAGCCTGAAAACCACGACACCCCAGGCCGGAGCGCCTTCGCGCCCCCGCCCGGGGTGTCCTGCGGTGTGAGGAACCTTACGCGCCGCTTATGCGGCGTCCTCCTGGGAACGGGCCGCCTCCAGGCGGCCCTTCGCCTTGTCGACCTTGGTGACGATCTGCTCCGACATCGCGTCCCGCTGCTTGCGCAGCAGCACGAAGCTGAGCGGCGCGGAGATCACGATGGAGAGCAGCAGCACCCAGAGCAGGTTCGAGTCGCCCAGGCCGCGCGGCAGTACGCCGACGTAGACGAGACCCCACAGCGCGAAGAAGCAGCCGGCGAAGACGCCGAGCCGCATGAGGGTGTACCGGAGGGTCGCGGCGCCCGTGCCCTGATCGGACATGACGGCCCCTTTCATTCACTCAGCGGGTGTGCCCGACCAGTGAAACACGGGGCACAAAGCGGACGGCCCGCAGGGCCTCAGACCCGCATCGGCTGCGGCGACTCGCGGAGGTCGGCGTCCGGGCCCGGGTACTCGCGGATGATCTCGTACCGGGTGTTGCGCTCGACCGGGCGGAAGCCGGCGTCCCGGATGAGCTCCAGCAGGTCCTCGCGGCCCAGCTTGTTCGGGGTGCCGTAGTTGTCCGCGTCGTGCGTGATCTTGTACTCGACGACCGAGCCGTCCATGTCGTCCGCGCCGTGCTGGAGCGCGAGCTGGGCGGTCTGCACGCCGTGCATGACCCAGAAGACCTTGACGTGCGGGACGTTGTCGAAGAGCAGACGGGAGACCGCGAAGGTCTTCAGGGCCTCCGCGCCGGTCGCCATCGTGGTCCGCGCCTGGAGCTTGTTGCGGACCTTGCCGTCCTGCATGTCCACGAAGTCGTGCTGGTAGCGCAGCGGGATGAAGACCTGGAAGCCGTTCGTCTCGTCCTGCAGCTCGCGCAGCCGCAGCACGTGGTCCACGCGGTGGCGCGGCTCCTCGATGTGGCCGTAGAGCATGGTCGAGGGGGTCTTGAGGCCCTTCTCGTGCGCCAGGCGGTGGATGCGCGACCAGTCTTCCCAGTGGGTGCGGTGGTCCACGATGTGCTGGCGGACCTCCCAGTCGAAGATCTCCGCGCCGCCGCCGGTCAGCGACTCCAGGCCGGCCTCGATCAGCTCGTCGAGGATCTCCGAGGCGCTGAGCCCCGAGATCGTCTCGAAGTGGTGGATCTCGGTGGCCGTGAACGCCTTCAGGGAGACGTTCGGCAGCGCCTTCTTGAGCTCGCTCAGCGACCGCGGGTAGTAACGCCACGGCAGGTTCGGGTGGAGCCCGTTGACGATGTGCAGCTCGGTGAGGTTCTCGTTCTCCATCGCCTTGGCGAGGCGGACGGCCTCCTCGATGCGCATCGTGTACGCGTCCTTCTCGCCCGGCTTGCGCTGGAAGGAGCAGTACGCGCAGGAGGCGGTGCACACGTTCGTCATGTTGAGGTGACGGTTCACGTTGAAGTGCACGACGTCGCCGTTCTTACGGGTCCGCACCTCGTGGGCCAGGCCGCCGAGCCAGGCGAGGTCGTCGGACTCGTACAGGGCGATGCCGTCCTCACGGCTCAGCCGCTCCCCGGCACGGACCTTCTGCTCCAGCTCACGCTTGAGCCCCGCGTCCATACGGCCGCCTCCACTCTCATCTGCAATCAGGCACAAAAAGGCTCCACCACCGTACTCTCAGTCCTCTTCGGGCAGTTCTCCGACCCGGTTCTCCCACTTCGTGGAGAGCACGATCGTGGTCCGGGTGCGCGAGACGCCCTTGGTCCCCGACAGCCGCCGGATGGTCTTCTCCAGCCCGTCCACGTCGGGCGCCCGGACCTTCAGCATGTACGAGTCGTCCCCGGCGATGAACCAGCAGTCCTCGATCTCCGGGAGCTCCCGCAGCCGGTACGCCACGTCCTCGTGGTCCACCGCGTCCGAGAGCTGGATGCCGATGAGCGCGGTGACGCCCAGGCCCAGGGAGGCCGCGTCCACGGTCGCCCGGTAGCCGGTGATCACGCCGGCCGCCTCGAGGCGGTTGATCCGGTCGGTGACGCTCGGTCCCGAGAGCCCCACGAGCCGGCCGAGCTCGGCGTAGGAAGCCCGGCCGTTCTCGCGCAGGGCCTGGATGAGCTGCCTGTCGACGGCGTCCATGTCTGACGTAATGCCTTCCTGGTCCGTAAGTCCGTGTGTCCGTAAGTCCGTGAGTCCGTCAGGTCGCTG
>NZ_DATCVQ010000140.1:0-18268 GCF_036566765.1 Streptomyces sp.
GGGCGCGCGCGGAGCCGCCGCGCCGCCACCGGCCGCCCTCCTGGGCGACCACCAGGTTGTCGGCGACGGTCAACTGGCCGAAGAGCTGCTGCCGTTGGAAGGTCCGGCGCATGCCGTGCCGGGCCCGCCAGGCGGGGGAGCGGCGGGTGACGTCGGCGCCGGCGAGGAGAACGCGGCCGGCGTCGGGGCGGCGGATGCCGGACAGCACGTCGAACAGGGTGGTCTTGCCGGCGCCGTTCGGCCCGATGAGGCCGCAGACCTCACCGGGACGGACGGCGATCCGGACGTCGTGCAGGGCGCGCACGCCGCCGAACCGCACGCCGATCCCGGACGCCTCCAGCAGGGGCTCGCTCATACGCCGGCCCTCCATCCCAGGTACGCCTCGGTGAGCCGGTCGGGGTTCACGTCCGCGCGGGGGCCGCACCAGGCGACGGCGCCGCGCGCGAGGTACGCGACGCTGTCTGCGATGCCGAGCACGTCGGCGGCCTTCTCCTCGACGAGGAGGAGCGCGGTGCCGCCGGCCCGGAGCTCGGTGAGGAGCCCGTGCACCTCCTCGACGACCCGGGGGGCCAGGCCGAGCGAGGGCTCGTCGGCGACGAGGACGGCGGGCGGGCGCTGGAGCAGCGGGGCGAGCGCGAGCAGCTGCTGCTCGCCGCCGGACAGGGCGCCGGCGGGTACGTTGCGGCGCGCGGCGAGCGCGGGGAACCGCGCGTACACGGCGTCCCGGTCGTCCTTGCCGTCCAGTTGGAGCGCCAGGTTCTCCTCGATGGAAAGCCCCGCGAAGATCCCCCGCCCCTCCGGCGCGAGCAACACCCCCCGCCGAGCCCGCCCCACGACCGAGTCCCCGGTAGCCTCCCGCCCCCGCACGACCACCCGCCCCCGCGCGACGGGGACCGCCCCGGCAGCGACCCGGCACACCGTCGACTTCCCGGCCCCGTTCGCCCCGAGCAACACGACGATCTCCCCACTCCGCACGACGAGATCAACCCCCTGCACGACCTGAGCCCCGCCATACCCGGCCCAGACACCACACAGCTCGAGCGCGGGTTCCTGCACGCTGCCGGGCTGCCCATCCGCCCGTGCCGCGCTGGGCTCGCCTCTGTACGCCTGCGCCGCGTCCGGCGTGGGCACTTCGGGGGTCCGGGGGCCTGCCCCCGGTTTCGGGGAGGGGAGGGGTGGGGGAATCTTGCTCGGCAGCGGAACCGCACCCGCACCCCCGCCCGCCGCCCTGCGCGCGTGCAGTCTCGTGGGCACCGCCGCGCAGTAGCCGTCCGGGTCGTTCGCCAGGGCCAGGCCGGCCAGGCCGAAGAGGATGACGGGGAGGTGGGCGGAGTCCGTCACGTACTCCGTCAGGAGGTGCGGGACCAGGGCGTACACCAGGCCCGCCACGACCGCGAACTGCGGCCGCCGCACCCCCGCCGCGACCACCACCGCCAGCCACACGAGCCCCGTCATCGCTGTGAAGTCCGTCGCCGTGATCCGCGTGTTGTACGACGCGTACAGCACGCCCCCGAACCCCGCCAGCCCCGCCGACACCGTGAACAGCAGCAGCTTCGTCCGCACCACCGACACCCCGGACGCCGCCGCGGCCGCCGGCGCCGAGCGGACCGCCAGCATCGCCCTGCCCCACGCGGACTCCCGCAGCCGGGTCAACCCCCACACCACCGCCCCGCACAGCACGACCAGCGCCACCCCCAGCGCCCGGTCGTCGCCCAGATCCACCGGCCCGAACACCGGACGCGGAATCTCCCACCCGGTGTCGCCGTTCCGAAGCCACCCGAACTGGAACAGCACCTGGTCCGCCAGGAACGCCAGCGCCAACGTGGCAAGGGCCAGCGACCTGCCCCCCAGCCGAAGCGCCGGCAGCGCCACCAACGCGCCGAGCAGCGCCGCCGCCCCCGTCCCCACCAGCGCCGCCGCCGCGAACGGCACCCCGCGGCTCATCAGCAGCCCCGCCACCAGCGCCGCGCCCGTCAGGAACGTCGCCTGCGCCAGCGAGACCATCGCGCCGAGCCCGGTGACCACCGTGAACGACATGAACACCAGCCCGATCGCCAGCCCCTGCGCCAGGATCCCGCTCCAGAACGGCGTCGTGACCGTGTAGAAGGCCATCGCCAGCAGGGCCCCGCCCGCCGCCCACACCCCCCACCGCCGCGCCCACGACCGCCCCTCCAGGTAGTCCACCGGCGGCGGGTCCACCGCCGCCGTCCCCGCGGCACGCCGCCGCCGGGCCAGCACCAGCAGCCCGCCGAACAGGATCAGGAACGGCACCGCCGTACGGAACCCGGTGACGCTCTCCGCGAACGACGCGTACCCGGCCACCAGGTTCTGCAGCACCCCGAGCCCGAGCCCGCCCGCGAACGCCAGCGGCACGGACGCGAACCGCCCAAGGACCGCCGCCGTCGCCGAGACGAACAGGAACAGCGTGTAGTCGTGCGCCGAGAGCCCGAGCAGCGGCGTGGCCAGTACCCCCGCGAGCCCGGCGAGGCCCGACGACAGCATCCACGCCACCGACGACAGCCGGTCCGCGTCGATCCCGCGCAGCTCCACCAGCGCCCGGTCGTCGACCGAGGCCCGCAGCCGCAGCCCCAGCCGGGTGTGTCGCAGCAGCAGCCACAGCCCGGCCGCCGCGACGGCCGTCGCCAGCCAGGTGATCAGCTGGTCGGAGTCGACGCCGACCCCGTCCACCGGTTGCCAGGACACCGCAGGGCTCGGCCCGACCCCGGGCAGCCCGAACTGGTTCTCCGCCGGCATCACCGGCGCGCCCGCCCGCTCAAGGAGCTCCACCGCTCCCAGCCCGGCCGCCGGCAGTGCGACCAGCAGACCGATCGTGGCCACGATCTGCGCGGTCTCGCCGACCGTGGCCAGCTTGCGGAACATCAGCCGGTCCAGGCCCCACCCGATGCCCGGCGCGACCACGAACACCAGCAGCAACGCCGTCGGCACGGCCGGCCAGCCGAAGCCGGAGTGCAGCTCGTAGAAGGCGAGCGCGCACAGGTACGCGGTCGCGCCGTGCGCGAAGTTGAAGAGCCCGGAGGCCGAGTACGACAGCACGAGCCCGGTCGCGAGCAGCGCGTACAGCGCGCCCGAGACCAGCCCGCTCAGCACGAAGCCCAGCAGGTCGCCCACGGTCGGCGTCCCCTAGCCGAACGGGATCGGCTCGTAGCACTTGAACGGCACGGCGATCTCGTACCGTCCGTTCTTCAGCCGGACCAGCGCTCCGCAGCCGAAGCTCTCCTTCTGCCCGCGCGGCTCGGCGCGGTCGCCCACCAGCGTCCCCGCGTCGGAGAACGTCGAGGCGGCCTTCTGGAAGGAGTCCACGGTGAGGTCCTTGCCGGCCTTCGCGGCGATCGACAGGAACAGGTCGGCTGACATATACCCGGTCATCATGTGCATGTTCAAAGGCACTTCCTTGCCGCCCGCCGCCTTCTTGATGTCCGCCTTGAACTGCCGCATCGCCGGGGTGTCGGCCTCGAACGGCTGGAACTGCAGCAGCACATGCACCCCGTCGAGCGCCTGCCGGGTCGCGTCCTTGGCGAGCAGCCCGGGGTCGTAGTCGGTCGGGTCGGAGAGCAGGCCCTTGTACCCGGACCGCTTGAGCGCCGTGAACAGGCCGATGTTGTACGGGGTCTGCATCACCGAGATCACCGCGTCCGGGGCCTTGCCGCCGGCGGAGCGCAGGATCTCCTTGGTGTACGCGGACCAGTCGCTCGGCAGGGAGGTGGCGGGCACGGCGGCCTTGGCGTACGAGACCTGGAAGCCGGCCGCCTTGAACCCCTGGGTGAAGGTGCGGATGCCGAACTTCCCGGCGTCGTTGTCGCCGGCGAGCAGGGCCACCGACTTGCCCTTGGCGCCGCCGAGGACCGCGGCCAGGCCCTCCGGCCAGGTCTGGTTGAGGGTGCCGCCCGGCATGGGGACGAGACAGCCGTTGAACCCGTACAGATGCTTCGGCCCGCAGAACGACGGCAGCGTGCCCCAGCCGATCGTGGGCACCTTCTGGCCGTCCAGGAAGTCGGCGCCGGAAAAGGTGACCGAGCTCATCGGCGCCACCGCGAACACCTGGTCCTGCTGGACGAGTTTGCGGGCCGCGGCGAGGTTCCTGGCCGGGTCCTGGCCGTCGTCCTCCGCGCCCAGGTACTCGATCTTGCGGCCGTTGACGCCGCCTTCGGCGTTGGCGCGCTCATAGCGGGCGCGCGCCCCGAGGTCGGTGTCCTTCTTGGAGTAGCCGCTGGCGGTGGTCATGGAGACGATGCCGCCGACCTTGATCGAATCGGCGGTGACTCCGCGTACGGAGTCGCCGGGCTTCTGCGAAGTCCCGCCGGTGGAAGCGGAGTTGCAGGCGGTGGCCAGGAGCAGCGCCGCTGCGGCGGCGGCGAGGGTGCGGATCGGTCTGGACACGTCGGTCGTCCCTCCGTCGGGTGACCGCATTCTGTGACCGACCTGATGAACCGTCAATAACTGATGCAGCGTCAATTGACGATGCATCAGGAGGAGGGGATGGGTGGCTCGGCAGCGATGGACGGCCGGCCCTCGGCCCCCGCCCCCGCGGTGGACGGCCGCCCCCGGCCCCGGCCCGCGCGGCTCTCAGCCCCCGCCTCCCCCATCACCCGTACAGCGCGTCCACCTCCAGCGCGTACGCCTGCTCGATCGCCTTCCGCTTCAGCTTCAGCGACGGCGTGAGCAGCCCGTGCTCTTCGGTGAACGGCTGCGCCAGGATGCGGAACGTGCGGATCGACTCGGCCTGCGAGACCAGCGTGTTCGCCGCCACCACCGCCCGCCGGAGCTCCGTCTCCAGCGTCGGGTCGCGCACCAGGTCCGCCGGCTTCATCGGCGCCCGCCCCTGGATCGCCAGCCAGTGCTCCACGGCCTCCGGATCGACCGTGATCAGCGCCGCGATGTACGGGCGGTCGTTGCCGACCACGATGCACTGGGCCACCAGCGGATGCGAGCGGACCCGTTCCTCCAGGCCGGCCGGCGACACGCTCTTGCCGCCGGAGGTCACCAGGATCTCCTTCTTCCGCCCGGTGATCGTCAGATAGCCGTCCGCGTCGAGTGCCCCCAGGTCCCCGGTGGCCAGCCAGCCGTCGTTCAGCACGGCCTGCGTGGCCTGCGGATCGTTCAGATAGCCGGAGAACACGTGGCCGCCGTGCAGCCACACCTCGCCGTCCTCCGCGATGTGCACCGTCGTCCCCGGCACCGGCATGCCGACCGTGCCGTACCTGGTCCGCTCCGGCGGGTTCGCGGTCGCCGCCGCCGAGGACTCCGTCAGGCCGTACCCTTCGAAGATCGTGACGCCCGCGCCCTCGAAGAACAGCCCGAGCCGCCGCTCCATGCCCGAACCGCCGGACATCGCGTGCCGCACCCGGCCGCCCATCGCGTCCCGGACCTTCGCGTACACCAGCTTCTCGAAGAACTGGTGCTGCATCCGCAGCCCCGCCGACGGCCCCGGCCCGAGCCCGAACGCCTTGTGCTCCAGCGCCTCCGCGTACTTCACGGCCACGTCGGCCGCCTTGTCGAACGGGCCGGCCTTCCCGTCCGCCTCCGCCTTCCGGCGGGCGGCGTGGAAGACCTTCTCGAAGATGTACGGCACGGCCAGGATGAACGACGGGCGGAACGCCGCCAGGTCCGGCAGCAGCGCCGACGCCTGGAGCACCGGCTGATGCCCGATCTTCACCCCGCCGCGGATCGCCGCCACCTCCACCATCCGCCCGAAGACATGGGCCAGCGGCAGGAACAGCAGCGTCGACGCCTCGTCGCCCGGCTTCGAGTGGAACACCGGCTCCCAGCGGCCGATCAGCATGTCCGACTCGAACATGAAGTTGGAGTGCGTGATCACGCAGCCCTTGGGCCGACCCGTGGTGCCCGAGGTGTAGATGATCGTCGCGACCGACTCGGGGGTCACCGCGCGCCGGTGCCGGTTCACGACCTCCTCGTCGATGTCGGCGCCCGCCGCCGTCAGCTCCTCGACCGCGCCCGCGTCCAGCTGCCACAGCCGCTGCAGTCGGGGCAGCCGGTCCACCACCGAGCCGATGGTCATCGCGTGGTCCTCGTGCTCCACCACGCAGGCCGTGACCTCCGCGTCGTGCAGCATCCAGTAGACCTGGTCGGCGGACGAGGTCGGGTACACCGGCACGGGCTGCGCGCCCAGCGTCCACAGCGCGAAGTCGAACAGCGTCCACTCGTAGCGGGTACGGGACATCACGGCGACCCGGTCGCCGAACCGCACACCCTGCGCGATCAGGCCCTTCGCCAGGCCGAGCACCTCGTCGCGGAACTGTGCCGCGGTCACGTCCCGCCACACGCCGGACGCGTCCTTGCGCCCCAGCGTGACCCGGTCCGGCGTCGCCGCGGCGTGATCGAATACGGCGTCCGCCAGACCGCCGACCTGAGGCGCCGCCTCGACGGGCGGCACCGTGAACTCGCGCAATGAGCTGCTCCTGCCCTGCTCCCCGGAACGCCTGGTCACGCCCCGCACGGCGCGGGTGAACCTACCCCACGGGGGACCGCGGCGGGAGAGCCTTCACGAAGTCCGGACAAACGGCATCACCACAGGTCAGGGCCGGAAAGCGGGCCAAGGAACAGGCGTTCGGGGGCGGTTGCCGACCGCCCGGTCCGCGCCTTGGGGCGGAATCTCCACAGAATCCGTACCGCCCTGACACGCGGCCGCACCCCGCGGGTGAGCGCCCGCGCCGGCGCGCCGGAGCCCTCCCGGCGAGGGCGGTGTGGCCGGTCGCCACCGGCTCAGCGGGGCCGATGCAGTCGGTCGCCGCCCGCTCAGCGAGGCCGATGCAGCCAGTCGCCGCCCGCTCACCGCGGCCGATGCAGTCGGTCGCCGCCTGCCAGGATCGCCGTGGCCAGCGCCTCCGCCGCCTCCTGGGCCGCACCGCGCCGCCGCCCCTTGCGCAGTACGAAGTCCACCTCGCCGAGCTCCGGCAGCCCGTACCGCGCCGGCACCGGTTCAAGGCCCGGCGGGATGAGGCCCCGAGTGTGCGCCATCACCCCCAGGCCGGCCCGCGCCGCCGCGACGTTCGCGCTCAGGCTGCTGCTCGTGCAGGCGATCCGCCACGGCCGGCCCTCGGCCTCCAGCGCCTCCAGGGCGCGGGCCCGGGTGATCCCGGGGGGCGGGAAGACGATCAGCGGGACCGGCCGGTCCGGGTCGATCCGGAGCCTCGGCGCGCCGATCCAGATCAGCGCGTCCTGCCAGACCAGCTCGCCGTGCGTCTCCTCGCCCCGCCGCTTCGCCAGGATCAGATCGAGCCGCCCCGCCTCCAGACGGGCGTTCAGAATCCCCGACAGCTCGACCGTCAGCTCCAGGTCGACCTCGGGGTGCTCGCGCCGGAACGACTCCAGGATCTCGGGCAGCCGGGTCAGCACGAAGTCCTCCGACGCACCGAACCGCAGCCGCCCGCGCAGCCGCGTACCGGTGAAGAACGCGGCGGCGCGCTCGTGCGCCTGCAGGATCGTCCGCGCGAAGCCGAGCATGGCCTCGCCGTCCTCGGTCAGCTCCACGCTGTGCGTGTCCCGGGTGAACAGCGGCCGGCCGGTCGCGTCCTCGAGCCGCCGCACGTGCTGGCTCACGGTCGACTGCCGCAGCCCGAGCCGGCGGGCGGCCTGCGTGAAGCTCAGGGTCTGCGCGACCGCGAGAAAGGTGCGCAGCTGGGAGGTCTCGTACACGCTCCCCAGGATGGGTCACGCGCGCAGCGGGATCCAGGGACGGGTGGCGTGTTCCGCCGGAGTGCCGTCGAGCACGCGCGCGGTGCGCGTGGCGGGGTCGAGCACGACGGTGGCGAGACTGGCCCAGCGGCGGCCCATCGGGCCGTTCATGTCGGGTACGCAGGTGACGGGAGGCTCGCCCGGTCCGGTGACGAGCTGCCGGAGCAGCTGCTCGTCGTTCTCGGCGTCGGCCTGCGCGAGCCGCTCGCGCAGGAAGGCATGGCGTTCGCCGGAATCCGGCTGGTAGAGCCAGGACTTCTCGTGCTCGGCGGGGACCGGGGTGAGGAAGTGGTTGGTGCGCAGGAACGTGCCGTCGGCCGTCTGCGGCGCCTCGAAGACGCCGGCCGGGCTGATGTCGAGCAGCACCGCGCGCTCCGTGTCGAAGAGCATGAAGGAGCCGGACGAGGTGATCGGGGCGGCACGGACGATGCGCAGCGCGTGCGCGACGTCGTCGGCCTCTTCGAGGACGAGTGCGGCGAGGACGTGCATGGGGACGCCGCCGACCCGGTCGTCCCGGTGCCCGAGGATGTTGAAGTGCAGTGCGAGTCCGGCGCTGTTGACGCCGATCTTGGCGAGGATGCCGTGCTCGGTGAGGCCGACGTACCGATGGGCCCCGCCGCCCGACGCGAGGGTGTGCCAGTACGGGCTGAGCTCGACGTGCCAGTCCCAGGTCTGCACCCCTATATGCGTGGCACCTATATGCGTGGCACCGCCGCCGGCCGTCCGGACCCGGCGGACGACCGTCGAGCACTCCCCGGGCGGGACGGCGCGGCCGCGCGCGAGGATCTCGGTACGGGCGTTCAGCGCGGCGATCCGCCAGGGCTCGACTCCCGCCCCCTCGGCGATGCCCTCGATCTGCGCGCGGAGCGCGGGGCGGAAGGCGTCGACGGCGTGCAGGGCCCGGTCGGCGTCGTCGCGGACGGTCGCGGGGGCGATGCCGGAGAGCACGAAGAGCCGGTCGTACGCGTCGAGCGCGCCGTGCAGGTCCGCGGCGAGCAGCCGGCCCCGGGCGCGGCCGCGGCGGCGCGGGTCGGGGTCGGCGACGGCGACGTGCGGGCGGGTGTCGGGGCGGGGGAAGGGGGCGGAGGAGGTCACGTCGGGCGTTCCTTCGGTATTGGTTGGATGACCAATAAGCTATCGGTGTCGTATCCAATAGCGCGATCCACGGCACGTCAACCCGCGGACGGCATCCCGGGTCGGGGACGGTCATCGCGAATCGTGATGACAGTCAGTGCGCTGTACGGGATTCCCGATCGCGGTGAAGTGGCGCACGATGGGGAGGCCACGACCACGCGGTCCCCCCGCCCCGTACCCAGAGCAAGCTGGAGCAGATGAGCCGCCGCACGACCCTCCTGCCGTCCTGGCTGCCGATCGACCCGTACATCCTGGCGCTGCTCGGCACCGTGGGGCTTGCGGCGCTGCTCCCCGCCTCCGGTGCCGCCGCGGACGTCGTAGGCTCCATGTCCACGGGTGCGATCGCACTGCTGTTCCTCTTGTACGGGGCGCGGCTCTCCACCCGTGAGGCGATGGACGGGCTGCGCCACTGGCGGCTCCATCTGACCGTGCTGATCTGCACCTTCGCCGTCTTCCCACTGCTCGGACTGGCCGCGAAGGGGCTCGTTCCGGCGGTCCTGACCCCGCCGCTGTACAGCGGACTGCTCTTCCTGTGCCTGGTGCCCTCGACCATCCAGTCCTCGATCGCCTTCACCTCGATCGCCCGCGGCAACGTGCCCGCGGCGATCTGCGCGGGCTCCTTCTCCTCCCTCGCCGGGATCGTGCTCACCCCGCTGCTCGCGGCGGCGCTGCTCGGCGGCAGCGCGGGCGGCTTCTCCGCCGACTCGCTGCTGAAGATCGTCTTCCAGCTGCTCGTGCCGTTCCTGGCGGGTCAGGCGCTGCGCCCGTGGATAGGGGGCTGGCTGCTCCGGAACAAGAAGGTCCTCGGCCTCGTCGACCGCGGCTCGATACTCCTCGTCGTCTACACCGCCTTCAGCCAGGGCATGGTCCAGGGCATCTGGTCCCAGGTCACCCCGGCCCGCCTCGCGCTGCTGCTCGCCGTCGAGGCGGTGCTGCTCGCGGTGATGCTGACCCTGACCTGGTACGGCGCCAAGCGCCTCGGCTTCGGCCGGGCGGACCGGATCGCGATCCAGTTCGCCGGCTCGAAGAAGAGCCTCGCGGCCGGCCTGCCCATGGCCAGCGTCCTCTTCGGCCCCCAGGCCTCGCTCGCCGTCCTGCCGCTGATGCTCTTCCACCAGATGCAACTGGTGGTCTGCGCGGTCATCGCCAAGAGGCGCGCGAAGGACCAAGACCCCCCAGCGCCCCCCACAGCCCCCGCGACATGGCGGAATCGCGTCCCCGTCGTGCCGCGTTGATCATCCGGCCGCTACCGTGCTGCCATGCCCGCATTTGATCCGCGCAGCACCGCGCTCGTCCTCGTCGACCTGATGGAACGCATCGTCGCGCTGCCCCTCGCACCCCGCCCCGGAACGGACGTCGTCGCCGCCGCGACCCGGCTTGCCGACGTGTTCCGTGACGTCGGCGCGCCCGTCGTCCACATCCGGGCGGAGCGGCCGAACATCGACTCCCAGCCGCCCGGCAGCGAACTCGTGCCCTCGCTCGTGCACGACGGCGACCTCGTCGTCGTCAAGCGCACCATCGGCGGCTTCCACCGCACCGAGCTGCACGAGCTGCTCGCCGAACGCTCCGTCACGACTCTCGTGTTCGGTGGCATCGCCACCAACCTCGGCGTCGAGTCCACCGCCCGCGCCGCCCTCGACCTCGGCTACGACGTGGTGTTCGCCGAGGACGCCATGACCGCGTTCACCGCCGACGAGCACCGCGCGTCCGTCGGGCTCGACTTCCCGCGCCTCGGCACCGTCGCCCGGGCCGAGGAGATCACCCTGGAAGTTCCCGCGTGACACCCGCGCCGATACGCTACGGAGCTCGTCCCTGCAGCCTCGTCGTGTGCCGAGGCTGCTGCTGCGGCGACGCCCGCAAGAACCCCGGCATCGACCACGCCGGTCAGCTCGCTCGCCTCCGCGCCGCGGCCGCCGCCTCCGGCGGCCGGCTCCTCGTCCGCACCAGCGACTGCCTCGGCCCTTGCGCCCAGGCCAACATCGTCGTCGTCCAGCCCTCCACCGAGGGCCGCCGGCGCGGCGGCCGGGCCGCCTGGATCGGCTTCACCCGCGACGACGACTGCCTCGACGACATCCTCGCCTGGACCGCCGCCGGCGGCCCCGGCCTCGCCAAGCCCCCGGCCACCCTCGAACTCCAGATGGTCGCCCCGCCCAAGGAGACGAGCCGCCGCAGCTAGGGCCTGTCCGGCGGATCTGGTTCGGATAGGCCCTAGCTGCCTAGAGGGGGTACGGGGCCGGCCGGCGCAGGGGGCGCTCCCCGCCGGCCGGCGGACCGACCCGTGCACCGCGGAGCAGTCCGGTCAGCCCCGGGAGGCCGCGGCCTCAAGGGCGATCCGGTGCTCGCCCGCGTACACGTTCATGTCGTGGCCGCGCAGGAAGCCGACCAGCGTCAGGCCCGTCTCCGCGGCCAGGTCCACCGCGAGCGACGACGGGGCCGAGACGGCCGCGAGCACCGGGATGCCCGCCATCACCGCCTTCTGCGCCAGCTCGAACGACGCCCGGCCGGACACCAGCAGCACCGCCCGCCGCAGCGGCAGCAGCCCCTCCCGCAGCGCCCGCCCGACCAGCTTGTCGACCGCGTTGTGCCGGCCGACGTCCTCCCGTACGTCCAGCAGCTCGCCGTCCTCCGAGAACAGTGCCGCCGCGTGCAGGCCCCCGGTCCGGTCGAACACCTTCTGCGCCGCCCGCAGCCGGTCGGGGAGGCCGGCGAGCAGATCGGGCGTCAACCGGACCGGGGGAGCGTCCGCGATCTCGAACCGCGCGGTGGTGCGCACCGCGTCCAGGCTGGCCTTCCCGCACAGCCCGCACGACGACGTCGTGTAGACGTTCCGCTCCAGCGTGATGTCCGGGACGGGGACCCCGGGCGCGAGCTGCACGTCCACCACGTTGTACGTGTTCGTCCCGTCGTCCTTCGCGCCCGCGCAGTACACGATGTTCCGCACGTCCGACGCCGTGGCCAGGACCCCCTCGCTGACGAGGAACCCGGCGGCGAGCGCGAAGTCGTCGCCGGGCGTGCGCATGGTGATCGCCAGCGGGCGGCCGTTCAGCCGGATCTCCAGCGGCTCCTCCGCGACCAGCGTGTCGGGGCGCGCGCCCGCCTCTGCCCCGCCCCGGATCCGTATGACGCGACGTCGCTCGGTGACCCGTCCCATGGTGGCTACACCCGATTCTGTACGTGCTGGAAGCCGAAACGGCCCTTGATGCAGAGGTTGCCGTGGGTCACCGGGTCGTCGTGCGTCGAGGTGACCTTGACGATCTCATTGTCCTGCACGTGCAGGGTCGGATTGCAGCCCACACCGCAGGGTCGGCACGTCCGTGCCGGCCTGCCGGCAGGCGTCCAGGATCGTCGCGCCCTCCGGGACGCGGACGGCCTCGTCGTCCAGGGTGAACTCGAGGAGGCGGCGGGGCGGGGCGAGCGGAACCGTGGTCACCTGTAGATCCCCAGACGGTCGATGGCGGACTCGACGGCGTTCCACGCGGTCTGGCCGAGACCGCAGATCGAGGCGTCGCACAGGGTCCGGCCCACCTCGCGCAGCAGGGGCGCGATCAGCGGCCCGCATGCCGCGTACGCATGGGCCTTGAGGCCGAGAAAGACGTAGTCGACCGGGCCGACGTCGGCCCGGTCGTCGGTGGCGTGCGCACGGGCGGTGAAGTCGCTGCGAGGGCTGAGCACCCGTACGCCGTGCTCCTGCATGGCCGTCAGATGCGGGCCGCGGGCGATCAGATGGACGTCGGCGCCGGCGCGGTGCAGCGCGGCTCCGACATAGGCGCCGATCGCACCTGCGCCGAGGACTGCGACTTTCACGTGCGGGTCTCTGGTCGGGTCGAGGGAACCGCGAGGGACCGGGCTGAGAGAGGTGAAGCGATGCGCGAGAGTCAGAAAGTGTCGACCGAATATTGTCTACAGTATGGAGTCGAGCTCGACAAGACTCCGCGTCGCGGCTTGCTGCCCGGTCCTCCGCATCCCAGGCGCCACTGGGGGCGTTGTGGCGGTCTCCCAACCCACACGGGCGAATCTTGGTGGTTTACGTCACCTGTTACCGATCAGTCGCTGACAAGACTGGGTCATTCCCGCTCTCGCATCTCGAAACGAACGTCAAGGGGGTCCCGGGCAATGACCGGCACTCGCATCTCCGGGCTCGGCCACTACCAGCCCGCCAAGGTGCTGACCAACGCCGACCTCGCCGCCCTGGTCGACACCAGCGACGAATGGATCACCAGCCGGGTCGGCATCCGCACCCGGCACGTGGCGGGCCCCGACGAGCCGGTCGACGAGCTCGCCGCGCACGCCGGCGCCAAGGCGATCGCCGCCGCCGGGCTCAGCCCCGCCGACATCGACCTGGTCCTCGTGGCCACGTCCACCGCGATCGACCGCTCCCCGAACACCGCCGCCCGCGTCGCCGCCCGCCTCGGCATGGGCGCCCCCGCGACGCTCGACCTCAACGTGGTCTGCGCCGGCTTCACGCACGCCCTGGCCACCGCCGACCACGCCGTACGCGCGGGCTCCGCGACCCGCGCCCTGGTCATCGGCGCGGACAAGATGAGCGAGGTCGCCGACTGGACCGACCGCACCACCTGCGTCCTGGTCGGCGACGGCGCGGGCGCGGTGGTCGTGGAGGCCACCGACGGCACCGAGGCGACGCCCGCCATCGGGCCGGTGCTGTGGGGCTCGGTCCCGGAGATGGGCCACGCGGTCCGCATCGAGGGCACGCCGCCCCGCTTCGCCCAGGAGGGCCAGACCGTCTACCGCTGGGCCACCACCCAGCTCCCGCCGATCGCCCGCAAGGTGTGCGAGCGGGCCGGGCTGACGCCGGAGGACCTCGCCGCGGTCGTGCTGCACCAGGCCAACCTGCGCATCATCGAGCCCGTCGCGCAGAAGATCGGCGCGGTCAACGCCGTCGTCGCCCGCGACGTCACCGAGTCCGGCAACACCTCCGCCGCGTCCGTCCCGATGGCGCTGTCCAAGCTGGTCGAGCGCGGCGAGATCCCCTCGGGCGCGCCCGCCCTGCTGTTCGCCTTCGGCGGCAACCTGTCGTACGCGGGCCAGGTCGTCCGCGTCCCCTGACGGCGGGGCGCCCGCTAAAAGAAACGGTTGCTCGGCACCGGCCCGGACGGATCGAGCCGGATCCGCTCACCCTCGCGCCACCGCCCGGCGACCGCCGCCACGAAAGCAGCCAGCTCCTCGTCGGGGTCGGCCGGGGTGAACCCGTCGCCCGAGGGCGCTGCGGCCGAGGCCCGTACGATCTCCGCCGCGATGTCCTCGGCGGTCCGCGTGTCGGCCGGTACGAGGACGGGCTCGGCGCCGTCCGGGTAGCGGTGGTGCTCGCCCCAGGGGCGTACGACGAACTGCGCGAGCAGCGTCGACACGTCCGCCCACACGGGTGCCGGGTCGGTCCAGCAGCTCGCGTGCTCGAACAGCAGTTGCCCCGGAGCCCGGGTCCGGAGCGTCTCCACGAGCTTCGGGTCCGCCTCGCCCAGCTCGTACGCCACGACCAGCGTGTCCGCCCGGGACGGCTCGTACGGGACGGCCGGCAGGCCGAACAGCTGGGCCGCGGCGTGGCCGAGGATCTCGCTGTCCCGGTCGGGCAGCAGCGACACCGAGGACGGCCGCAGCCCGGCGGCCGCCAGGATCACGCCGAGCCGGTGCAGCCCGTGCCGGCACAGCTCGACGCTGTCGCCGAGGTACGCCCAGCGGCCCGCCATCCCCGCGTCCCACGCGTACGGCGAGAGCGAGCCGAGGATCCCCCCGGTCAGCGCGAAGTGCCAGCCGCGCAGGTCCTGTTCGTCGAGCGGGGAGCCCGTGACGTCGGCGCGCGCGAGCATGCCGCGCAGGTCTGCGGACCGGTCGTCGGGCGGCAGCAGGGCGAACTGCTCACGGGCGAGCGGGAGTCGGCCGGCCAGGAGCGCCTCCAGCGCCAGTATGCGGCGAAGCCTCCTGTCGAGCCTCTGCCCCCGCTTCAGTAGCGCGCCCACGGCCTCTGCGTGCAGGCCCTCCGCACGCAGAGAGAACACCAGCCCGATGAGCAGGTCCTCCGCGTCGGGATCGCGCCGCAGGGCCTCGCGCAGGGCCGGGACGGCGACGCTGGAGAGGCCGCGCCGGAGGCAGAAGCGGCCGAACTCGCACAGGGCGCCCAGGTCGGCGGGACGGGCCGCGAATGCCGCGGCGGCCGCGCCCAGGTCGTCGAAGCCGACCAGGCGGGCCAGCCGCCCGACCAGCGGGGCGAGTTCGGAAAGGGAGTGGTCGGCGGTCGCGGCGCGCAGGGCGCGCACGGCACGAGGGACGTCCTCGGCGTCCAGGAGGCGCCGGGCCTCGTCGAGAGATTCGGTCACCGCGGAATCGTCGCCACAGGCCTCTCGCCGCTGCAACCGAATTCTGCCGAACTGAGCCACGCCCCGCATGGGGTGCATTGCTCTCGGTAAACTGTAGACGATAGCCAATCCATGGTGGAGCGATCCACGGTCGGTGGATCCACGGTCGAGGGGGCCGCATGTCGTCCGCAGGACTGCCGCAGGGAACCGTGCCCCGGCTGGAGCGTCCCGGCCCGCTGCGCGAGCGGGTCTACGAGGCGCTGCTCGAACTGATCACCACGCGGGCGCTCCGCCCCGGTCAGCACCTGGTCGAGAGCGAGCTCGCGGGACACCTCGGCGTCTCCCGGCAGCCGGTGCGCGAGGCGCTCCAGCGGCTCAACACGGAGGGGTGGGTCGATCTGCGGCCCGCGCAGGGCGCGTTCGTGCACGAGCCCACCGACGCGGAGGCCGACCAGCTGCTCTCCGTCCGTACCCTCCTGGAGGCCGAGGCGGCTCGGATGGCCGCGGCGAACTCCGGCACGGCCGGCATCGCGGCCCTCGAGGAGCTGTGCGCGCGGGGCGAACAGGCCGTCGCCGACGACGACGTGGACCTGGTCGTGGCGACCAACGCCGCCTTCCACGCCAAGGTCATGGAGCTGGCCGGGAACGCGGTCCTGTCCGAGCTGGCCGCGCAGGTCGACCGGCGGGTCCGCTGGTACTACACACCCGTCGCCCGGCAACGCGGAAAGACGTCCTGGGAGGAGCACCGCACCCTCATCGACGCGATCCGGGCGCGCGACGAGGCGCGTGCGACCGCCGTGATGCGGGCGCACACCGAGCACACCCGCACGACCCACCGCGAGCGCACCCAGGACGGGCAGCAGGGATAGCGGCGGGCGGGGCGGTGGCTCGCGCCCACCGCCCCGCCCACCGCCCGTCGACTGCGACTTCCCTCACGCATCCCGGCTGATCGGCCGAGGCCGAGGCCGAACTCCTCGCCGCGATGAACGCCTCCAACGGCGCGCTCGTCGCCACCCTGTCCACCGACGACCTCGAGACGTACGCACGGCTCGCCCCGCAGATCCGCGCCTTCAAGACGGGGCACGGCACGCCCCGCTCCCGCGGCGACCGCGCGGAACTCTTCGGCGGCTTCGGCGCGTCCTGGCGCGGCGCGTTCGTCGGCGGAGACCTGCTGGTCAAAGCCGTGACGCAGGGACCGGAAGGGGAGCGCCCGCCAGGGAACCTCCCGGACTGCCACCTCATGCCGTGACGGTGTACGCCTTCAACCGGCCGGATCAGCCGATCCCCTGACGATCCGCCTCCAGGGCGAAGGCCCGCTCGGCCGCCTCCACCGCCGTGCGCTCCACCAGCTCCACCAGGAGCGCACGGTGCCGGAGCAGCGGGGCCCGCCGCTCCTCCGGCACGAGCGAGAGCAGATCGTCCAGCGCGGCCAGCATCCGCCGGGAGACCTGCGGATTGCCGGCCGCGCACCCGCGGATCTCGGTGAACCCGAGGTCCACCAGGTCCGTCCACCCCGGCACGTCCTGCACCAGCCGGACGACGCCCTCGCCGTCGAGGTGCCCGACCGCGCCCAGCGGCCGGTTCGCGAGCGCGGCGAGGAACTGGACGATCCGGTCCAGGCACTGCACGGCGGTGGTCGGGTCGTTGACGGCGGGGGAGAGGGCCCGCAGCCCGATGTCGGCGAGCTGCCGCAGGCCGAAGCCGAGGTCCTGGTGGAAGGTCCGCTCGACGCCGACGTAGACCGAGGTGTCGAGGCGACGCCGCAGCCGCCCGCCGTGCACGGCGAGTACGGGCGTGCCCGGCACCACGAAGTCCCCGATGCGGGGGACGAGCCGCAGCACGACCCCGTGCCGGCGGGCGGCGCGGACGAGCAGCGCGATGTTGACGTCGCGTACGACCCCGGCGCGGCCGCGGTGCATCAGGTACTCGTCGGGCTCCCCGAGGTCCCCCGCGGCGCCGGCCTCGTACCGGGGCGTCTTCAGCAGTACCCGGAACGCCTCGGAGCTGATCCGCTCCACCACGAACCCCACGCGCATCAGGCGCAGCGTCGAGTTCACGTAGGCGACGAAGAGCAGCAGGCTCAGCAGCACCATGATCAGGCTCAGCAGCGACTGCACCAGGGGCACGGTCGACACGAGCCGGGGGTCGGTCCGGGCGTCGTACGACGTGAGCACGAGCAGCGAGAGGAGGAAGGTCGCCAGGAAGACGGAGAAGGTCGCCTTGGTGATCCGGCTCCGGATGAAGATCCGCACGACGCGGGGGCTGAACTGCCCGCTCGCCATCTGCACCGCGACGAGCGAGATGGAGAAGACGACGCCGATGAAGGTCATCATGGCGGAGCTGATCGTCGTGACGATCGTCTTGGCGTCCTCGGCGATGCCGATCAGATCGCGGACGGCCTCGTGCTCCCCGGCGTCCTGCAGCGACTGGACGATCGCCTCGTCCAGCTCGGAGCACACCCACCACAGCAGGAACACCCCCGCCATCGCCGCGACCGGCGCGAACCAGAAGGTGTCCCGAAGATGCTCCCGCAGCGGCGACAGCATGCGGGGCCGCCGACGGTACTCGGACAGGTAGCTCACCGGCGCAGGCTAAGGCCCCACGCGACAGCCCGCTACCACGCGCACGCGGACGGTCGCCCACCGTGCATCGGAAGGTCCAAGATCGGCCACAACCCGACAACCCGGGCTGCCATACACCCCTGACCACGGAAAACGCTGGTGAAAGCCGCCTGGAACCCCTGGTAGAGTTATCCATGTCGCCGCGGGGAACACCCCAAAACGACAAAAACACCTAGTCCGGGTGGCGGAATGGCAGACGCGCTAGCTTGAGGTGCTAGTGCCCTTTATCGGGCGTGGGGGTTCAAGTCCCCCCTCGGACACCAATGCAGACCCCACTTCACGTGGGGTCTTCTGCGTTTCTGGGCACGGGGCGTGACCGACCCCCGTCCGCCGGGGCGGCCCCCGTGTCGACTAGGACCTGTCCGGCCGATCATGTGACCGTCACTTGATCAGCTCGTTGTTCTGGGCGTGGGGCGGGATGAGCGTGGTGATCTGTCGGACGCCGAGTGGGAGCGGCTGCGGTCATTCCTGCCGGTGAGTAACGGTCGGTGC
>NZ_DATCVQ010000141.1:0-3961 GCF_036566765.1 Streptomyces sp.
GCTTTCCCCTGTGGTTCCCGTGGTGGTGCGACGGCCCGCCCGCTGCGTCACGATCGAGGTGACCTTGGGAGCGGGAGAGGCGGCGATCGCAACAGGTGGGGAGCCCCGTACTTCGGCCGAAGCCGACGAGGGGAACGGCGGCCGGCTTTGGACGTGCCCCCGCCGGGGAGCAGTGCCACTGGACGGTGCTGCTGCGCCGGCTGCTGCTCCTGCCGCGGCTCGTCGCCGTCGCCCTGCTGTCATGCTCGGCTATCTGGGCGCGGTCCTCGCCCTGGCTGTGACCACCGCCTCGTGGGCCACGAGCGCACCGCCGTGGCCGGCGCGGTGTTCACCGTGACGATCGGCGTCATGGCTGCCTTGCCGCTGTGGCTCGGCGCGGTGTGCGTAGTGCCGTGGTTCCACGAGACTCGCCTACGCAGGCACGGTGTGACCGTCATTGCGGTGCAGGCGGACGCCCCCATGACGTACCAGTGCACGGACAGCAGCGGCACCACGCGTGTCTTCTCCCACCAGAGCGTCGCCCAGTCCGTCCAAGTCGCCTACGACCCGCGGGACCCATCGAACGTGGTCGTACTCCAGGACCCGTCCTCGCGGCCCATCGAAATCACCCTGGAACCCGGCTTCTTCCTCCTCGGGCTCGACGGGATCGCATTCGCGATCCATCTGGCCCTCGTAGCGATCCAAGGCAAAACGCTCCCTTAGCCGGCCCGACACGCCCAACGGCCCCCAGATCTCGCCGACACTTCAGGTATCCGCGACAGACCGGCGCTTGCCGTGCCCAGAGACAAACGCTCTCCGCTCTCGCCTACGCAGCCAGCCGACCGACACCACGCGCCGACGCCCACGGACTGCATGCCCGTGGGCGTCAGCGCGTACGCCTCCCGGTACGCCGGGCCAGCGGCAGCGCTCCGTCTCATGGGACGGAGGCGGGTGCCCGAGACGACGCGCTCAGCCCGCACAATGCAGGCGGCTGCCCAGCGTTACCCTGCCCAGCCGCTCGGACGCGTCGGCTTGGAAGGTCATCGACACCAAGCCGGGCAAGCCGGTTGCGCTGCCCACCCAGCGCCTCACCAAGTACGTCGTCGTCGCCACCGTCGAACGCTGGAAGGACGACTGGAAGGCCATCAAGGATGAGCCCCAGGAGCAGGCATGCTGAGCCCTGTGACACTGGTCCTCCGTGCCGCGCTGTGCTGTGCCTGTCGGATGGGCTGCCGTGGCGACAGCCGGCTCTCCGCCGGATCATGCCGGTCTTAGTCGAGGTGATCGGTCATCTCGCCCTCGAGATCCGACTCCAGCAACCGCTTGGTCAGCTGCTGCAGCAGCCCGCCCTCACCCGTCGTCAGCTGCAGTCCTTCGGCCTGAGCCCGGGAGAAGAGCTCCTCGACGAACCGGTCGTCCACCGCGGCCGAGACAGCCTCGGCCCCTAACTTCTCACCGGTGACAGGTGCACTCTTCCACGATCGGGAGTTACACCGAATTTCTTACAGTCCGTACAGTCCCTGAGCCACATGACTCACCGGCGGTCGTGGGGTGTGGGCGGGTTCCGGGGCGAGGGGTTGGGGGTTGGGGAGCGGTGGTGTGTTTCTTCGGTGCGTTCGGGGAGCAGCAGGATGGCGCCGGCGAGGAAGCATAGTGCGCCGATCAGGGTCTGGGTGTCGGCTCGGTCGATGTTGTTGACCTGGCCGGTGACGGGGTTGATGTAGCCGGCGACGGCGGAGATTCCGAATGCGATGGACCCGATGAGGTTGACCAATGTGATCCACCATGCCCAGGATCGGGCTCGCCAGGCGAGCCAGCCGTGGCAGGCCTCGTACCAGGCGAGGGTGCTGGCCACGAGGAAGCAGACGGAGCCGATCGCGTCGGGTCGCCACACGTGTTGGTGGGCGGTCTGGGCGGAGAGGTTGTCGGCCATGGCGAGCCCGGTGCTGATGTTGAAGTAGAGGGTGCCGGCGAGCTGGACCGAGGTAGCCCACCAGTCGATCTGGTGGGGCTGGTAGGTGAAGAACTGCCGGTGGTGGGGGTTTCGTGCCGGTGTCGCGGCGTCGACGGCTTCGCGGTAGCAGAGGAAGGATGCCGCGGTGAAGAACAGGGAGCCGATGAAGTAGGTGAGGGTGTCTCCTCGAGTGCCGACGGCGTCGGCGTAGGCCGGGATCGAACCGGCTGCGAACAGCGCAGATCCGATGGCGAACAGGACCGCGATCCACCAGCCGCGGGCGGCGGGCGCCCACCATGTCGATCCGGTGGCCGGCTTTTGGTGTTTGCGGTGATGGCGTGATTCCCGGCGGACGATCACACCGTCCGCGCGGATGTGATCGACGAACGTCGCCGCCGCCCTGCGGCGCGGGCGGCGGCCGGCGCGGTCCCGTCCCGGCGGTGTCCGGTCGGCGCGGTTCACGGTCCCTCGCTCCGGTACCGGGGCGGATCCTGCCGGTGCCGGCGATGCCGGACGGCGCCCACGACGTCTCTGTTCGCGAGGCCGGGGCAGCCGGGGCCGGGGCCGAGGGCGGCCAGGCTGGCGACCGTCTGCTTGGCGACGACCGGCCGCGCGGTCGGGGACCTGGCGGTGATGGTGATGCCGCCGAAGCCGACGGCGCAGAGCACAGTGACGGCGATGTACAGGCCGCGGCTGTCAGCCACGCGCCCGCGGACGTTGCCGGGGGACAGCGTGGAGGAGACGGCCACCGGAACGGCGACCGACACCGGCGTGTCGGCCGACACACGCGCGCGTAGCACCATCCACGCGATCATGCCGGGCGAGAGCCGGGGCTTGGAGCGGGTGTCGTGTGTCGTCGTGGTGAGGCCGGTCATGGTTTCCGCCGCAGTGTGCTCAGGGCACCGCGGAATGACAGGCCGTGTTCCGTCCACACCAGGCCTAGGGCGGCTCCCAGGACCAGTACCACTCCGATTGCGATGAAGAACGACATGAAGGCGAGGACGGTGCCGATCGACCCGTACCTCTGGTCGTAGCTGACGATCAGGTCGGAGAAGATCGCCGAGAACACGGCCATCATGCCGACCCAGCAGATGCCTGTGGCGACCGCGCACGGCAGCAGCCTGCGCCAGGCGATGCCTCCGGTCAGCAGGAGTCGCATCGAGCCCCAGAAGAAGCCGATGCTCAGCGCGAGATGCGTGATCCAGAATAGGACCGGCCCAGTCCCGCGCAGCCCCGGCCCTGCTGCGGAAACCGCGAACAGCGCGCCCACGAGCAGGGCCAGCCAGGCGAGCGCGCGCACCGAGTCCGCAATGGCCCGGGCCTTCACGTCGAAGACTCTCTGGTACAGCTGCTGGACCGCCTTCGCGCCTGCCAGCCCGGCCAGGACGAAGAAGATCCACGCTGTTCCGGTGACCGCGCCGGAGATGGCGGACGAAGGGGCGAATAGCTCGCCGACTTCCGCGGCGGCCTGCTCGGTGAGACCCATGCGGTGCGACAGTGTCGATGCGGCCGATCGCCCGGCCAGAGCGGTCAAGATCAAGAAGAACGGCACCGTGCACAGCAACAGCGTGGCGGCCAGCACCATGGCCTGGCTGATGAAGTCCACCGCACCCAGCCGCTGCCACAGGGAGTCGGCCCACGACCCGGTGTACTTCCCCCTGCCCCACACGGCCGCCCGCCGCACACTCCCGGCGCTTCGCCGTGTTGTGGACCTCTCGCCCGGTGCCGGGAGGCTGGCAGGGCCCGAGGACTGTGGCGGCACTCGTCTGCTGTTCGAATCCTTGCTCGACGAATTCATGTTCCTCTCCCCGTGACGTACACCCGGAAGTCGGCGATCCGCTCGAGCGCGCGGATTCAAGACCCAGTACCCGGCGATCACACGGCTGACAGGGGCATCCCTACGTCGATCGTCCCTCGCACCGGCCACCCGCGCAGGATCCGGACGGCCCCTCTTGACCACGCCCGGGCCGCAGGCCGCCGTCAACGCGCATGGCGAACGCAGACGGCACCCCGGCCCTGATAGAGGTC
>NZ_DATCVQ010000142.1:0-1748 GCF_036566765.1 Streptomyces sp.
GGCGCTGCCCGGCCGCTTCGACGCCGGCCCGGTGGGCGTGCTCGCCGGCTGGGCGCTGACGGCCGCCGGCCTGGCCCTGGCCGGCCCGGCGCTCACCTACGTCTCCGGCCTGCTCCTGCAGACGTTCCGCCCCGGCGCGACGAGGCTCCTGGCGGGCCGGGTGCTGATGAGCGAGGCGGGCCGGATCGGCCGCCCGCTGGGCGTGGTCGCCGCGGTCGCCTCCGGTGCGATCGCGGTGGCGACCGTGGGCGACGGCCTCGGCCTCGGCGACGGCTCCGGCCCGCTGACGGCCCTTGGCGCGTCGCTGGTCGTCGCCTGCACGACGGCGACCCTGCTGACAGCGGCCCTGGAGTCCAAGCAGTGCCGCACCCACACCACCCAGGCCCTCCTCCGCCTCGGCGCCCCACCCACGGTCCTGCGCACCTCGGCCTTCCTGCGCGCCGCAGCCCTCCTCACCGTCTTCGCCCCCCTGACCTGGACGATCGCGACGCTGGCGGCGGCCCCGCTACGGGGCTAGTCAGATGCTGCTCCGCACGGCCCCGAGGTAGCCCCCGCCCTCCCCCGCGCGGCGGAGCCGCGCGCCGCGGGTCCCGTCCACGGGGCGATGCCCGCAGGCGGCCCCGGCGGGCACGCTCGGCCCATGACCTGGAGGAGATTCACGGCCACATGGCCGTCATGGGCGGAGCGCGCGGCGCTGTGGTGGTCGGTGCTGTACGCGGCGGGGGCCGCGCTCGCCGCGCTGACCGGGCCCGCGTACGGGTACGCGCTGCTCGGCAAGGGCGTCGGCACGGCCGCGGAGTGGGCGGCGGCCGGACTGTACGCGGCCGCCGCCGCCCTCGCGTACGCGCTGCCGCGCCGGCCGGACCGCGCCTGGCCCGCGCGGCTGGCCTGGCCGGTCGTCGCGCTCTGTCTGACCTCGGGCTTCGCGTTCCTGTTCAGCCCGGTGCACCTGCTGTCCTTCCTCGGCCGCAACCAGCCGCCGATGGACTGGGCGGCCTGGGCGAACCAGGGCGTCGCGGTGGCCGGCGCGGTGCTGTGGAGCTGCGCCGCGCTCGCGCACCGCAGACGGGCGCGCGGCCTGTGCCCGTACTGCGGCGGCCGCGAGGCGGTCCACGGCGCCGCCCCGGCCGAGCCGCGGACCGCCGCGGGCCTCGTCGCGATCGCAGCCCTCGCCCCGTACGCGACGATGAAGACGGCCTGGGCGCTGGGCGCCACCGTCGGCTACACCGGCGAGGGCAAGCCCGGCATGGACCCCCGCTACACCAGCGACCTGGGCATCCGGCTGTACGAGCACGGCGTCGACGTCACGGCGCTGCTCGCCCTCGTCGGCATGACCCTGGCCCTCGCCCTCACCCGTCCCTGGGGCCGCGCCCTCCCCCGACTCCCCCTGCTCGCCCTCGGCTGGGCCGGCACGGGCGCGCTCGCGCCCTTCGGCCTCTTCCTCGCCGTGATGGGCGCGCTCACCTGGACGGGCGTGATCGACGTGGGCATCGCCGACCACGCCCCTTGGGTGGTCGCGGTCGCCTATGGCGGCTTCTGCGTCTACGGCCTGGCCCTGGGCCGCGCGACCCGCGCGTACCAACGGGCCACCCGGCGCACGTGCGCGCACTGCTAGGGCCTGTCCGGCGGATCAGGGTCGGATAGGTCGCGGCGTCTGGTGCGGTGCATCGCAAGGCGCCGGAGCGCCTCGATAGCGGAGCTATTGGGGCGTTTCGGCAACGCGGCGAGGCGCCGTGCCAGACGCCGCG
>NZ_DATCVQ010000143.1:0-7903 GCF_036566765.1 Streptomyces sp.
TCCCCGCTGCCCGGCCTGTACTTCGTGGGCGGCTGGTCGCACCCGGGCGGCGGGCTCGCCCACGCGGGGATGTCGGGGGCGCTGGTCGCGGGCCTGATCGTGGAGGGCGCGGACTTCCGCGGGTCTCAGTAAGCGATACCGCGCGTCTCGGCAAGCGGTACGGCTGCCTCAGCAAGCGGTCAGTAGCGGGACCGCCGTCTCAGTAGCGGTACTGCTGCTGGTCGTGGTCGTAGGGCTCGTAGCCGTACTGCCCGGGCTGCGGGGGCTGCTGCGGCTGCGGGGGCTGCTGCGGGTAGGGAGGCTGCTCGCCGTCCCGCTGCTGCGGCACCCACACGCCGCCGGGCGGGGTGTCGTAGGCGTAGGGCTGGCCGTAGGGGTCGACGTAGCTCTGCTGGCCGCCGCCGGTGCCGTAGTCGTACGCCCCGTACTGCTGGCCGTCCGTGCCGGGCCCGATGTACGGGTCGGAGTACGCGGCGTACTGCTGCTGCGGGACGCCCTGGTCATAGTCGTACCCGGCCTGGGCGGGCTGCTGGTAGGGCGGGTAGGCGTCGTAGCCGCCGCCGTACCCGTCGTGCCCCTGGCCCCCCTGGCCCTGCCCCTGCTGGCCGTAGGAGGTGTCGTAGACGCCGTACTGGCCGGTGTCGTCGGGCATCGGCTCCGGCGCGTACACAGGCTCCGCCGGGGCGGGCTCGACGGGCTCGTAGGCGACCTCGGTGACCTCCAGGCGCGGGCCCTCGTCGCCGGCCGGCCGCGACCTGCGGCGACGGCTCTCCCCGGGGCTGCCGCCGAGCGCCCAGCCGGTGGAGAAGCCCTTGCGGTACGACAGCGTCACATAGATCTGCCCGACGGCGAACGCGATCGCGCCACCGACGATCACCGCCACCGACGGCAGCAGCACGCCGAGCACGACGAGCAGGAAGCCGCCGAACGCGAGGAGTCGCCAGCGCAGGCGCGCCTTGTACTGGAGGAGGACTTCACCGAGGAGCCACAGCGCGACGATTCCGAACGCGATGTAGAGGACCGTCCACCCCATGCCCGCCCGCCCCTCTCCTGCGGCCTACGCCGCGGGTCGGGGCGGGTACGGCCGGTCACGACTGCGCGTGCAGTCCGAGATTCTCGTAGATCTCGAGCGTCGCGGTCGAGTTGTTCAGCGTGATGAAGTGCAGCCCCGGGACACCCTCGGAAAGCAGCCGCGCGCAGAACTCGGTCGCGAACTCGATACCGATGGAGCGTACAGCGGCGGGATCGTCCTTGACGGCGAGCATGCGTTCTTTCACGTCCGGCGGGAAGGACGCGTTGCTCAGCTCGGGCAGCCGGTCGAGGGTCCTGGCGGTCACAACGGGCATGACTTCAGGGATGATCGGCGTCTCGCAGCCGGCCCGCTCGGCGCTGTCGCGCAGCCGCAGATAGTTCTCCGGGTCGAAGAACATCTGGGTGATCGCGTAGTCCGCGCCGGCGCGGCACTTGTCCACGAAGTGCCGGATGTCGGTGTCCCAGTCGGTGGAGCGCGGGTGCATCTCGGGGAAGGCCGCGACGCCCACGCAGAAGTCCCCGGACTCCTTGATCAGCCGCACCAGGTCGGCGGCGTACCGGACGCCCTCGGGGTGCTCGATCCACTCGCCCAGCGGGTCGCCGGGCGGGTCGCCGCGCAGCGCCAGCATGTTCCGGATCCCGGCGTCCGCGTACTGCCCCAGGACGTTTCGCAGCTCGGCGATCGAGTGGTCGACGGCGGTGAGGTGCGCGACCGGGGTGAGCGTGGTGTCGGCGGCGATCTCCTGGGTGGCCTTGACCGTGCCGCCGCGGGTGGAGCCGCCGGCGCCGTAGGTCACCGAGACGAAGCTCGGGCCGACCGCCTCGACGCGCCGCAGCGCGTTCCACAGGCTCCGCTCGCCCTTCTCGGTCCGGGGGGCGTAGAACTCGAACGAGTACGACGGCTTGCCGGACGCGAGGATCTCGCGGACCGTGCGAGCGCGGTCCGAGCGGGTGGAAGCGGTTCCTAGGGCCATAGGGGCAGGTTAGACGCGGTCCATCTGTCGACGAAGGCGCGTCCACGAGGTGGACACGTTTTTGGTCACCTCGATTCGCCTCCCCGTCACCCGTCGAGCCGAGCGCGCACCCGCTTGGCCAGGTCGGCGGTCGCCGCGGCGGGGTCGTCGGCCTCGGTGATCGCCCGGACGACGACGACCCGGCGGGCGCCGGCGTCCAGGACCTCGTCCAGATTCGAGGCGTCGATGCCGCCGATGGCGAACCACGGCCGGTCCTGGCGGAGCGCGGCCGTGTACCGGACGAGGTCCAGGCCCGGGGCGTACCGCCCGGGCTTGGTCGGGGTGGGCCAGCAGGGCCCGGTGCAGAAGTAGTCGACGCCGGGCTCGGCGGCCGCGGCGGCGGCCTCGGACTCGGCGTGGCAGGAACGGCCGATCAGCACCCGCTCCCCGAGGATCGCGCGGGCGGCGGGCACCGGCAGGTCGCCCTGGCCGAGATGCAGCACGTCGGAGCCGATGGCGTGGGCGACGTCGGCCCGGTCGTTCACGGCGAGCAGCTTGCCGTGCCGGCGGCAGGCGTCGGCGAACACGGCGAGGTGCTCCAGCTCCTCGCCGGCCTCCATGCCCTTGTCGCGCAGCTGGACGATGTCCACGCCGGAGGAGAGCACGGCGTCGAGGAACGCGGGCAGGTCGCCCTGGCGCTTGCGGGCGTCCGTGCACAGGTAGAGACGGGCGTCGGACAGCTGGGCGCGAGGCGTGGACATGAGGCGTTCCCCCCGGGTGGTGCGGCGGTGTGCGGGCCGGGTCTCCCCGGCCCGCACACCGCCTGATGGTTGGTACGTGAGTGCGTCAGACGGCGAGCGCCTGGGCGCGGCGCTTCACCTCGGTGCCGCGATTCTCGCTGAGCGCCTGCGCGGGCGTGCCCGGCAGGGTCGGATCCGGAGTGAAGAGCCACTCCAGCATTTCTTCGTCGGTGAAGCCGTCGTCCTTCAGGAGGGTCAGGGTGCCGCTGAGGCCCTTGACCACCTTGTCGCCGTCGATGAAGGCGGCGGGCACCTGAAGCGCCTTGTTCTCTCCGCGGCGCACGGCGATGAGCTGGCCCTCCTTGACCAGCTGGCGCACGCGCGTCACCTCGACGTCGAGCATTTCCGCGATGTCGGGGAGGTAGAGCCAGGCGGGGACGAGAGCATCGGTCTTTGCGTCAATCTCGGTCACAGGACAAGCCTGCCATCCCGGACTGACAGCCGGTAGTCGGGCTCTACCGGACTGCGGCCTTCAGAGGGACGGCGGGATCGGCGACGCGCTCCGGATCGACCTCCGTGCCCGCCTCGATCAGCTTGCGCCCCTGTGCCAGATCGCGGGGCCGGCCGACCGCGAGCAGCGCCACCGGCACGCCGGCGCGCAGCCAGAGCACCGACCAGGCGGCGTCGGCGGGCCCGCCCCGCCAGACCTGCGCGTCGGCGTGGGCGTGGTGCCCGGCGTACTGCACGAAGCGGCCGAACTGCTCGGACCAGAAGTACGGAACCGGGTCGTACGGCGGCGCGGCCGGCCCGCCCATGATCCCGGCCGCGACGGTGCGGGGGCCCTGCAGCGCGTTGTCCCAGTGGTGGACGAGCAGCCGCTCGCCGTAGCGGGCGGACGGGAAGGAGGCGCAGTCGCCGACCGCGTACACGCCGGGCAGCGAGGTGCGCAGCCGGTCGTCGGCGGTGACCGAGCCGTCCGGGCCGAGCGCGATGCCGGAGCCGTCCAGCCAGTCGGTGGCGGGCCGGGCGCCGATGCCGACGACGACGGCCTCGGCGGGCAGCGCGCGCCCGTCGGCGAGGACGACCTCGCCCGGGGCGATGTGCGCGACGCGGGCGCCGGTGAGGAGTTCGGCGCCGCTCTCGGCGTACCAGTCGGCCATCGGGGCGACGACCTCGTCGGGCAGCGCGCCGGCCAGCGGCCGGTCGGCGGCCTCGACGACGGTGACGGCGCAGCCGGCCTGGCGGGCGGCGGTCGCGAACTCGGCGCCGATCCAGCCGGCGCCGACCACGACGATGTCGTGCCGCTGCTCCAGGACGGGCTTGAGCCGGGCGGCGTCGTCGAGGGTGCGCAGCAGGTGCACGCCGGGGACGCCTTCGGAGCCGGGCAGGGTGACGGGGTGGGCGCCGGAGGCGAGGACGAGCACGTCGTACGGGACGGGCCCGGCCTCGGTGTCGACCTCGCGGGCGTCCGCGCGCAGCCCGGTGACCTCGACGCCGAGGCGCAGTTCGACGTCGAGGGCCTCGAAGTCGATGTCGAAGGCGGAGTCCTCCGCCTTGCCGAGGAGGACGGCCTTGGACAGCGGCGGCCGGTCGTACGGCTGGTGCGGCTCGGCGCCGACGAGGGTGACCGGTCCGGTGAAACCCTGCTCGCGCAGGGCGACGGCGGTCTGGACGCCGGCCATGCCCGCGCCGACGATCACGACGTGCTGCTCTTCCCGCTTCTGCTCGCTCACCCGTCCACCTTACGCATCTGACGGTCCGTCAGGAAACGTCCCGGGGAAATCGGGCCGCGGGAGGCTCCCTTACTGGGCGCGGACGGCGGGGGTTAGTCTGACCGTCAACGTAGAGCACACGCGGGAGCCCGGACGCACCGGGCTGAGAGGGAGGCTGGGCGGCCTCCGACCGTACGAACCTGATCCGGGTCATGCCGGCGAAGGGAGGGGCTGGACGCCCATGCACGCACGTAACGAATCGGACGTCCTCGTCATCGGGGGCGGGATCATCGGGCTCGTCACGGCCTGGCGCGCGGCGCAGCGCGGGCTGCGCGTCGCCGTGGCCGACCCCGAGCCGGGCGGCGGGGCCGCGCGGGTCGCGGCCGGGATGCTGGCCGCGGTCACCGAGCTCCACTACGGCGAGGAGACGCTGCTCGGCCTCAACCTGGAATCCGCGCGCCGCTATCCGGACTTCGTCGCCGAACTGGCCGACGCCACCGGTCTGGACGTGGGCTACCGCGCCTGCGGCACCCTCGCCGTCGCGCTCGACGCCGACGACCGGGCGCACCTGCGCGAGCTGCACGCCCTGCAGACCCGCTGCGGCCTGGAGTCGGTGTGGCTCAGCGGGCGGGACTGCCGCCGCCTGGAGCCGATGCTCGCGCCCGGGGTGCGCGGCGGGCTGCGGGTCGACGGGGACCACCAGGTGGACCCGCGACGGCTCGCCGACGCGCTGCTCGCCGCCTGCGAGCGGGCCGGGGTCGTCTTCCACCGGGCCTGGGCCGAGCGGCTGACGGTGGTACGGGACCGGGCTGCGGGGGCCGTCCTCGACGACGGCACGGAGGTCTGTGCCGACCAGGTCGTGCTGGCCGGCGGCAGCCTGAGCGGGAAGCTCACCGGCGTTCCCGCGCAGGCCCTGCCTCCCGTCCGGCCCGTGAAGGGGCAGGTGCTGCGGCTGACCGTGCCGCCCGCGTACGCGCCGTTCCTGTCCCGGACGGTGCGGGCGGTGGTGCGCGGCAGCCACGTGTACCTGGTGCCGCGGGAGAACGGCGAGCTGGTCGTCGGCGCGACCAGCGAGGAGCTGGGCTGGGACACCACGGTGACGGCGGGCGGCGTGTACGAGCTGCTGCGCGACGCGCACGAGCTGGTGCCCGGGCTCACCGAGCTGCCGCTCACCGAGACCCGGGCCGGGCTGCGCCCCGCCTCCCCCGACAACGCGCCGCTGCTCGGCGCGACCGCGCTGCCCGGTCTGCTGCTCGCCACCGGGCACTACCGCAACGGGGTGCTGCTGACCCCCGCCACGGGCGACGTGATGGCCGAGGTCCTGGCCACCGGGGTGCTCCCCGAAGAGGCGCGCCCGTTCAGCCCCCGCCGTTTCTCCTCCGTACGTCAGGAGCAGCCCGCATGACTGTGAAGGTGTCCGTGAACGGCGAGCCGCGCGAGCTCTCCGGCCCCACCGCGCTCGACGCGCTCGTCGCCACGCTGACGGCGGCGCCGTCGGGGGTCGCGGCGGCGGTCAACGAGGCGGTCGTTCCGCGCAGCGAGTGGTCCGCGACCGTCCTCGGCGAGGGCGACCGGATCGAGGTCCTCACCGCGGTGCAGGGAGGCTGAGCGCGATGGCCGACGACGTGTTTTCGCTGGGCGGGACGGAGTTCTCGTCCCGGCTGATCATGGGGACGGGCGGAGCGCCCAGCCTGGACGTGCTGGAACGCGCGCTGCTGGCGAGCGGCACGGAGCTGACGACGGTCGCGATGCGGCGGCTCGACCCGACGGTGCAGGGGTCCGTGCTGTCGGTCCTGGACCGGCTCGGCATCCGCGTGCTGCCGAACACGGCGGGCTGCTTCACGGCCGGTGAGGCGGTGCTGACGGCCCGGCTCGCGCGGGAGGCGCTCGGCACGGACTGGATCAAGCTGGAGGTCGTCGCCGACGAGCGGACGCTGCTTCCGGACGGGGTGGAGCTGCTCGACGCGGCGGAGACGCTGGTCGACGACGGCTTCACAGTGCTGCCGTACACCAACGACGACCCGGTCCTCGCACGGAAGCTGGAGGACGTGGGCTGCGCGGCGATCATGCCGCTGGGCTCGCCGATCGGCTCCGGCCTGGGCATCCGCAACCCGCACAACTTCGAGCTGATCGTGGAGCGGGCCGGGGTCCCGGTGATCCTGGACGCGGGCGCGGGCACGGCGTCGGACGCGACGCTGGCGATGGAACTGGGCTGCGCGGCGGTGATGCTCGCCTCGGCGGTCACGCGCGCCCAGGACCCGGTGAGAATGGCCACGGCGATGCGCCTGGGCGTCGACGCGGGCCGCCTGGCCCACCGCGCCGGCCGCATCCCCCGCCGCCACTTCGCCGAAGCGTCTTCCCCGGTGGAGGGCCGCGCAGCCCTGGACCCGGAACGCCCGGCGTTCTGACCGGCCGCGCCGCCCGCCGCGCGTCACAGGTGCGCTGCATTGCACCCGTGACGGGCGGAGGGGGCTCGGGGGGCTCGTAGACTCGACGGGTGGACACGACCCTTCAAGATCCGCTCGTCGGGCAGTTGCTCGACGGGCGCTACCGCGTGGACGGGCGCATCGCCGTCGGCGGGATGGCCACGGTCTACCGGGCCGTCGACACCCGCCTCGACCGCGTCCTCGCGCTCAAGGTCATGCACCCCGAGCTCGCCACCGACGCGTCCTTCGTCGAGCGGTTCATCCGCGAGGCGAAGTCCGTCGCCCGGCTCTCGCACCCCAACGTGGTCGGCGTCTTCGACCAGGGCGCGGACGGGGCGTACGTCTACCTCGCCATGGAGTACGTCGCCGGCTGCACGCTGCGCGACGTGCTGCGCGAGCGCGGCGCCCTGCAGCCGCGGGCCGCGCTCGACGTCCTGGAGCCGGTGCTCGCCGCGCTCGGCGCCGCGCACCGGGCCGGGTTCGTGCACCGGGACATGAAGCCCGAGAACGTCCTGATAGGGGACGACGGCCGGGTCAAGGTCGCCGACTTCGGTCTCGTACGCGCCATCGGCTCCGCGACCAACACCACCGGCACCGTCCTCGGCACCGTCTCCTACCTCGCCCCCGAGCAGATCGAGCACGGCACCGCCGACACCCGAGCCGACGTGTACGCCTGCGGCGTCGTCCTGTACGAGATGCTGACCGGCGGCAAGCCGCACACCGGCGACACCCCCGCCCAGGTCCTCTACCGGCACCTCAACACGGACGTCCCCGCCCCCTCCGCCGCCGTCCCCGGCCTCGCCCTCGACATGGACGAGCTGGTCGCGAGCGCCACCGCGCGCAACCCCGAGGTCCGCCCGCACGACGCCGTCGCGCTGCTCGCGCAGACCCGGGAGGCCCGCGCCGCCCTCACCGACGAGCAGCTGGACCTGGTCCCGCCGGGGGCCCGCACCGAGGGCGTCCCCGCCGTCGACGACACCCACACCACCGTCATCCCGCGCCCCTCCGCCACCTCGCGCCTCGCCGTGCCCCCGCCGGAG
>NZ_DATCVQ010000144.1:0-5170 GCF_036566765.1 Streptomyces sp.
CACCTCAGCGCGCTCCGCCGGCTCGACGGTCTCCGCCACCTCAGCGGTGTCCGTCTTCTTCGTGGTCTCCGCGCTCTCCGTCTTCTCCGCGGTGTCCGTCTGCTCGGTCATACGTACTCCCCCGGGGACTTGATGTGGTCGAGCTGCTTCTTCACCAGCGTCGCCACCGCGGACTTGTCGAACGGCTTCGCGCCCGAGGCGCTGACCGACACGAGCGTCTCCGAGTCGTACGCGGAGCAGATCATGCCCTCCAGCTGGTCCTCCTTCTTCTCGTCCTTGTCGAGGTCCTTGCGCTCGGGCAGCAGGAAGCAGGAGGAGTTCCGGTGGCCGTCGATCTTCGGCCCCTTCTTGAGCTCCAGGAGCTCGGCGAGATCGGACCGCAGCTTGTACATGTCGTGGATCCGGCGCTTGTCCTTCATCCGCGTGATGCGGACGGTCAGCACGCGGTCGCCGTCCACCGAGGCGAACGTACGGACCGCGACGCCCTTGATGCCGAGCCGGTCGACGCGCTTCTCGTAGTCGCGCCGCTTCTTGCCGGAGAGGCCCTTGCCCTCCTGCTTCACCAGGGCGGTCGCCTGCTTGTCGGTGAGCTCGCCGTCGTTCCCGTACAGGTCGTCGTCCGGGCCCAGGACGTAGCCGTCCGGCACCGGCAGGAGCAGCCGGCTCAGCTCGGTGGTGGTGCGGCCCTTGGAGATCAGGTCGCGCGCCGGGTCCTTGTCGGCCGCGTCGGCCTCGGCCTGCTCCCACACCTGCGTCGGCGCGCTGCGGTCGGCGCCTGCGACGGTGACGCCGGTGTACGTGACGCCGCCGCCGATCGCGCCGACCACGAGGACGGCGGGCAGGACGACGGTCAGGAGCGTGCGGCCGCGGCCGGGCTTCGTCGACTCGGCGACGGGCGGGGCGTCGACAGGCGGGGCGTCGACGGGGTTCTCGTCGGTGGTCACGGTGTTCCGGTCCTCGTTCACAGGCGCCTCAACTGCAGCGCGGCCAGGGAGGCGATGTCCTTCTTGGAGATCTTCTCCGTGTCGAAGACGAAGATCTCGGCCATGATGTCGCCGCGGTGGAAGTAGGCCCTGGCCTGGTAGAAGTCCATGTATCCGGCCTTCCGCTTCACCGGGAAGACATAGGAGTGGCCATTGGCCGAACCCGGGATCGGGTCGCCGCTGGTGCCGGCGAAGGCCTTCTGCGGCATGTAGCCCATCTGGTCGTCGGCGTGGTCGCGCGCGCCCATGACGTCGCTCGGGCGGTACTGCACGAGCCGGATCTCGGTGGTCCGGTGCTCGCCGGTGCGCCACGCCGTGGTGGCGATCCGCCGCACCTTGTTCTGCAGCTGGTACTCGAGCTCGTACGCCGGGCTGTTGAAGTTCGTGGCGTACTCGGGCAGCGTCACCCAGCCGTCCCCGAACGGGACTTCCGGCGTCTTCGCGCCCGACGGCTTGGGCAGCAGCAGCTTGCGCAGGTCGCCGTCAGTCCGGACGCTCCGGTCCTCGTCGGAGCTCAGCGGCTCCAGCTTCTGCCCCTTGGGGAGCGGCTTCGGGTAGCGGAGGTCGGGCTGGTTCAGGGCGGCGAGCGGCGTCGGCTCGCGGTGCGCCTGGATGCCGTAGCCGACGGCGGTGCCGCCGACGATGCCGAGCACGGCGGCGACGGCGATGATCAGCGCGGTCCGCCCGCGCTTGCGCCGAGGAGCCGGAGCGGACGCTTCAGCGCCGTCCGGTATTTCTGTGGTGTCCAAAAGGGGTCCCCCCACGAGACCTGAATCGCGGATTCCGTTCACCCGCGCACAAGGCTGACAACGTAGAGGCACCGGGGGTTGCCCTGCCGAGCATTACAGTTCGGCATATGGCGAAGAAGCTCGTGATCAAGGTGACCGCCGGGGCCGACGCCCCCGAACGCTGCTCCCAGGCCTTCACGGTGGCCGCCGTGGCCGTGGCCAGCGGGGTCGAGGTCTCGCTCTGGCTGACCGGCGAGTCCTCGTGGTTCGCCCTCCCGGGCAGGGCGGCGGAGTTCGAACTCCCGCACGCAGCGCCGCTGCCGGACCTGCTCGACTCGATCCTCGCGGGCGGCGGAATCACCCTCTGCACGCAGTGCGCGGCCCGGCGCGAGATCACCGAGAAGGACGTCCTGGAGGGCGTCCGCATCGCCGGCGCGCAGGTCTTCGTCCAAGAGATCATGGGCGAGGAGACGCAGGCGCTCGTCTACTGATCCCCTGAGCGCTTCTTCCCGTCCAGCTCGTCCCACCACTCGTCGGACTTCGGGTCGCCCGACGGATCGTCCCACCACCGGTCGTCGGGCCCCCGCCGGTTCGCCATCATCGCGGCGACCGGCGGAATGACCATGGCGACCACGCACATCCCGATGGCCACCGGCATGGAGAACAGCCGCACGACGGCCCAGGCGCCCACGAAAAGCACCAGGCAGGCGCCCATCATCCAGAAATAGATGTGCCGACGTCGCGCGTACACACCTTCAGGGTACGACCGAAGGGCCGTGCCTCACGTCCTGGAAAGCGTCCAACCCCCAGGAGGCACGGCCCTTCGGCCGGTTCTGTGTCGCGGGTCAGACCGCGATCGCGACCTCCGCCAGGCCACCGTGCTGGGCGACGACCGTGCGGTCGGCCGTGGCGCCCGGGACAAGGGCGCGGACGGTCCAGGTGCCCTCGGCCGCGTAGAAGCGGAACTGGCCGGTGGCCGAGGTCGGGACCTCGGCGGTGAACTCGCCGGTCGAGTCCAGGAGGCGGACGTAACCGGTGACGGGCTCGCCGTCCTTGGTCACGTAGCCCTGGATCGTGGTCTCACCGGGCTTGATCGTCGAGGCGTCGGGGCCGCCGGGCTGCGCTCCACACATGATGTTCTGTCCTTACGGTCGAGGGGTCCGGAGGAGGGGGAGGTTCCGGGGGCTTACTTGTTGGCGCCGAGCTCGATCGGCACGCCGACGAGGGAGCCGTACTCGGTCCACGAGCCGTCGTAGTTCTTGACGTTCGGGACCTCGAGCAGCTCGTGCAGCACGAACCAGGTCAGCGCGGAGCGCTCGCCGATGCGGCAGTAGGCGATGGTGTCCTTCGCCAGGTCGACCTGCTCGTCCTCGTAGAGGGCCTTGAGCTCGTCGTCCGACTTGAAGGTGCCGTCGTCGTTGGCGTTCTTCGACCACGGGATGTTGCGGGCGCTCGGCACGTGGCCCGGGCGCTGCGACTGCTCCTGCGGGAGGTGCGCCGGCGCGAGCAGCTTGCCGGAGAACTCGTCGGGCGAACGCACGTCGACCAGGTTCTGGGCGCCGATCGCGGCCACGACGTCGTCGCGGAACGCGCGGATCGAGGCGTCCTGCGCCTTGGCCTTGTACTCGGTGGCCGGGCGGGCCGGGACCTCAGCGACGAGGTCGCGGGAGTCGAGCTCCCACTTCTTGCGGCCGCCGTCGAGGAGCTTCACGTCCTGGTGGCCGTACAGCTTGAAGTACCAGTACGCGTAGGAGGCGAACCAGTTGTTGTTGCCGCCGTAGAGGACGACCGTCGTGTCGTTCGCGATGCCCTTGGCCGACAGGAGCTTCTCGAAGCCCTCCTGGTCGATGAAGTCGCGGCGGACCGGGTCCTGCAGGTCCTTCGTCCAGTCGATCCGGATGGCGTTGCGGATGTGGTTCTTCTCGTACGCCGAGGTGTCCTCGTCGACCTCGACGACGGCGACCTGCGGGTTGTCGAGGTTGGCCTCGACCCAGTCGGCGTCCACGAGTACGTCGGTGCGAGCCATGCTTGTTCTCCTCCGGGGCAGTGTGCGGCGGGTGGCGTGCAGGGGTGGTGCGGGTACGCGTCAGGGCGTGCGTACTGCTACACGGGGTGGCCCCGACCCGTTGCGGTCGGAGAGCCTGAGGAATACGGGAGTCGGACGGACGTGTGTACGTCCGGACATCCCGCTCAGACGGAGCGACAGAGCATGGCGGCGACGCGGCACAGGTCTACTGCCCGCCGCTTCGTGAGATCCGCCTGTCGCTTCATGGGTCCGATCGTAGGGACGGACAGGCGGCCATGTCACCGGTGTGTCGTATTTTGAGACGCGATCGTCCATGATGTGGGATCCGGGCAATCCCAAGGAGCCTCTTGCCCGACTCCGCGCCCGCCTGCCCTCTTGCGTAGCCGCAGATCGGACATGCCCGTCTCACCATGTGGCCCAAACCGGCGTTTCAGCCCGTCAGCGCCACATTCGTCCCGGTCACCGCGATCGCCACGCCGTCCTCGCGCGCCTCGATCCGCTCCAGCTTCATACCCTGAGGCAGGTCGCCGATGCTCCGCTCGAAGTCCGTGCGGGAGCGTATGAGCTCTTCCAGGCCCGGGATGCCCTCGCCCGGCACCTGGTCGGCACGCACCCGGATGGTGTTGCCGTCGACCAGGGTCACGGTGGACACGACGCTGCGCGTCATCGTCCGGCCGATCAGCGGGAGCCGGAAGCTGCCGGTGACCTTGACCTTGCCGTTGCCCCCGTACGCCACGGAGACATTGCTGTCCGCGGCCTTCGTGAGGTCCTCGTACGAGACGAGCGCGGTGCCGGTCACACTGCGGGCCTTCGCGCCCGCCCAGTCGTCGTCCACGGTGACGTCCTTCAGCGCGGCCGACAGCCGGCTGATCCGTATCTTCCGCTTGCCCGCCTGCGTCTCGACGCCGCTGACCACCACGTCGACCTCGTCGAAGCGCCTGTCGGCGACCTGGGTGAGGAAGGGGAAGCCCTTGATGTCGATCTCGGTCGAGCCCGCGCGGGCCGGTCCGAGCGTGACCCGGTCGGCCGCCTCGGACTCCGCGTACCCGACCGCGAGCCGGTCCACCCCGGCCAAAGCCCCGACCAGCAGTACAGCGACGATCAACACAACGCGCAGCGCTCGCATGGCCCGACGTCCCCCGTCCAAAGCTCCGGCCCCCTGACATCGTCATCGACGAGTCAGGGGGCCGAATAGTTCCGTGGGGCCTGTGCGACGCCCGGGTCCGCGCCGTCAGGCCAGCGCGCGTCCCAGCAGGTAGACGGCGGGCGCGGCAGCCGTCAGCGGCAGCGCGACGCCCGCGGTCAGGTGCACGAACCGGGACGGGTAGTCGTACGCGGCGACCCGCAGGCCGATCAGCGCGCACACCCCCGCGCCCAGGCCGAGCCCCGCGCCCGCGGCGCCGAAGCCGGTGAAGCCGCCGGCCGCGATGCCC
>NZ_DATCVQ010000145.1:0-21399 GCF_036566765.1 Streptomyces sp.
CTGGGGCTCGACGTGCTGTGGCGCACCACCGAGCGGGTGTCGGGTGAGCACGATCTGCTGATGGTGGGGCCGGCCGGCGGTGGGTGGCACTTCGAGCTCGCGCTCGACCCCGAGCGGCCGGTCGAGCCGACGCCGACCGTCGAGGACCTGTTCGTCGTCTACCTCGGCGCGCCCGTCACCGAGGAGCAGGTCGCGCGGCTGGTCGCGGCAGGCGGGGAACGGGTGACGGCGCACAACCCGTACTGGGACGAGTACGGGGTGACGGTCGCCGACCCCGACGGGTACCAGCTGGTGCTCTGCTCCCGCACTTGGGGCTGAGGGTCCCTAGGGCCTGTCCGGCGGATCAGGCCCTAGCCGCGCTTCACGGCCCGCAGGACCACGAACTTCGGGTCGCTCGCGACGAGTTCGCAGTTCCCGAAGACGCGGCGAAGCGTCGCGTGGTAGCCGAGGTGGCGGTTGCCGATGACCCACAGCTCGCCGCCCGGGCGCAGGACCCGCCGCGCGCCGGAGAACATCCGGCGGGCGGTGCGGTCGGTGGTGGCCTGGTGGCTGTGGAAGGGCGGGTTGTTCAGGACCAGGTCCACCGACTCGGCGGGCAGGTCCGCCACCCCGTCGGCGACCAGGAACTCCGCCTTGCGGCCGGGCTCGGCGTTGGCGTGGAAGGTCTCCTCTGCGGAGGCCACCGCCTGGTACGACTCGTCGGTGAAGACCAGCTCGGCGTCCGGTTCGCGCAGCGCGACCGCCAGGCCGACGACTCCGTTGCCGCAGCCGAGGTCGACGACCCGGGCCGGGCCGAGGCGCTCGGGCAGGTGCTTCAGGAAGAAGCGGGTGCCGATGTCGAGGCGGTCGGCGCAGAAGACGCCGGCGTGGTTGGTGACGGTCCGGCCGGCCACTCCGGCGGCGGCGTCGGCGGGCAGGTCGTAGCGGTACGGCCAGGGGTTCGCGCCCGGCCGGAGCGCGGGGTCGGGCGTGGTGTGGACGAGCCGGGCCTTCTTGACCGCGAGCGACGTGCGGGTCGGGCCGAGGATCCGCTCGAAGAGCGTGAGGGTGGAGGTGTGGATCTCCTTCACCATGCCGGCGCCCACGACCACGGTGCCGGCGTGCACGGCGGGCGCGAGCCGGTGCAGCTGGTCCTCCAGGAGCGCGAGGCTCTTCGGGACACGGACGAGGAGTACGTCGATCCGGTCGGGCGGGGAGTCCTGGGTCGTGAGGAGGCGGACCCCGCCGTCCTCGGCCCCCACCTCGGCCCCGGCTCGGGCGAGGTTGGCGAGGGTCGCCTGGCGGCCCAGATGGGAGTCGGCGATCTGGACGACTTCCCCGGCGGCCCCCGCCGCGGCCGACAGAACGGTCGTCAGCGCGCCCCAGCGGTCGCCGACGACGGCCACCGTGCCGGACAGGTCCTGGTCGGTCTCGTGGAGGTGCCGCAGCAGATACTCGTCCGCCGCGTCCCAGGCGCGCAGGGCATCGCGCGGGTCCTCGGGGAAGCGGGTGAGTTCGAACTCGCCCCATGACGTGGTCAAACGGTTCATCGTGCCTCCCAGGCTAGCCGGTCGGCGGGGCGGCTCAGGGCCGCGGTGCGTACGGGTGCGCGAGTCCGTCCGCCCGCGCCGCCGCCTCCAGGTGGAGGTGCCAGAGGCCGGGGCGGCCGGTCAGGGTGACCGTCGAGAGCGGCCGGACGTCCACGTTCCAGTACGTGGCGGGCGGCGCCTTCAACGCGTACACGAGGGCGGCGCGGACCACCGCGGGCTCGGCGACCGCGACGATCGCGCCGTCGTCGGCGGGCCGGGTGTCGAGCCAGTTGCCGACCCGGGTGATGAAGGCGAGGAGCGGTTCGCCGCCGTGCGGGGCGGTGCGGGGGTCGGCGAGCCAGGCGTCGACCGCGGCCGGTTCGAGCGCGGCCACCTCGGCGAGGGTCAGTCCGCGCCACCGGCCCATGTCGCAGTCCCGGAGCGCGGGCTGGGCGAGCGGCGCGTAGCCGAGGGCCTCGCCGGTGGCGCGGCTGCGGGGCGTCGGGGAGCAGTAGCGAAGTTCGGCCGCGCCGAGCGGGACGAGCGCCTCGGCGGCGAGCTGCACCTCGTACCAGCCCGCGGCGTCGAGCGGACGGTCGTCGTCGAACCGCTCCGCGAGCAGGGAGGAGCTGCGTGCCGCGGCGACCAGCGTGACCCGGAGTCCCATGGGCGCGATCGTGAGGCCGCGATCCCCGTAGGTCAAGAGTTCGACGGTCGCGGCCGGAGGTCGGATGCGGCCGGCCCCCGTGCTCAGTACGGTCAGGACTCAGTCAGGACTCGGTCAGGACTCGGTCAGGACGGCGCGTTCAGGCCGAGGGACATCCACATCGCGGGGTCCTGGAGCGGCTTGAAGCCGATCTTCTCGTACACGCCGTGGGCGTCGGCGGTGGCGAGCATGATGCGCCGCACGCCGCACGGCTCCAGGCGGTCGCGGACCGCGGCCACCAGCGCGGTGCCGAGCCCGGTGCCGCGGGCCGGGCGGTCGACGTACACGTCGCAGAGCCAGGCGAAGGTGGCGTGGTCGGTGACGACCCGCGCGTACCCGACGAAATCGCCGGTCTCGCTGTGGTACGCCCCGAAGTTGAGGGAGCCGTCGATCGCCCGGTCCTGGGCGGCGCGGGTGCGGCCCAGGGCCCAGTAGGCGTCCGTGGAGAGCCAGTGGTGCAGGCGTGCGCGGTCGAGCCGGGCGGGGTCGGTGGAGATCTCGTACGCGCCGTACGGGGTGAGGGTGTGCTCGATCGGTTCGGTCATGATCGAAGGCTCGCAGGGGGCGGGGCGGCTGTCAGGCCGTTTGCGAGGCCACGTGCGCCGCCGCCCCGCTCAGCCCGTCAGCTCGTCGACCGCCGTGCGCAGCCTGCGTACTCCCTCCGCGATCTCCGTCGGGCCCGCCACCCCGGCGAAGCTCAGGCGGATGTGTCCGGCCGGGGGTTCGGCGCTGAAGTACGGGCGGCCGGGGGCGAGGGCCACGCCGGCGCGCAGGGCGGCGGACAGGAAGGCGGGCTCGTCGAGGGGGTCGGGGAGGCGGAGCCAGAGGTGGTAGCCGCCGGAGGGGATGCGCGGCGGCAGCACGAGCTCGGGCAGCCGCACGGCCAGGGCGGCGGTCAGGGTGTCCCGGCGGCTCGTCAACTCGCCCGCCACCGCCCGCAGATGGCGGCCCCACGCGGGCGCTCCGACCAGTTCGAGAGCGGCTTCCTGAAGCGGCCGGGGGACGAAGAAGCTGTCCACGACCTGGATGGCCCGCAGCCGCTCCAGGACCGGCCCGCGGGCCGCGAGCGCGCCGACGCGCAGGCTTGCCGAGGTCACCTTCGTGAGCGAGCAGACGTGCACGACGACGCCGTCCGGATCGTCGGCGACGAGCGGCGCGGGCAGCGGCCCCGCGTCCTCGTGGGCCAGCCGCCGTGCGAAGTCGTCCTCGACGACGAACGCGCCCGCGGCCCGCGCGATGCGCAGCACCTCACGGCGGCGGGCCCCCTGGAGGACGGCGCCTGTCGGGTTCTGGAACAGCGGCTGGCAGACGAACACCCGCGCCCCGGTGGCGCGGAACGCGGCTTCGAGGAGGTCGGGGCGGACCCCTTCGGCGTCCATCGGGACCGGCACCGGCCGCAGCCCGGCGGCGCGGGCCACGGCGAGCATGCCGGGGTACGTCGGCGACTCGACGAGCACCGGCGTGCCGGGCGAGCCGAGCGCGCGCAGCGCGGTGGTGAGGGCGGACTGGCCGCCGGCGGTGATCAGGATCTCGGCGGCGGTGACGCTGCCGCCGATCTCGCGGGCGAACCACTCGCGCAGCTCCGGCAGCCCGTCGGCGGGCGGGCGGCCCCACGCTCCGGGCCTGCGCCCCGCCCGGGCCAGCGCGGCGGCGAGGGCGCGTTCCGGCTGGAGCGAGGGGTGCAGATAGCCGCCGTTGAACTCGACGACGCCGGGCGGCGGGGCGGCCAGGGTGACCAGGACGCCGGAGGCGTCGACGGACCGGGGGACGAGCTCGGTGGCGGTGTCCGCGCTGAGCGCGACCTCCTGCCAGGAGGTGTCGCCGGTCGCGGGCGCGGCGGCGCGCGGCTCGGCGCGGAAGGCCCCGGCGCCGGGCCGGGTGACGACGAGCCCCTCGACGGCGAGCTGGGCCAGCGCGCGGGTGACCGTGACCGGGGAGACCCGGTAGCGCTCGACGAGGGCGCGGCTGGATGGCAGCTTCCCTCCGGGAGAGTAGCGGTCGAGCTCGGACCGCAGGGAATTCGCCAACTCAGCGACACTGCTACGCTCTTGCATGACGACACAGAATAGCGCTACTCGCCTCACCACGATAGCGGTCGGCACCCCGCGAACCCCGGCCACGCCCGCCGGGACGGCGGCCACGGACGCCCGGCCCGCGACGGCGAGCCCCAGGACCCGCCCCCTCGGCACCCTCCTGGCCGCCCTCGGCGTCGTCTCGTTCTCGCTCACCTTCCCCTCCACCGTCTGGGGCCTGGAGAGCTTCGGGCCCTGGTCGCTGGTCGCCGTGCGGTCCGCTCTCGCCGCGTTGATCGCCGGGGCGTTCCTGCTCGCGATGCGGGTGCCGGCGCCTGAGCGGCGGCACTGGGGCGGGCTGGTCGTCGTCGGGCTGGGCGTGGTGGTGGGGTTCCCGTTGCTGACCACGCTCGCTCTGCAGACGTCCACCACCTCGCACGCCGCCGTCGTGGTGGGGCTGCTGCCGCTCACCACGGCCGCCTTCGCCGCGATCCGCACCGGGCGCCGGCCCTCCCGGACCTTCTGGGCGGCCGCGATCTCCGGGGCCGTCGTGGTCCTCGCGTTCACCGTTCAGCAGAGCGGCGGCGCGGTGTCGACCGGCGACGTGTACCTGTTCGGCGCGCTGCTGGTGTGCGCCGCCGGGTACACCGAGGGGGGCAGGCTGGCGGCTCAGATGCCGGGCTGGCAGGTCATCGGCTGGGCGCTGATCCTCTGCCTGCCGCTCGCCGTGGTCGGCTCGGCCGTCGCCCTGGCGTACGAGCCGGTCCACCTCACCGCCCACGGCGTGATCGGCCTCGTCTGGGTGGCGGCCGGCTCGACGTTCTTCGGGCTGTACGTCTGGTACCGCGGCATGGCCGAGATCGGCATCCCGCGGGCCAGCCAGCTCCAGCTCGCCCAGCCGCTGCTCACGCTGGTCTGGTCCGTGTCGCTGCTGGGCGAGCAGCTCTCCCCCGCCGCCCCGCTGGCCGCCGCGGGCGTGCTGGTCTGCATCGCGGTCACCCAGCGCGCCAAGTGACGCCCGGCAGGACACCTCGGGGTGACGCAGGTCACAATGGCAGACGTAGACTCCGAAGTACGGAAGGCCGGTCGCGAGGAGGTCATTCCCGATGCAAGCGAGCGTGGGCGACAAGTTGCTGGTGCACGGCCGCACCGTCGGTCAGCACGACCGTACGGCCGAGGTACTCCAGGTACTGGGCGAGAACGGCACGCCCCCGTACCGCGTCAAGTTCGACGACGACGGTCACGAGGCCCTGATGTCGCCGGGCCCCGACACCGTCGTACGCCATCACGAACAGCCGATGTGATCACGGGCGGAAGCGTGAGGGCCGCGGCCCCCGCCCTCACCGCGGCGTGCGGACCATGGTCGGGTAGTGATCGGCCACCACGGTGGCCATCGCCCCGATCCGGTCCGTCGCGACCTCACTGGCGGCGAAGAAACAGTGCCCGCCGACCGACGGGTACCGCCCCGCCAGGCTGAGGTGCCAGGAGAGCTCCCGCGCGTCCTGCCACGGGGCGGCCTGGGCCGGATCGCCGGCCTTGTACAGCGCCTCGCCGATGTAGAGCCCGACGCCGGTGCCCTGGGCGACACCGTCCCACCAGGCCACGAGCTCGGCGTAGTCGGCGCCGGCGAAGCCGATGCTCCAGTACAGCTGCGGGACGATGTAGTCGATCCAGCGCTCCTGGACCCACTTACGGGTGTCCGCGTACAGGTCGTCGTACGTCTGGACGCCGCCCTGGGTGTTCGAGCCGAACGGGTCGGTGTCGGCATTGCGCCACACCCCGAAGGGGCTGATCCCGAAGGCGACGTCCGGCTTGAGCCGCTTGATCCGCTGCGCGGTCTCCCCCACCAGCAGATCCGTGTTGGCCCGCCGCCAGGACGCCTTGTCGGGGTAGTCGCCGCCGTACCAGCCGTAGGCCTCGTCGTCGGCGAAGCTCTGCCCGGCCACCGGGTACGGGTAGAAGTAGTCGTCCCAGTGGAAGCCGTCGAGGTCGTAGCGCTGGACCGCGTCGAGCATCGCGTCCTGGACGAAGGACCGGACCTCCGGCAGCCCCGGGTTGTAGTACAGCTTCCCGCCGTACGGCACGACCCAGTCGGGGTGCCGCCGGGCCGGGTGGGCGGCGGACAGCCGGCCGGGGTCGGTGTGGTTGGCCACCCGGTACGGGTTGCACCAGGCGTGCAGCTCCAGGCCGCGGGCGTGCGCCTCCGCGACGGCCGTGCCCAGCGGGTCCCAGCCCGGGTCCCGGCCCTGGACCCCGGTGAGGCACTGCGCCCACGGCTCGTACGGCGAGGGCCACAGGGCGTCGGCGGTCGGCCGGACCTGGAACACCACCGTGTTGAGGCGGCGGGCCACGGCCGTGTCGAGATGGCCGATCAGCTCCGCCCGCTGCTGGTCGGCCGTCAGGTCGGTCCGCGAGGGCCAGTCCCGGTTGCCGACGGTGGCCAGCCACATGCCGCGGAACTCGGTGGTGCGTTGTGGGCTTCTTCTCATCTTCCCGGCCGCGTCGGGACCGCCGTACGGACCACCGTCCGACCCCGCGCCGGGGCCCTCGTACGCCCTGGTCGCACCGCCGAGGCCCAGTGCCGCCGCCGCACCGGCCGCCCCGGCCACGAAGCCCCTTCGTCCCATTCGCCGCATCAATGCCCCTCGGATGTCGGGTACGTCACACCTGTCCGCCCAGCATGCCCCTCCCGAACGATCGATCAAAAGAGCCGAGCGGAGTAACGTCATGGGGTCGAGGCGGAGAACCGGAATCACACGGGCCCGCCGCCAGAGCAGAGCGAAAGACACGAGGTGACGGACTCCATGGCCGACATTGAGCGCGTCGGAGTGGTCGGCTGCGGCCAGATGGGCGCGGGCATCGCGGAGGTGTGCGCCCGCAGCGGCCTCGACGTGAAGGTCGCCGAGACCACCGGCGAGGCGCTGGAGATCGGCCGCACCCGGCTCTACAACTCGCTGTCCAAGGCCGCCGAACGCGGCAAGCTCAGCGAGGAGGAGCGGGACGCGGCGCTCGCGCGGCTCAGCTTCACCACGGACCTGGGCGAGTTCGCCGACCGGGACCTCGTCATCGAGGCCGTCGTGGAGAACGAGCAGGTCAAGACCGAGATCTTCCAGGTGCTCGACCAGGTGATGACCCGCCCGGACGCCATCCTGGCCTCGAACACCTCCTCCATCCCGCTGGTGAAGCTGGCCGTGGCGACCTCCCGCCCGGACCACGTCATCGGCATCCACTTCTTCAACCCGGCCCCGGTGCAGAAGCTCGTCGAGCTGATCCCCGCCCTCACCACCTCCGAGGGCACCATCAGCCGCGCCCAGGCCTTCGCCGAGAAGGTCCTCGGCAAGCACGCGATCCGCGCCCAGGACCGCTCGGGCTTCGTGGTCAACGCGCTCCTCGTGCCGTACCTGCTCTCCGCGATCCGGATGTTCGAGTCGGGCATCGCCAGCCGCGAGGACATCGACAACGGCATGGAGTTCGGCTGCGCCCACCCGATGGGCCCGCTCAAGCTCTCGGACCTGATCGGCCTCGACACCATCGCCTCGATCGCCGACTCGATGTACAGCGAGTTCAAGGAGCCGCTGTACGCCGCTCCCCCGCTGCTGCAGCGCATGGTGGACGCGGGCCGGCTGGGCCGCAAGACCGGCTCGGGGTTCTACGTCTACCCCTGAGCCCCCCGAACCGCGCCCGGGCTTCCGCTGCCACGGGCGCGCAGGCCGGACGGCCCGTACACCGCACAGGTACGGGCCGTCCGGTGTTTCTCAGCCCAGCTCCCCGGTCGTCACCCGAGCCGCAGATGATGGAGCATCAGCAGCCCCGCCGCCATGTTCGCGGCCGGGATCTCGCCGCGAGCGACCATGTCGGGGATCTGCTTGAGCGGTATCCACGCCCGCCGCGAGGACTCGAAGTCGTCCTCGGGCGGGCCGATGTACGTGGCCTCCTCGGACCAGTAGAGGTGGTGCCGGGCGTCGGTGAGGCCGTTGGCCGGTTCGACGGTGAGGAGATGCCGCAGCGGGCCCGGCCGCCAGCCGGTCTCCTCCTCCATCTCCCGGGCGGCGGCGACCTCGACGTCCTCGCCGTCCTCGACGACGCCGGCGGCCAACTCCCAGCCCCAGCTGTCGGTGATGAAACGGTGGCGCCAGAGCATCAGCACCTCGTCGGCCTCGTTGACGGCCGTCGCGACGGCGACCGGGCGGAGCCGGATGAGGTAGTGGTCGAGGTGGCGGCCGTCCGGGAGCTCGACGTCCGCGAGGTTCACCCGGAACCAGCGGTTCTCATAGACCGGTTGTTCGCTTAGTTTCGTCCACTGCACGTTTCTGCCACCTTCCGATCGGTCGGTGGCAATATCGCAGCAGCTCGCGACTCAGAGCGGAACGCGCAGCGCCCCGTCGATCAGCTCCGCCGCCTCCCGGGCGTCCCCGCCGCCGCTCGCGAGCAGATGCTCCCGCACCAAGCGGAGCCGGTCGCGCAGCCGTTGGGACTCCATCCCGCGGGCCCGCTCGGTCATCTCCACCGCCGTCCGGGCCGCCCGGTCGGCCTCGCCCTCCCGCAGCTCGATCTGGCAGAGCATGGCGAGCCGGTGCACCCGACCCCGGTCGTGCGCCGGGGTCGAGACGGCCGCCGCCGCGTGCTCGTGGGCCGCCGAAAGATCACCCAGGCTGAGCAGCGCCTCGGCGATCTGCACGTTGACGAGCCCCGGCTGCACATAGCCGGTCTCGGCCGGCTCGGAGCCGGGGCAGATCCGCTCCGCCTCCGCCTCGGCCCGCCGGACGCACGCCAACGCCGCGGCCCCGTCGCCGAGATGGGCGTACGCCTTCGCCTGCATCGCCGACAGGTCGGTGGCGAGCGCCGGGGTGATCCGCCGGCCCGCCGACCGCAGCGCCGCCTCCGCGAACGCCACCGCCTGCCGGTGCTCCCCCATGAACAGCGACTGGTTGACCAGCAGCGCGATCACGTAAGCGCCCAGCCCGCGGTCCCCGCTCGCCTTCGCCAGGCGAAGCGCCTGGTGGAAATAGCGCTGCGCCAGGCCGTGCGCGTCGGAGTCGTACGCGCAGATGCCGGCGATCGCGACCAGGCCGCCGGTCGCCCGGTGCAGCTGCCGGCCGAGCTCGTCGTTGTACGAGCCGCGCAGCAGCGGCGCGGTCTCGGAGTTGAGGAAGCCGACGATCCGGGCGCGCGTCGCGAGACCGCCGGCCTTGCGGTACATCAGCTCGTAGTGGGCACGGGCGGCGCGCAGCAGGGCGACGTCGGACGGCGCGACCCGGGTCTGGCCCTCGCGCGAGACGTCGGCGTCCTCCGGCGGGTTCTCCCACTCCCAGACCGGCATCACGGCGGGGGTGCCGGTGACGGCGGTCGCACCGAGGACGTGCGGCCGCTGCTGTTCGTCGGAGCGCCACAGGGCGGTGGCCCGTTCCACGAAGCCGGAGAGCGGCGAGCCGGGCGAGGCGGCGGCCGAGGAGCCCGGGACGCCGAGGCCGATGTCGTCCAGGGTGACGGTCCGGTGCAGTCGGGCGGCCAGCACCTCGCAGATCAGGTCGGGCACCTGGCCGCGCGGCCGCTGGCCCTTCAACCAGCGGGCCACGGCGGTGTGTTCGTACCTCAGGGCGAGGCCCCTGGCGCGGCCGGCCTGGTTCACATGGGCGGCCAGGCCCGCGTGCGAGACGCCCGCCTCGTCGAGCAGGGCGTCGAGCAGGGTGTTGGGCTGCATGCGGCCCCTCCCGGTGGTTCGGTGCGCCCAGGGTAGGGCCGATTCGCACGGGGTGTGAATGGAATGCCCGCATAAGCACCCTGTGCGCTCTGCCGCCGTACCGCCGGGGGCTGTTGACTGAGCGTCCTCTCCACAGAGGGCCCCTGCCCCTCGCGGAGGACCCGCCTCCCCTCGAGGCGGCCGGGCCGTCAGCTCCCCCTCTTACAGCGCGACGGCCCGCCCTGCGCCGTCCGTCCTGCCGATCTGCCCGACACTCCGTGGCAGGGCGGGCGGCGCCGACCGGAGGCGCCCGTCGCTCCCGCTAACGCGGGGAGGGCGCCGGTCGGGTGCGGCGCAGCCCGGGTTCGGCGGGCTGCGCCGGAACCCGCATCCGGTCGTTGCGGACGACGAGCAGCGCGACGTCGTCGGCGAGCCGGCCGCCGGTGTGCCGGAGCAGCGCGGTGTGCACCCGGCTGACCAGGGCCGCGGGCGACACCGGCGCGTCGCGGGCGGCCTCGGCCAGGACGGCGTCCAGCGCGAAGAAGCGGCCCGCGGCGTCCCGGGCGTCCTCCGCGCCGTCGGTGTGCAGCAGCAGCGCCTCGCCGGGGCGCAGCCGGGTGCAGCGGTACGGGGTCAGGTCGGCCGGGAGCGGGAACGCGCCGAGCGGCGGCAGCGGATCGCCGGCCGGGACGGGCTCCACGCGGGGCCCGAGCCGGTACGGGCCGGGGTGGCCGCAGTTGAGCGCGTACACGGTCCCGTCGGGGCGGATCTCCAGGAGCAGCACGGTGACGAACTCCTCCGCCGCCGGATGCTCAGGCTCCGCGCCGCCGGCCGCCGGGTGCTCGTCACGGGCCCGCTCCCGCAGATGCCGGGCCAGGGCGCGGTCCAACCGGCGCAGGACGCCGCCGAGTTCGGGCTCGTCGTGGGCGGCCTCGCGGAAGCTGCCCAGGACGGCGGCGACGGCCCCGAGCGCGGCGAGGCCGTGACCGCGGGCGTCCCCCATGAGGACGCGCACGCCGTACGGGGTGGCGGCGGCCTCGTACAGGTCGCCGCCGACCTCGGCGCCCCGGGAGGCGGAGAGCTGTGCGGCGGCGAGCACCAGACCGTCGAGGCGGGGCGGCATCGGGCGCAGCAGCACCCGCTGGGCGGCGTGCGCGATGGCCCGCATCCGTTCCAGCTCGCGGGCGAGGCCGCGGCGGATGCCGAGGACGAGTCCGGTGCCGACGCTGAAGAACACGACGCTGGTCGCTATGCGCATGGGCAGACCGGGCTGCTGGGCGAGTGGACAGCCGAGCTTCCAGGTGACGGCCACGGCACCCCAGAGGCCGGGAAGGACGAGCGGGCTCAGCCGGCGGAGCCGGAAGCCCTCGGAGAGCGACGACCTGGTACGGATCATGCACGGCCCTCCCTGAGGCCCTCCAGCGCGCAGGCCCGCCCCTGCGGCCGCGTCGATTCTTTCGACGCCCGGGGTCACGGGGGAACATCCACCAGACTTCTCACCCGAAGGAGTGAGCGCCACTCCCGCGCCGCCCCGCGCCATCCCCGCGCCACCCGCACGGACGGCGGGCCCCCGTACGCCCGTACGGCGAGACGCGCAGGAGTCAGGGCGCCCGGCCGGCCACGATGTCGACGACCCTCTGGTAGAGCCGCTCCGCCCCGGTCAGGTCGCCGCGCAGGTGCAGGACGGCGCCCAGGGCGTTCAGCGGCGGGGTGAGCCGGGGGTCGTCGGGGCCGTAGGCGCCTTCACCGAGGCGGACCGCGAGGCGCAGGACCTCTTCCGCCTCGGCGGGCCGGCCCAGCGCTTCGAGCAGGACTCCCAGGGCGGACGCCGCCTCGGCCGACGCCGCCTCGGCGCTCTCGGCCGAGGCGGGACCGCCTGCGCCGCGGGCGAGCCGGAGGGCCGCCCGCAGTGCGTGCTCGGCCTCCGCGTACCGGCCGCGGGCCCGGTGCCACCGGGCCCGCGCCAGGTGCTCGTCCACCCGCCGCCGCAGGATCGCCGTGTCCACGATGCCCGACCCAGGACGGCCTACGCGGGGACCTTCGCCCCGGACCGCCGGCGCGCGGTGTCTCCCGCGAGGTGCCGCACGACGTGCTCCGCGTCCCGGCCCGCGCCGCCGATGAGCATGGACGCGAAGGCGTACTGGAAGGCCAGGCCGACGAAGTACAGGCCCGGCGACGAGGGCGTCACGCCGCGCTCTTCGAGCGGCCAGCCGTCCTCGTCCGTGACCGGGATGTCGATCCAGGAGAAGTCCTGCCGGAAGCCGGTGCACCAGAGGACGTTGGCGACATCGAGCACCCGGCCCCCGTCGAGGACGGGCAGACCGTCGCTCGTGCCGACCGTCCGCTCCGGGGTCGTCTCGACGCCTGCGCGGGAGAGGTCGGCCCGCTTGATCCGGATCAGGGGCCCGCCATGGGCTCTGACGTCCGGGCGCATCTTGCGGCCGATCGGTGTCCGGAGGGTCAGCAGGTGCTGCGCGAGGAACCACAGCACCGGGAAGATCGCGTGCGCGGGACCGCCTTCGATGTCGAAGGGGATCTCGCCGTGGATCTTGCCGCTCAATACGGTCGGGTGACCGGCCATCGCCACCTCATGGGCGATGTCCCCGCCGGAGTGCGAGGCTCCGACCACCAGCACGCCGCCGGGCCGCAGCTGAGCGGGGTTCTTGTAGGCGCTCGAGTGCAGCTGCGTGATCCGCGGGTCGAGCGCGTCGGCGAAGCCGGGGACGTACGGGGTCCGGCCGAACGTGCCGGAGGCGACCACGACGTTGTCGCACACATAGGGCGCCGTGTCCGTCGCCACGACGTACCGTCCGTCCTCGCGGCCCACCCGCATGACGCGCTGACCGTTGCGGACGGGCAGCCCGAAGGTCTCGGCGTACGTCTCCAGGAAGTCGGCCATCTCGTCCTTGGTGGGAAAGGACATCGGCGGCGCCGGGAAGCGCATCCCGGGCAGCGAGGCCACGCGCGCCGGGCTGAACAGGCGCAGCGAGTCCCAATGGCACCGCCAGTTGTCGCCGACGCGGGCGTTGCCGTCCAGGACGACGAACGGCAGGCCGCGCCGAGCAAGGTGGTATCCGGTCGCAAGACCGGCCTGACCTGCGCCGATGACGACCGTCTCGATGTGTTCCGCCCTGTCGCTGAGGTTCATCGTCGGCCTCCTCGTACGTTCCTTGTGATCGACACTAGGAGGGCGGGGCCGCGACCGCTTCGGGAGAACGCCCCAACCGTACAGCGCGACGGCGATGGGTCATTCTGTCCACCGCGCCGGCCCTCCGACGAGGTCGTGCTCGTACGCGTAGGCGGTGGCCGCGGACCTGGAGGACAGGCCGAGCTTGCCGAAGATGTTGCTCAGGTGCCGGGCCACCGTCTTCTCGCTGAGGGCCAGTTCGGCGGCGATGGCGTGGTTGGTCCGGCCGGTGGCGACGAGGCGCAGGACCTCGGTCTCACGGGGGCTGAGCCCGGCGTCGCCGCCCGGTCGCTCGCCGGTGAGCGCGTCGAGCCGGGCCAGGTCGGGGGCCGCGCCGAGCTGCCGGAACGCCTGACGCGCCGCGTCGAGTTCCAGCCGGGCCGTGTCGGCGTCCCCGAGCCGCTGTCGTGCCAGGCCCACCAGGACGCGGGACCGGGCCCGGTCGTGGGGAGCGTCGAGTTCGACCCACGTCCGGCCCGCGTCGAGCAGGGCGTCGAGCGCGGCCGGCGCATCGCCCTCGGCCAGGAGCACGGCCCCTCGGGCATGGGCGGCGACGGCCCCGAGCAGCGGGGCCCCGATGTCGGCGGCGATCCGCGCCAGCTCGTCCGCGGCGCTCCGGGCCCGGGCCACGTCGCCGGCGGCCAGCATGATCTCCACGTACGCGGCCAGGATCCTCGCCCGCAGGAGCCGCTCCGGCGTCTCCTCCGCCGCGGCCTTGACCGCGGCGACGGCCGCGTCGGTCCGGCCCTGGGCCAGCCACAGCAGCGCGAGCCCGGGCTGCGCGGGGTGCCCGTACCGGGCGGACAGCCGGTAGCCCTCCTCGGCCCTGGCGAGCGCGCCGCGCAGCCGGTGCAGTTCGGCCTGCTGGTAGTAGGCCATGCCGAGCGCCGGCTGGCCCGGCGGCTCGGAGAGCCGCTCGCACGCCCGCCGCGCCTCGTCCAGCGCGTCGGGCCAGGCGCCGCGGGTCTGGAGCACCTGGGAGCGATGGACCAGGCACTGGCCGCGGTACGGGACGAGTTCCGGCTGGGAGGCGCACCATTCGGACAGCGCCGCCGTCCACTCCTGCGCCCGGCGCAGGTCGAAGAGCTCCTGGCAGGCTTCGATGACGCTGCAGTAGACGATCCCGGTCACCAGCGGCGACAGCTCGCCGGAGGTGACGGCGATCATGCTCTCGTCGAGCAGCGTCAGACCGGCTGTGACGTCTCCCCCTGCGATCAGCGCCCGGCCCTGGCCGTGCCGCGCGAGGGCCACCAGCTCCGGGTCGCCGAAGCGCTCGCCGATCTCGACGGCCTCGCTGAAGACCGCGTACGCGGCGTCGAAGTCGCCCTCGTAGACGAGCCGCATGCCGGAGGGGACCCGCACCCAGCCCTGCTCCGCACAGTCGAGCCGCGCGTCGTCGAGCAGTCGCTGGGCCCGGGCGAGCCAGCCGCCGCCGCGGGCCGTCTCGCCCTTCAGGATGAGCGGCACCGCCATCCAGAAGGCGCAGCGCACCGCTCGCGCGGGCAGGCCCAGACGCAGGTAGGCGTGGTGCGCCCGCTCGGTCGCCGCGCCGCTCTCCGCGTCGTGACCGACCAGGTAGGCGGCGGTGGCCAGCCGTACGAGGTCGTCGGCCCCGAGCGGCTCCTCCTGGTCGGCCTGCGACAACCGGGTGTAGGCGTCGCGCCACGCCTGGCGAGCGAAGGCGTCCCGGGCCCGTTCGAGTTCAGCGGCGACGTCCATGGGGCCTCCTCCCCCCATTGCACCTCGCGCGCACGAGGCCTGCCAGGGCGAGGAGGCTCGGAGGAACGACGGAGGGCCGCCGCCGGGGTGTCCCGGCGGCGGCCCTCCGGCCGTGGGGTGCGCCTTACGCGCCGCGCAGCGTCGCGCCGAAACGCTCCGCCGCCAGGGCGACGGCGGCGTCGCGGGCCGCGGACGCCTCGTCGACGGTGAGGGTGCGGTCCGGGGCGCGGAACTTCAGGGCGTACGCCAGGGACTTCTTGCCCTCGTCGATCTGGTCGCCGGTGTACACGTCGAACAGCCGGATGGACTCCAGGAGTTCACCCGCGCCCTCGCGCAGCGCCGACTCGACCGTGACGGCCGGGACGTCCGTGGCGACGACCAGGGCGACGTCCTGGGTGGCGACCGGGAAGGAGGAGATCCGCGGGGCCTTCAGCGGCCCCTCGTTCGCCTTCTCCAGCAGGTCCAGGTCCAGCTCCATCGCGCAGGTGCGGGCCGGCACGCCCAGCGCCTTGACGACGCGCGGGTGCAGCTCGCCGGCGTGGCCGACGAGGACCTGCTCGCCGTCCACGACGGCGTGGAAGGCGGCGCAGCGGCCCGGGTGGAACGGGGCGTGCTGGTCGGCGCTGATGATCAGCTCGACCCCGGCCTCGGCGGCGACGAGCCGTCCGGCCTGGATCGCGTCCGCCCAGTCCGACGGGCGGCCCTTGCCCCACCAGCCGGCCTGCTCGCGGGCGCCGGCGAGGACGACGGCGACGCGGTACGGCTGCGCGGGCAGCGCGGCGTCGAGGCTCGCGATCTCCTCGTCGCTGGGACGGCGGTCGGCCCCGAGCCGCTCCGCCTCGCCCGGCTTCTCGCCCGGCCGGAAGACCAGACCGGTCTCGAAGAGCGCCAGGTCGTGGCCGCCGCGGCCGTCGTTGCGGCGCAGCGCGCCGAGCAGGCCCGGCAGCAGCGTCGTACGGAGCGCGGGCTCCTCGTCGGAGAGCGGGTTGACCAGCGTCACCAGGCCCCGGCGCGCGTCGTCCGCGTCCAGGCCGAGCTGGTCGAGGGCCTGCTCGCCGATGAACGGGTAGTTCAGCGCCTCCACGTAGCCGGCGCCGGCCAGCGCGCGGCCGACCCGGCGGCGGGTGCGCTGCCGCTCGGTCAGCCCGCGGCCGGCGGGCGGCTTGGGCAGCGTGGAGGGCAGGTTCTCGTACCCCTCGAGCCGGATGACCTCTTCGGCGAGGTCGTTCGGCTCGTTGAGGTCGGGACGCCACGAGGGCACGGCGACGACGAGCTCGTCCTGGCCGTGGACGTCGCAGCCGATCTCCTGGAGACGGCGGACGACGGTCTCGCGGCCGTAGCCGACGCCCGCGACCTTGTCGGGGTGGTTCGCCGGCATGGCGACCGTGCGCGGCGCGGACGGCGTGACGATCTCGGTGACGCCGGCCTCGGCCGTGCCGCCCGCGAGCAGCACGAGCAGGTCGACGGTGCGCTGCGCGGCAGCGGCGGCGGCCTGCGGGTCGGTGCCGCGCTCGAAGCGCTTGGACGCCTCGGAGGACAGCTTGTGACGGCGCGCGGTGCGTGCGATCGAGATCGCGTCGAAGTGCGCGGCCTCGATGACGACCTCGGTGGTGCCGGTGACGACGCCGGTCTCGGGGTCCGTGACGGAGTCCGCGATCTCGGTGTTCTGGCCGCCCATGACGCCCGCGAGGCCGATCGGCCCGCGGTCGTCGGTGATGACCAGGTCCTCGTGGTGCAGGGCGCGGTGGGCCCCGTCGAGGGTGACGAAGTGCTCGCCCTCCTCGGCGCGGCGGACGCCGATCGTGCCCTGGACGCGGCTGCGGTCGTACGCGTGCAGCGGCTGGCCGAGCTCCAGCATCACGTAGTTGGTGATGTCGACGGCCAGCGAGATCGGGCGCATGCCGGCCTTCTGCAGGCGACGGCGCAGCCAGATCGGGGAGCGGGCCTCGGGGTCCAGGCCGACGACGGTGCGCGCGGTGAAGCGGTCGCAGCCGATCGGATCGGAGACCTGGACCGGGTAGCCGTACGAGTTCGGCGCGGGCACGTCGAGCAGCGCCGGGTCGCGCAGCGGCAGGCCGTACGCGATGGCGAGCTCGCGGGCGACGCCGCGCAGGGACAGGCAGTAGCCGCGGTCCGGGGTGACGGCGATGTCGAGGACCTCGTCGTACAGCTCCAGGAGGACCGTGGCGTCGATGCCGATCTCGTGCTCCGGCGGCAGCACGATGATGCCGTGCGTGCCGTCGTCGCCCATGCCGAGCTCGTCGCCGGAGCAGATCATGCCGCGCGAGACCCGGCCGTAGGTCTTGCGCTCGGCGATCCGGAAGTCACCGGGGAGCACGGCGCCGGGCAGCGCCACGACGACCTTGTCGCCCTCGGCGAAGTTCCGGGCGCCGCAGATGATCTCCTGCGGCTCGCCGGTGCCGTTGGCCTGGCCGACGTCGACGGTGCAGAAGCGGATCGGCTTCTTGAACTCCGTCAGCTCCTCGATGGTGAGGACCTTGCCGACCACCAGCGGGCCGGTCAGGCCGGCGCCGAGCTGCTCGACGGTCTCGACCTCGAGGCCGGCCGAAATGAGCTTGGCCTGGACGTCGCGCCCGGTCTCCGTCGCCGGCAGGTCGACGTACTCCCGCAGCCAAGAAAGCGGGACCCGCATCAGATCTCCATCCCGAACGGCCGGGTGAACCGGACGTCACCCTCGACCATGTCTCGCATGTCTTCGACGTTGTGGCGGAACATCAGCATCCGCTCGATGCCGAACCCGAAGGCGAATCCGCTGTACTTCTCGGGGTCCACGCCGCAGGCGATGAGCACCTTCGGGTTGACCATGCCGCAGCCGCCGAGCTCGATCCAGCCCTCGCTGCCGCAGGTGCGGCAGGGCCGGTCGGGGTTGCCGACGGACTCGCCGCGGCAGACGTAGCAGAGCATGTCCATCTCGGCGGACGGCTCGGTGAACGGGAAGAAGTTCGGCCGCAGCCGGGTCTTCATGTCGGGTCCGAAGAGCGCCTGGACCATGTGGTCCAGGGTGCCCTTGAGGTCCGCCATGGTCAGGCCCTCGTCGACAGCGAGCAGCTCGATCTGGTGGAAGACCGGGGTGTGCGTGGCGTCGAGCTCGTCGGTGCGGTACACGCGGCCCGGGCACACGACGTAGACCGGGGGCTCCCGGTCGATGAGCGTGCGGGCCTGCACCGGCGAGGTGTGCGTGCGCAGCACGATGCCGGACTCGTCGCCCGTGGTGCCCTCGGGGCCCTGGACGAAGAAGGTGTCCTGCATCTGCCGGGCCGGGTGGTCCGGGACGAAGTTCAGGGCGTCGAAGTTGAACCACTCCGCCTCGACCTCGGGGCCCTCGGCGACCTCGTACCCCATGGAGACGAAGACGTCGGAGACCCGCTCCATGAGCGTGGTCAGCGGGTGGCGGGCGCCGGCCGGGACGCGGTCGTACGGAAGGGTGACGTCCACCGCCTCCTCGACCAGGACACGGGCGTCGCGCTCGGCCTCCAGCTCGGTCTGGCGGGCGGCCAGCGCCTTGGAGACGGCGCCGCGGGCCTGGCCCACGAGCTTGCCGGCGGCGGCCTTGGCCTGCGGAGGCAGGGCGCCGATCTCCCGGTTGGCCAGCGCCAGCGGCGAGGTGCCGCCCGTGTGGGCGGTCTTCGCGTGGGCGAGCGCGTCGAGGTCGCCTGCGGCGGCGAAGGCGGCGAGCGCCTCGTCCCGCATGCGCTCGATCTCTTCCGGTTTCAGTGCCTCGACCTCTACAGGGTCGTACGACTTATTGGGTGCCGACATCTCTTCCCGTGCTTCCTTTGGCTGGCTGGGCGCGGCCCCCGCTCGACACAAGGGCGCAAACGTGCCAAAGGTCGAGTCTAACGGGGTGCAGTGACGCGAATGAGCCCGTGGGCGGCCCGCGCGGCTTCGATCTCGTCAGGCGAGATAGGCCGGGGCGCCGACGGGCAGGATAAATCGGAATTCGGCGCCGCCCCGGGGGCCGCTCCCGACGGTGATGGTCCCGCCGTGGGCCTCGACGATGCCCTTCACGATGTACAGGCCGAGGCCGGTGCCGCCGCGCTTGCTCCCCCGCCAGAAGCGGGTGAAGACACGGCCCATCGACTCCTCGGGGATGCCGGGGCCTTCGTCGCTCACGGTGACGGCCGTGCCTTTCTCTTCGTCCTGCCTGGTCGCGGGTGCCACGTCGATGGTGACGGTTCCCTCGCCGTGCCGCACGGCATTTTCCAGCAGGTTGCCGAGCACCTGGTCGATCTTGTCCGGGTCCGCCCACAGATCGGGCAGGCCGGAGCGGACGCGGACGAAGAACCGGTCCGGGGACTGGCCGCCGGTGGTGTGCGCCTGGATGTGCCGGCCGACGGCGGCGGCGATGTCGACGGGCTGGCGGCGGACCTCCAGGCGGCCGGAGTCGATCCGGGAGATGTCGAGCAGCTCGGCGATGAGCCGGGTGATCCGGTTGGCGTCGGCGTCGACGGTCTCCAGCATCAGCCGCTTCTGGTCGTCGGTGAACCGCTCCCACTTGGCGAGCAGGGTCGCCGTGAAGCCCTTGACGGAGGTGAGCGGTGAGCGCAGCTCGTGGGCGACGGTGGCGATCAGCTCGGCGTGGCTGCGCTCGGTGCGCCGCCGCGCCTCGGTGCCGCGCAGGCTGACCACGACCCGGCGGACCGGGCCGGTGGGCGTGTCGCGGACGTAGCGGGCGGAGACCAGGACCTCCCGGCCGCCGGGCAGGAGCAGGTTGCGCTCGGGCTGTCCGGTACGGGTGGCGAGCCCGCCGTACGGGTCGGTCAGCGGCCACCAGCGCCGGCCCTTGAGGTCCTCCAGGGGCAGCGCCTGCTCCAGCGGCAGGCCGAGGGCCCGGGCCGGGGGCACGGAGGTGATGCGTCCGGCGGCGGCGTTGAAGCAGACGACCCGGCCGGCGGCGTCGGCGACGACGAGCCCGTCGGGGAGGTCGTCGGGATCGACCGGGACGAGGGCGGCGGGCTCGGGAGCCGGGGGCGGCGCCGTGGCCTGCTGTGGCTCGGCGGGCGCGTCGGAGGTGTGCGGCGGCTCGGGAGCGGGGGGCGCGTCGAGGGCCTGCGGCGGCTCGGAGGCGTGCGGCGTCGTGCTCTGCGCGCGTGCGGGCCTGTCCGTGTCGACCGTCATCCCCGTACCCCACCCCTCCGTGTGACGCAGTGGGCCCCCGAGCCCGTCACCCTACTAGCTGAAGGTGACGGCGTGGACCCCCTCAGTGGGTACGTCGGGGGCGCTGGGCTCGCGCGGACGCGTACAGGCACACGGCGGCGGCGGTCGCGAGGTTGAGGCTCTCGGCCTTGCCGTGGATGGGAACGCGCACCACGGCGTCCGCGAGCGCGCGGGTCTCCTCCGGGAGCCCCCAGGCCTCGTTGCCGAAGACCCAGGCGGTGGGGCCGCCCATGGTGCCGGCGTCGAGCTCGTCGTCGAGGTCGTCCTCACCCGCCCCGTCGGCGGCGAGGATCCGCACACCGGCGGCCTTGAGCCCGGCGACGGCCTGCTCGACGGGGACCCCGACGGCCACCGGCAGGTGGAACAGGGAGCCGACGGAGGCGCGCACCGACTTGGGGTTGTACGGGTCGACGGAGGCGTCGGTGAGGACGACGGCGTCGGCGCCGGCCGCGTCGGCGCAGCGCAGCACGGTCCCGGCGTTCCCGGGGTCGCGGACGTGGGCGAGGACGGCGACGAGCTTGGGCCGGGCGGCCAGGATGTCCTCGAACGGCGAGTCGAGGAAGCGGCAGACGCCGAGCAGGCCCTGCGGCGTGACGGTCTGCGAGACCTCGGCGAGCACGGCGTCGGAGGCGTAATGGACGCGGGCTCCGGTGGCGCGTGCAGCCTCGACGATGTCGGCGTACCGCTCGGCGGCCTCGACGGTGGTGAAGAGCTCGACGAGGGTGGGCTGCCCGTCGACGCCGCGGTGTGCGACGGCCTCCCGGACGGCCTGCGGGCCCTCGGCGATGAACCGGCGGTCCTTGCCCCGGAAGTTGCGCTTGGCCAGCCGCCGGGCGGCGACGACGCGCGGGGAACGCGGGGAGATCAGCTCGGGGGTGACCATGGGGTGCGGCGGTTCTCTCTTCGTGGTCCGGGGCTCGTGCTCAGGGAGCGTAAAGGCGGTCGGCGCGATCGGCCCGGTCGGCGCGATCGGGTGCCAACGCACCCGGACCCGCAGGCGCACGCGCGCCTGCGGGTCCGGGCAGAAGTACTGCGGCCTGGAAGATCAGGCGGCGGCCTTCGGAGCGTTGACGTCGGCCGGCAGAGCCTTCTGCGCGACCTCGACCAGCGCGGCGAACGCGTTGGCGTCGTTGACGGCCAGCTCGGCGAGGATCTTGCGGTCCACCTCGATGTTGGCAGCCTTCAGGCCCTGGATGAGGCGGTTGTAGGTCATGCCGTTCAGGCGGGCAGCGGCGTTGATGCGCTGGATCCACAGCTGACGGAAGTCGCCCTTGCGCTTCTTGCGGTCGTTGTAGTTGTAGACCAGCGAGTGGGTGACCTGCTCCTTGGCCTTGCGGTACAGGCGCGAACGCTGACCGCGGTAGCCGGAGGCCGCCTCGAGGATCGCCCGGCGCTTCTTGTGGGCGTTG
>NZ_DATCVQ010000146.1:0-16677 GCF_036566765.1 Streptomyces sp.
ACCCACGTCGATCGCAATGGGCCGCTCTGCCACGGCACCGCAGCCTGCGGGAATGCGCGCAGTCCCGCTCCGGCCCAAGGTAGAGGATCACCCTCTGCGCAACGAGCCTTTATCCAATACCGGCAACCGCTGCCGCAGGACCACAGAAGTTGCGCCAGAGCCCTTCCCAGCCTCCACACCCTTGCCAAGGGAATCGACCGGGATCGCGACGCCGTCATCGCTGGCCTCACCCTGCCCTGGAGCTCGGGCGTCGTCGAAGGCCACGTCAACCGGATCAAGATGCTCAAGCGACAGATGCACGGCCGTGCCGGCTTCGACCTGCTGAGGAAGCGAGTCCTGCTCACATAGATGACGAGCATGTGATCCCAGCCCTGCTTGACCACGCCCTATGCCCTGCCGATTGAATACTCATGTGATCGACTGGACGCAGGTGCTCGACCCCCTAGGAACCGCCGGCCGGGTGCCCGCGCTCCTGGACCAGGTGGAAGCCGAAGGAGATGCCGGGGCCTGGGACGACCTCTGGGACGCGCTATGTCTCGAAGGTGAGACCGTGGTTCCGGCGAGCTTCGCCGCGCTCCCACGCCTGGTGGCGATCGGCTCAACCACCCCTCAAGCGCTCAGCCTGGCCGGATCAATCATGCGCGGAGCCCTCCAGGACCATGGCGCTGACGACCTCCTGCAGAGCTGCACCAGCGTGGTGCCCCGGCTCCAGAGTCTTCTTGACCGACGCCTCAAATCGCGGCCAGTCGGCTATCTGCATGCCTTCCGTGACCTGCTGGCAGTAACTGGGCAATACCACTGGAGTTCCGTACTCGGGGACTTCTCGGACGACTTCTACTCCATGTGCTGCCCTCACTGCGACGTGGAAGTAACCGTCGCCATCGGCGACCACGGGCGCTACTCGGCAATCCGGGACTGGCATGCCGGAGACGTAGAAAGACGCGATCTGCAGCCCGTCTCGCCGGAAGACCTCATAGGCACCGGTCGCTGGATGCACGACACGGCAGTCCGTGACGACCAGGACTGGCTCGCGAACGGTCTGACCTACCTCTTCGGAAAGGCAGAATGCCCGCGGTGTGCCAGCACCTTCGGCATCGCCGCGGAGTACACAGCCGCGAACCTCCCGCCTTCTGGGGAGTGAGCACTCGCGCAGTGGGCTAGCGCCAACGCACAGCGTACCGGTCCACAAAAGTTGAGCCAGAGCCCGTTCTCGTAGACAGAGCCACACGTGGTGTGCGCGGCTCCACAGCAATCCGGTTGTCAGTGGCTGTCCTTAGAGTCGCCGGCATGGCGACTCTTCCCAACCCGCTGCCCAGACTGGCCACCGACCCGAGCGGCCGCTCCCTAGGAGTTCAGCTTCCGCCCGGGCGTCTGGTCGACGCGACCGACGATGGTCCGTGGCACGAGCCTCTTCTGTGGCTCTCCGACAAGGCAGCCGCACCGGGCACCTGGTCGGCGCTGGGCGCCCCGGCCGCGCGGGTGGGGCTCCTGCCCGTGCTCGTGGATCTGAGTGGTTCCCAGAGCGGGCCCGAGCAGTGGGAGTTGATGCCGGGCGAGATGTCGTACCCGGGGGATCACGACCCTGAGATGGTTCTCGCCGAGCACTGGGAGGCATACGCGGCGCAGGGCGAGGAGTGGCCCGGTCTCGACGAGAACCGACCTGCCGCGACCGCCACCCGCGAGGCGCGGGCGGCCGAGACGGCCGACACGTTGTCGGCCGAGTGCCCGGTCTGGTTCAAGGACCCGCATCTCGCGCTGGTGCCCGCCCGCCGCAGCGCCGACATCCCTGCGGCTCTCGGCTGGGCAGGCCCGCTGAACCACGAGAACGATACTGCCCGCTTGTGCGCCGTCCTGCGCTCGTGGGAGGACCGCTTCGGCATACGCGTCATCGGGCTCGGCTTCGACACCCTGGTCGTGTCGGTGGCCGCGCCGCCGGCCACCCTCGCTCAGGCCCAAGGGCTCGCGGCGGAGCACTTCGCGTTCTGTCCCGACAACGTCCTGCAGAACGGCCCCGGCACGATGGAGGCGTACGCCAAGGAGCTCATCAACGAGCACGTCTGGAGGTTCTGGTGGGACTGACATTCCGACTCGACTCCTGCCGGACCCGGCCCGGTCACCCGTCGACGGGTCTCTCCTAGCGGCCGTGCGGCAGGCGCGCCCCTGTGCCGCTCCTGCTGCGAGTGAGACCCCGGCCCCACAACGCGGATCAGTCACATGGACGACGAGCCCAAGCACAAGGCTGAGCGATGATGCCGGAAGCTTGTGGGCAGGTCCGGTCTCTGGATGGGAATCCACGACTCGCAGATCTGCAATTGCGACGCGACCGACCTCCGTCGGGGCGCGATCGACTGCCCTGGGACATCACTCGTCCTGTCGCGCGTGAGGGGTGGGGCTCCCCGGCTGTGGTCAACCCAACCGTCAGTCGTGCGCTTGCGGTTGTCACCGGCCCGGTGTGGCCCGCTCCTGTCCGCACGACTGTCCGATGACCTGGATATCTGATGACTAGTGGACTGATCCGACACGTTTCAACGGGAGCTGGGCAATTAGCGAGGGCAACCGATAGGCTGCGCCTGGTGCCAGATGACCACTCAGATAGCGGAGTCGGTCTGACGGAACCTCAAAAACGTCTAAAGGCCCCGCTTGCCGCTGACGCGGCTGTCCGGATGTTCGCAGCATCAGGACGCGGGGCCCGCCGACACCATCCGAGTATCCCTACCAAAGGTGTCAGCTCTATGAGGAAGCCTACCCGGACCACCGGGCAATCGGACAGTGGGACCCAGCACTCCGCCGTGAACATCACACCGGCGTCGAGTGGGAGCCCCGTCGCTTCTACCTTCTCCGCGCGATGAGCGGCGCTGGAGGTCGATCCGCCGTGTCCGACGGAACTATGCCCTGCGCCACCCACTCCCCCGGCTCCGGGCTCGCGTTCATCAAGACCGTCCCCGCAGGACTCACCGCCTCCCAGGGTCATCCCGGAGGCCACCTGTTGCGGAGCCCCACCGTCACCGCCGGACAGCTCCAGGCGGGACACACCACAACCTCCCCGCCCACGGACGCGCACAACTGCGCGGCGCGCGCGGGGGTATCCCCATTGGCTGACGAGGGAGCGATCGTGACGTAACTGTCCAAGGCGGGAGGCTCTTGGGCCCCTTGGCAAGGGGCACTTCCTCAACCGCCGGCCGTGGTGTTGGCGCACCGTGGCCACTTCCTACGGCTCGAAGTTGGCGCTTCGAGCTAAGGCCCGAACGAGCATCAGATCCGGTTTGGCGACCGGGCCCGAACGTTCGAGCGTTCTTCAGGTTCGACAGAACCAAGCACCCGTCAAGACGGGCTTTTGCATGTCCTCATGCACGAGGACGGAACGGAGTACATATTGCAGTACGCGGACGCCTCTTGTCAGCTTCCGCGCGCCCGCTCGGGCGATTCGCGGCTTATCTCACTCCCCTCGGGGGACATTCCGGGCCCCCGCGGCCCCTCCCCCGAGGTCTCGGAGACCGGTCTTCAGGTGCCTGCTGCCCAGCAGTGGATCTCCACCACAACCGGACGGGTCGCTCCCGACCCGTACTCGTGGATGCAGGCCGTGCACTGGGTCGGCGGCTCCGGCCTGTACGAGCCCTCGCGCAAGCACGGACCGAAGTGGGGCCTCACGACGGTCGCCATCGCCCGAGAGATCTCCGCGCTCGCCGAGTGCCGGCCCGGCATCGCCTACCTCACGCGCAAGCTCGGCGTGTCGGAGCGGACCGTCCAGTACCACCTGGACATGCTCCGGGAAGCGGGGCTGCTCGTGTACCGCTCCAAGGGCACGCGTCTGACCGGACGCATCCGGCTGGCGTCGGTCTACGAACGTGTCATCCCGGTCCGGTTCGACGAGGCCCTCGGGATCCGCACCCTGCTGCGCGACTCGACCTCCCCCGCGTACATGCGCGTGCCTGTCGGCATCGCGGCGCAGGGGCGCCGACTGATCGGGAAGCTCGCCCGGCTGGCCGCGCGGAAGGTGCCCCGGAAGCGCCCGAGCACCCGCAAAACCGTGGGGTCGGATTGCACCCCAATGGAGGGTGGTACCTCAACTGTCTCCTCTGCAGCTCTCACTCCGCTTCCCTCTGAGAGCAAGCTCGCAAGCGGGGAAGAGGTCTCCCCCACCCCGCAGCAGCAAGAGCCGAAGCCGCAGAAGGGGAAGGCCAGGAAGCTCAATCGGGTTGGTCGTCGCTATCAGTTGGCTCGTGAGCTGATCTTCCTGGTGCCGTGGCTCGCCGCCGCTGCGGTACCCCGGATCGCCTGGGTGATCAGGCACGTCGCCGACGCGGGCTGGACCGTCGACGCGGTCCGTGCCTGGCTGGACCTGGCAAGTACGCCGTCGGCCCGCCGCCCCTCCTCGCTGCTGGCTCATCGGCTGAAGGGCGCGCACCTGTTGTGGGACACCGAGACGAAGCGGGCCACGGCCGTCGAGGCGTGGAGGGACTCCCGTACGGCGGAGCGGAGGCGGCACGACGAGCTGCTCGCTGAGGCGGACGGACCGACCTCGCGTGCCGTACAGCGCATGGTTCGTGATGCCTTTGCGGCTGTGGAGCTGGGCCTGGCCGCCGAGTTCGTGAGCGGGACCCCCTGCGTCGAGCCGGAGGACGGTTCTGTGCTGCGGCTCGAGGACCTAGAACGCGAGCTCGTCATCGACATGCGTGCGGCGGCCGAGGCCGACCTGACGCTCATCACGGCGGCGCTCGACGGCGGCATGCCCGAGGCGGACGCCCGCCGGCTCTACACGAACGAGCTCGTCGACCGTGCCCTGCGGCCCCTCTCCCCCACCCTGCGGATCCACGGCGCCTGGCAGCCCGCGTTCGCTCGGCGCGGCCCGGGCGGTATTACCCGGTAATAATCGGCTGCTGCCGCAGCGTCGGCGCGGGAGCAGTGTGCGGTCAGTAGCAGTTGCGGATCTTCCAGGCGGGGGACCAGTCGACGATGCTGGACTCCCCGGTACGGGTGTCCTTCAGCTTGTTGCCGTGCTGGCCGTAGAGCGTCGCGGTGGTCCGGTCTCCGGTCTGGTTGTTGGTGTACCACCCGCGGTCTTCGAAGTTCGACAGCGTGTACGTTGCGCACTGGTAGAGGTAGAAGGTCTCGTAGCTGCTCGTCGAGTAGTCCCACGCGACGGCGCAGAAGTTGCCCTTCGGTCAGGAGAAGCTGACGCCGGTCGACTGGTGCGTGGACGGCGCGTACGGAGACACGGATGGCGAGGCTGCCGCCGCGGCACGCAGGTGCGCGTCGGCGGGCGGAGCGGGCAGCACCATGGTCCGGCCGCTGCTGCCCGTGGCCACCGGGGCCGCCTGAGCGGCGCCGGCCGTGGTGGTGAGGCCTGCGGTCAGCAGGGCCGCGGAGGCGTCGGTGCCGAGAAGCGAGCGCTTGAGCATGTCTGGACTCCCCCGGGTTCAGTGTGGTGGTGCGGCGAGGTGGCCACCTTGAGGGTTCGTGCGCCTGCGTGGGCAAGGATTCCTTCCCACGCAGGACTGAGGTTCCTTACGGCGTCCCTGACCGGTACCGCTGGGTCATGGCTCGAGGTCGAAGAGCGGGATGGTGGGCGGCGGTGGGGCGAGTACGGCGCGGAGACGTTGGACCGTGGCGCGCCAGCGCCTCCAGGCGGCCGGGTCGACCCACTTCCCCTCCGGCCCGGACTCGAAGTCGACGACCCGGGCGAGTGCCTCGTCGGCCAGCACTCGGAGGGCGGGCGGAAAGGCGGGCATGGAGGCCCGCGGACCGTATGGCAGCGCTTCGGCGGGCTCGCCGCCCGGGCACTGCGCCGCGATCAGCGCGGCCGCGGCCACCGTCTGGTCCGCTTCCATGAGGAAGCCGGAGTCGTCGTCGACGGTACGGGCGAGGACGCCGCGGACCATGGACTCGCGTTCCTCAGGTTCGGCGTCGTCGAGCGCCAGGGCGAAGTCCGCGGCAGTGTCGTTGTCGAACGGGCCGGTGTCCCAGGTGCCCATGGTCATCTCCTGTGGTTACGAGTCGGGTGCTCGTGCGTCGGTGGGATGCGAGGGCGGCGTCAGGCGTTGGGCGGCCAGGTGCCGAGAGCGCGTGCCAGGGCGAGGCTCTGCTCCGGGGTGATGCCCTGGGTCAGGCCTATGCCGAAGCGCGGGCTGTGCGGTTGGTCGCACAGCAGGATCCCGTCGAAGGGTTCCCCGCCCGGCGAGGCTCCCGAGAGAGGTGACGCGGTGGGGCAGCCCCAGCCGGCAGGCTCCCAGAAGGGGTGGTCCACGAGCAGGGCCTGGCTCACCCGCGGGGCCTGGTGCTCCGGAATCCCCGCCCGTACGAGCGCGTCACGTACTCGTCTTCCTCCGTCTGGCACAGCCACATCAGATGGGCGGCCCAGAAGCCCGGCAGAGCAAGCAGCTCCTCCCCCGCTACCAGCGGGGAGTCTTCGTATCCGTTGATCAGCACCCGCAGAGAATGCCAGTCGCCTCTGACACTCCCCACTCCCCGGCCACAAGCCCGCCCCGGCCTCGACGGCACGGAGCCGAGGTGCCAGCTTCATTACCCGGTAATGAGGCCTCATCCCGTCTTCCTCCGTCTAGCCCTTATTACCGGGTAATGAAGGGCTAGCGCTCGGGCCCGCGGTTCCCACCGACCGCCGCCGTCCGGCAGGGTGGCTCACCGAGCCTTGAGCTGCCTGATCGGAGGCGTGAGGCGAGATGGAAGAACCTGACGTCACGATCAAGCTGACGCGGGACGAAGCCACGGTGCTGTCGGACTGGCTCGAGCGGTTGCACATGACCGAGCTCAGCAGGACCGTCGACGATCTGGCCGTCTGGGCACCGATCCATCGGATCGCCGGGCAGTTGGACAAGACGCTGCCCGCCTTGGCTCTTCCCCCGACTACGACGTGCGCCTGAAAGAGGCACGACGACGGCTGCGCCCAGCCGACGAGGAGGACGGGCTTCCCGCCTGATGCGGCTGCTGCCGTTGCCGCGATCGACGAGTCCCGGTGTTCCTTTCGCTGACTTGGGAGCCCTGAGGACGAGGGTGGCGAACTGGGCGTAGGGAGCGGTGCACTGGAACGCCATGCGGCGTTCCCGCAGAGCGGTCACCGCTGGCGACGACGGCGAAGGGTGCGACGGCTGGACGTTCACCGCAGCGTGGTCATTACCCGGTAATGAAGCCCGGTCGGCTTCGTGGGCCGACTGCCTACTGTCGCGCGAGGACACGGCCGAACATCTGACGCTTGAGCATCTTGATCCGGTCGACTGCTTCTTCAACCGGCTTGAAGTCCAATGGGAGGCCTCGATGCCGAGGCCTCCCAGGACGATCGTCAGAGACCGATCAGGGAGTCAGAGACTGAACAGCGTCGACGGCATGGTCGATGACGTTGCCGTTCGAGCAGTTGTTGGTGTGGTCGCCGACCCAGTCGCCGAGGACTGGCACGACCGCGACCTCCTGGAGGCATACGGCCGCCGCGGTGAAGTTCCAGTTGTTGGCCGCGTTGACCCCGCTGCCGAAGTTGCTGTCGTTGTCGGCGTAGGCGGGCGCGGCAGCCGAGAGGGCTGTGGCGGCAAGCAAGCCGCTGATGACGGTGATCTTTCGCATGCCCTGAGAACGCGGCTTGGCCCACATGGTCACCGCGACGGTGCCCGGTCCGTTGGGCAGCACCTGAACGAGGCAAGCAGATTCCTCCGCCAGGGCGAGGGGCCGGCTGCGCGCATCGTCACTCCCCCGTTGCCAGCACCTCTCGGGCGCACACCACGAAGGCTTCGCAGGCATGCTCGGCGAGCTCGCCGCGGGCGAGCATGTCGGCCTTGTCGGCGGCGAAGAAGATCTCTCGTGTCCTCACCTGGATCTCAGCAGCCTGCTCCGCGAGGTGCTGCGCCTGCGGGCCGAGGGCGACGAGGCGGAGCCGGAAGACGCTGCTGCGTACCTCGACGTAGAGCCGGTACGACTCGGCCCGGGTGATGAGGGCGGCGTCGGTCTGTGCCTCGGAGCCGGATGCCGCGTGCTGGCTCGTCCACCGGTCGTACTGTGCCCGCCGATAGTCCTCCGCCAAGGAGATGAAGTCGGCACACGCGTCGAGGAGACGCTGTTCCTTGCGCTCGCGGTCGGCGCGGGCTGCTGACCGGGTTGCGGTCTTCTCCTGGTAGCGGTGCGCGACGACGGCACCGAACAGCGTTCCCAAGACGGCGATGGCGGCCGCGATGATCCCCGACACGACGACCAGCCCACCATCCGGCGCCACGTGCCGGGTAGAGCGCGAACCGGCCACCGAGGCCGCTGGCGGCGGCGGTGCCGCCCTGATCACCGACGGATGCTGTCGGCGTTATTACCGGGTAATGACGCCGAACCGGCTCCGCTGCGGCTGGGCGGTGCTCCATTACCGGGTAATGACGCCCCGCTCCGCCGGGGCTGCCTCGACCCGGCGGTCCTTCATTACCGGGTAATGACGCGCCAGCCCCACCGGGCCCGGCCTCAATCCGACCGCCTCCATTACCGGGTAATGAAGGCGCTCTGTTCCTCTCGGGCAGACCAGTCCCCCAGCGGGCCGACTGAGCCGTGTGCGGCTGCCTGGCGTGAGGGCGCCCTACGGCGTGGGCAATGTGGGCAGCGCCAAGGCCGTGGCGAGGGCCCCGGTGACGGGCAGGGCATGGTCGGGCAGATACCGGGACGTCCACTCGGTGGCCGCACCGAGGAAGGCGACGAGGTCGCGTTCGGCACCGGCGAGGAGTCGGCGAAGGTCGGCAGCCGGCAGTTCTATGACAGGGCTGTCGGGCTGCTCGGCGTCGGCGGTCAATCGGACAGTGTCGCCGAGGCGCTCGGCCAGTGGGTCGGGATCGTGGCCGAAGCCGGCGCTTCCGCTGCCGTCGAGGACCTCGAACCAGTCACGCCATTCCTCCAGGCCGTTGCAGCAGCCGGGCAGGAACGTGGTGCCCGTGGTGGTGTCGGTGACCTGCATGCCGCCGGCCGCGTAGGGGGTGTCGAAGGTGAGCAGGCCGTGCAGGAAGGAGCCCAGAGGGTCGGCGGGGCGAGGCGGGCGGTCATCTCCGTGGGCATCGGGATCGATGTCGTTGCATGCGGCGATGCGCATCACAGCTGTCCCGATCTCGGGCGACGTCAGTGTGCCGCTGAGGGGGAGAAAGCCTTGCGTCTCGTCCCCAGAGACAGGCCAGAGGGAGAAGTCGGCGTGGGGGAGTGCCTCCAGCACGGGCTGCATCACGATCATCCCGGCAGTGTTCCGTGTCCTCGAGCCGATCGCGAACGACTTCGTGTCCGCCGACGCCATGGAGGAGGCAGAAGTTGTACCGGCCCCTCCGCACAGGCGGCAGCCCGTACGCCCGCCTCCGCGTCCGTCCCCACCCGCGGTCCTCATTACCGGGTAATAGTGGGTCGCTTCATTACCGGGTAATGAAGCGACCGCCCCCGCGAGGGCGGCCAACCTGGTGGGGGAGCCGGGTAGTGGACTGGCAGCATGACGACACTGCCGTACCGCATTCTCCGCGCGCTCGACCGGTTCAACGCCCGGTACCCCTGGGACCACAACGCCCACTACCACCGGTGGATCCTGAGGCAGCTCCCCCGGCGTTTCGGCAGCGCGCTGGACGTCGGCTCAGGCAGTGGCGACCTCGCCCGACTTCTGGCCGGCCGCGCCGACCATGTGCAGGGAATCGACTCCGACCCGGCGATCACCGCCCGGGCCCAGGAGCTGACTCCCCCGGCAACAGCCGTGACGTTCAAGGTCGCTGACGCGCTGACCGAGGTGCCCGCTGGCTCGTACGACGTCATCACCTCCGTTGCCGTCATCCACCATCTGCCGTTCTCCGACGCCCTCACCGTCCTCCGCCGGCATCTCGCGCCTGGAGGGACCCTGGTGATCGTCGGACTGTCCCGCCCGCAGACCCTCATAGACCACCTGCTCGGCGCCCTGGCTGTCCCCCTCAACGCCGCGACGGGCTGGCTCAAGAACAAGGGGCGCAGGGCCTCTCGGCCCGTCTCGATGACCGCCGTGACCCGGCCGGCGATCATGACGTACGCCGACATCGTCCGCGAAGCCCAGTCCGTCCTGCCGGGCGTACGGCTGCGCCGCATGCTGTTCTGGCGGTACACGCTTGTGTGGCGTCACCGCTGAGCTGGGGCCGAGGCCGACATCAGCCGCGCCGCCGGATCGGGCCCGGACCGGGGGAGTGGGCGGCCTTTTGGGCGCGTACGTACCCCTCTGCCCGTACACCGTGTGGCTCCCGCGATGTGTCGACGGCGCTCTATTACCGGGTAATGGAGCAAGCTCGCTCCCATCACTCGGCAACGGCGAGTCACAAGTAGCTAATAACTAGCGTGTTGGTACCTGCAACGATCTTGAGTGTTAGTAAGGTGTCATCTATGACTCAGCCCGCCCCCGGCGACCGCGAGAAGGTCGTCTCCAAGCTCCCCGCCGCCCTGGCGAAGGATCTGAAGATCCGCACCGCTCAGCACGGCATCGACATCCAGCACGCGGTCGAGGCCGGCATCACGGCCTGGCGCGGGCTGGGCTCCAACCTCACCGCCATCGACACCGCCGGCGCGAAGTCGTTCTCCACCTTCCTCCCCGAGGGCCAGTGGGACGAGTTCCGGCAGGACTGCTCCGCCCGCGGCGTGTCCATCGTCCAGGGGCTGTCCCAGTCCGTGCAGGTGTGGCTGGACAAGAACCCCGCGCCCGCCGTGGTCCGGCCCAAGCACGCCCGCCGCATCGTCACCTGCAACCAGAAGGGCGGCGTCGGCAAGACCGCCATCGCCTGCGGGCTCGGCGAAGCCCTCGCCGAGGACGCGGACCAGCTCCACCCGGTCCGGATCTCCAAGCACTTCGCCGCGCTCACCCAGGACGACTCCGACGCCGCCCTCGCCTACGAGGACCTCCCCGGCCTCGGCCTGAACGTGCTGCTGGTCGACTTCGACCCCCAGTGCCACATGACGAAGCAGCTCGGACACGGCCCCTTGCCCATCGAGGGCGACAGCCTCACCAAGCACATGGCCGGCGAGGCGAAGGGGCCGCTGCGCGATCTCATCGTCCAGATCGACGACGAGCGGTTCGGGGACCGCCTCCACCTCCTGCCCGCGTGCACCGACGCGTTCCTCCTCGACGTCAAGCTCTCCGGCGTCCGCGCCCGCGAGGCCGCGCTGGAGCGTGCGCTCGCCCCGGTCGAGGGCGAGTACGACGTCATCGTCATCGACTGCCCGCCCAGCCTCGGGCTGAGCATGGACGCCGCCGCGTACTACGGCCGCCGCCGGCCCGAGGAGGCGCCCGGCAACTCCGGCGTCCTCGTCGTCGTCCAGGCCGAGGACAGCTCCGCGGACGCGTACGACCTCCTGACCTCGCAGATCGAGGACCTGCGCGACGACATGGGGCTCGAACTCGACTACCTCGGCATCGTCGTCAACCACTACGACGCCCGCCGCGGCTTCATCGCCACCTCGTCGCTCGAGGCATGGATGGACATAAAGGATCCCCGCGTCGTCGGCGTCATCGGCGACCTGAAGGAGCAGAAGGAAGCCGTACGCCTGAAGCAGCCGCTCCTCGCCTACGCCCCCCGCTGCGACCAGGCCGTCGGCATGCGCGCGCTCGCCCGGGAGATCTCATGAGCAAGGCAGACCTCCTCGGCGCCGGAAAGTCGTTCCAGCGCGCACAGCCCGTCAGCGCCCGCCGTGCCGCGATCAACGCGGCGACCGCGGCGCCCACCGACGGCACCCAGCTTCCCACCGAGCTCGAGCTGTCCGCGATCAGCCTCAACCCGGCCAACCCGCGCAGCGAGCTCGGCGACCTCACCGACCTCGCCAACAGCCTGCGCGACCACGGGCAGAAGACGGCGATCAGCATCATGAGCCGCTTCGCTTACCTGGAGAGCAACCCGGACCGCGAGGCCGAGCTCGACCCTGGGGCGAAGTACGTCGTCATCGACGGCAACTCCCGTCTCGCGGCTGCCCGCGAGGCGGGCCTGCGCACCATCAAGGTGATGGTCGACGACACCCTCGGCCGCGACCCCAACGGGATCCTCGAGTCCGCGCTCGTCGCGAACATCCACCGCAGCGACCTGGAACCGCTCGACGAAGCCCGCGCGCTCCAGACCCTCCTCGAGGTCCACGGCACCCAGGAAGCCCTGGCCGCCCGCCTCCACCGCTCCCAGGGCTGGGTCTCCCAGCGCCTCGCTCTGCTCAACCTCACGCCTGAGCTCCAGCGGCGCCTGGAGAACGGGGAGGAGCAGGCCCGTCTCCTGCGCCGCGTCGGCAACAAGAAGCCGGACGAACAGGAGGCGCTGCTCGCCGAGTTGAAGGCCAAGGAGCAGGCGTCGAAGGGCCCGGGGCGGTCGACGAAGGCTCCGGCGGGGGAGTCCCGTAGGGCGTCCACGAAGCCCGAGGCCGACGTTCATTACCCGGTAATGAACGGGGGGCCGGCGAACTCTGCCGCTGAGCGCCCCCAGCCCGTCCCCGAGCCGCGCCCGCACCAGGACACCCCACCTGCTGCCGCGGTCGCACCGGCGGGGGAGCGGCCCCTGGCACCAGCGGCCCGAACCGCAGGGGCGCAGGCTGAGAGCGACGCCTGGGCGAGCGGGGCCGCGGCGATGGATAGGGCGCTGCGGTCCCTGGACGACATTCAGCGCAGCCGCTTCATCGTGCGCTATGTACGCAGCGTCGGCACCGTCGAGGAGTTCGCGACGGACATGGCGCGCTCGGTCCCTCCCGGAGACCGCGCCGAAGTCGCGGCCATGCTCCGCGGAGTGGCCGACCTGCTTGCCGGCGACGCGAGCTGAGAGGTACACGGCGTACAGCTCGGGGTCTCGTCCTCACTCCTATGAGGACGAGACCCCGAGCTGTACGTACGCCGGGAGAGCGGCAGCCGGCAGCGCCGAGTCGCCCCCGCAACGTCACCATGAGGGCGGTGAGCCCCCCTTGAGACCGTCCGGCAGTCGCAAAAATCACTGTACGGCCCTCTGACGGCCTTTCGAGTGGTCCAGTGTCGACCTACACCAACCCTCTCGAGTTCGGCCCTCCAAGGGGCCATTCTGGCCTTCGCTTTTCTCTAGATAGGCCCCTTTTCGCCGTTCCGGCCCGCTTGGTCCTGTCAAGCGTCAGCGCTAGGGTCTGCTGCGGCTGCTTCCGAGCTGCGGAGCCGGGGCTTGGTCCAGCCGAGCGTCTGCTTGAACAGGCGGAATGTGCGCTCGATGTCGAAGCGGCGGAGGAAGGACTGCCAGCAGCGGTCGACGTCCGCCTCGGTGGCGCCGGTGCCTGACCACCACAGCCATACCGGCTTGTTCACCCCGCCGCTGGGCAGCTTCTCCACGGCCAGGCGGACGACGGTGCCTTCGCGACGCAGCCGGGCGACGTTGATCCGCCCTGGTTGAGTCCGCCGTAGAGGGCTCCGTGCCCGCGGCGGTGTTCGGGCGCGAGCGCGAGATCTACCAGTGTCCGCACTGGCCCGTCCGTACACAGCACCGCATCGGCCAGATCGAACAACGCATCAGCCCGCGGGGTTATGGACGCGTACAACTCCGTCCGGAATTGTGACACTTCCGCCAACGCATCTCGCGGGATGCCCCGATGCATAAGGCTCACAACCACGCCCTCGCGCTGTTCCTGTGCGTCTGTGACGGAGCACAGGATCAAGCAAAGACCGTCTTCGCGTCCGGTGAACTGCAGAAACACGGAATAGGTTCGAACCGCGTTCGGTCTCGGGCGATCCCGAACAGCTACGCCTGGAACCTCCGGCTGATGCCTGCCTGGACGGCACTGGGCATGTCGTCTTGCACCCCCACATGACTTGTCTCTGCGACTCGCAACGTAGCTCTGATCTCGCCGGGCACCCCGAGGTCGTGACGCATGGCGTCTCCCATGGCGTGGATCAGTGGCCAGAGTGCTTGCTGCGCTTCTGCGGCTGTTTGCAGCGTCTCGCCCAGTCGCGGGTTCCCCTGCTCCTGACGCTTCACCTGCCCATAGACACGGGTCAATGCCCCATTTACCTCCTGGGCCGCTGCGAGCACTTCACCAGGGGCGATCATGATGGCCTCAGACCAGCCATTTCGCTGAGCGTCCTTGGCTTCCTCCAGCGTCCGCACGTCTTCGTCTGCGACCGCACGATCCCGCATGACGTAGAGGTGCCGACTGAGGGCTGTAGCGAACTGCCGAGCATCTCGGTGCAGGTCGGTGTAGCTGCTGCGGCGCAGCTCGCGATCCTCGCGCGCCTCCTGGATAGCGCGGCTCAGTTCCAGCTCGCGCTGCTTGGTCCGGTCGGCACCGCGCTGAGTAAGCAACGCGCCCCCGAGGGTTCCTGCAACCCCAACTATCGCGATCAGTGCCGCTCCCATGTCCATGAGCAGCACTCTAGAAGGAGGACGGGGCTCGGGAGGAGGCGGCGTTAAATAGCAAGTTTAGTAGGTGTTTTTGAAGGCCCAGGGCCCTGCTGTTTGGTGATGTGCTCCGCCCGTAGTCTCCGCCTGCTTGAATGCGTGAGTGATCGAATTAACGATTGGTGTGGTCGCTGTTGCCCTCGTTGGATGGCTGATGCGCCGGAAGCGGCAGCAGAGATCGACCGCTGTAGCCGCCGGGGAGCAGGCCGGGGTGCCATGCATGCTCAAGTGGTCAGCTCAGGGCTCTCGCTGGAGGGCGGGACGTCTGCTGATCGGTGCTGGTCCCCTCGTCTGGAAGCCTTCTTTCGGTAAGCAGGAAGCCACCCTGCCGGTCGGTTTGCGTCGGACTGGGATGCGCTCGCCCTCATTGCGTGAGGCAGTGGCCTTCAACCCGAGATCCCGGATCTTGGAATGCGAGTCGTCCGACGGCGAGGTCCTGATCGCGGTCATGCCAGAGGAACTGGACCACGTGATCAAGGCTCTGGAGAGCGCGTAGCCTGCTGCTCATGCTCTCGACTGAGGAGTAGTCAGCCGACGGGCCTGTTCTTCTTCGTCCAGCTGTCGGTGCGCGGGCCCTTCCGAGCCAGGCGCCGGGTCATGAGCGTGATGAACGCCCAGTTCAGATGGGCTTCGGCATGCTGAGGTCGACACGCTCGGCTGCCCGTGACGGTGGACCCACTGCGACCCGGTCTGGAACTTCCAGGCGATCGCGTCGATCACTTGCCGATGGTCTCTCCATCAGCCCCACGTTTCGGCGTCCGGTCGGGGAGCAACGGCTCGATCCGCGCCCACTGCGCATCAGTCATCGGCACATCCGAACCAACGAAGCAGGCGACTCGGCCGTCATGCCTAGTCCCACCAGAACGACCAGGAAGTCCGTCCCACGAGGTCCATCGCGTACTCGGGGAAAGGTGTGGGCGGGTCGTCGACGATGTTGTTCGCGGTCGAGAGCACGTGTTCCAACGCAAGCAGGTTCGCGTGCTCTCCCTCAACGGGAGGCCTCGCGACCGATACGTGCAGCTCGCTGCCGAGCACCGCCACGACCTGGGCACCGAAGCGGTCCTCCCAGCTCCGCAGGAGTGCACACAGCAGAGAGAGCGGTGCCTCCGCGGACCAGCCGATCGACGCCAGAGCATCGCTGCCGCGACGGGCAGGGACAAGCACAAGGCGGCACTCGTCCATTCCGAACTGGCCCGTCTCGATGAACCAAGCCAGCAGGCTTGCCGCCGCCTCCTCGGGTTTCCGGTCTACGGACGCAGCCGGCATCTGCGGCGCCAGGCCCGGCCACTGCTCGAAGGGCGGCCCGGGGTCGTGTGGCCGATTCCCTCGGGAGCCGGGGCCGGTGTCGGGTCCATCCAGAAGGGCAGCCTCCTGCGCCGGTACTCGGCGAAGTCCGTGGCCAGCACCTCCTCCAAGCGGACGGCATCGACGTGGTCCAGGCCGAGCGGCCTTCCCATGACGTCGGGCCAGCACAGGAGCGGAACCAGGCCACAGGCTTTCTGCTCCCTCAGCAGGCGAGGCCACAGCTGATCGACGTCTTGAGGAAATTCATCAGAGACCCACACACGTACCGGACCGGAAGTTAGGAACCGGCCGGGAGGCAGACCATCGGGCAGGGCAAACGACATGGTCGCACCGTAGACCGTGGTACCGACAGCGCATCTACCCGCAGGGCCCAAGGACGCCTCCGCCATCAGTGATCCAAACGAACCGCCCTAGAACTACTGGGCAGCAACGGCCGGACGAACTCCCACTCGGCATCCGACAGTTCATGACGACGTATCACCGACCCATGATCCACCACAAGGTCATTTGAGGTCGCTGGCTAGTGGCCCAAGTTGTGCTGCCAGGCCAGGGTCGAGGCAAGTTTGGCGCTGACAGACTCGCAGAGGGCGAGTGCCTCTCGACCGGCTGCAGTGCCCAGAAGACCGGCGGCCGGCGGCAGTGCCAGAACGATGTCGTTACAAGCGGCCTCGGCGGCGAGGTTACGGGCGCTGTGGTAGCCCCAGTCGGCGCCACGACCCTGGCCGGGCGCGGTCGCGAGGTACCGCTCGTGGGCCCGGCGAGCCGGATGGTCCCACAGGGAATCTTGCGTGCTGCTGTCGAGCCATCCTGACACCTCGCGGGGGCGGCGGATGATTCGCTCGGTATCCTCCGCGCTCAGCTCGTCCAGCACGTTCCACATGTCCAACTCTGCGATGGCCTCCACCTGGACCTCCGCGATGATGCTGTCCAGTTCACCTTCCTCCGGGTCGGTGAAGAACGGTGTGCTGACCATTTCCGCAACCGCCTGCGTGTAGGCGCGGTGAGACTCCTCCTCGCCCGGGGGAAGGATCAT
>NZ_DATCVQ010000147.1:0-22129 GCF_036566765.1 Streptomyces sp.
AGGTGGTCCCAGAGGGTGTCGGCGGCCTCGAAGTAGCGGTCGACGAAGGGCGCCAGCACCTCGTCCTGCCCGCCACGCTGGAACGAGAGCACGATCGAGCGGGCGGTCTCGTTGGCCACGTCGGTGCGGACGACGACCGACTCCCAGGCGGCTTCCTTGGCCTCGGCGGTCGGCTGCGCGGCGCGGGCGGCGGCGGCCTTCTCCTGGCCGGAGATGGTGTTGTCGCGCTCGAGCTCGGCGGCGATCTCGGCCTCGCCGAAGGTGCCCGAGGCGGCCAGACCGGTGACGAGCGCCCAGCGCAGGTCCTGGTCGATGTCGAGACCGTCGAAGACCAGGTCGCCGGAGAGCAGACCCTTGAGGTCGGCGATCGCAGCCTCGGAGCGGGCTGCCGCGGCGTACGTCCGGGCGAAGGTCAGCTGGTGGTCGCTGCTCGGCGCGGCGGCCACCAGCAGCTCCCGGAGACCGGGAGGCCCTCGTGCCGTCCCGCTCTGACATCCATCCTGGGTCCGTCCCGCGCCCCGCCCGGTCGACCCGGCGGCTGCTCGCCGCGGGCGGGCTGGCGGACCATCGCGTCAACCGATCGGATGACCCGACCGTCGCCCGCCGCCTGCCCGCAGCGGCGCTGACCTGCGGATTCGAGCGTTGCACCGCACGACGGCCATGCGTCAGAGGCCGGCCTCCAGGCGGGTGAGGGCCTCGGCGGCCGGGGTGTTCTCCTGCGGGCTGTAGACGTGCACGACCAGGCCCGATTCGCCGGGGGCGGCCGGGACGTGGAGGGTTTCGAAGTCCAAGGTGAGCAGCCCCGCCTCCGGGTGGCGGAGGCGCTTGCGGCCCGCCGCGCACATGACGATCTCGCCCGACACCCAGATCGCGCGGAACTCGGCGCTCTGCATGGAGAGTTCGCCGATCAGCGCGGACAACTGGGCGTCGTCGGGCCAGCGGCCCGCGGCGACTCGCAGCTGGCCGACGGCCGGGACGGGCGGACTGGGGATCCACGTACAGCCGCGACGCGGGTGAGTCGGGTGCGCCTGGGCACGTGAGTCGGGCGCGCCTGCGCCCGCCGGCGCGGGGCGTCAGCTCAGGAGCCACTTCCTGGTCAGCTCCAGCACCTGCGCGCGGCTGCGGGGGCCGTGGTCGGCGGCGATGAAGTGGTTGCCGATGCGCAGCGAGAAGGCGATGAGGCAGCGGGCCTCCACCTCCGCCTCGTCGGGGCAGAAAGCGCCGAAGAGCGAGCGCATGTACGCGATGCGTCGGTTGTCGACGCGGCGGAGGAGCTCCGCGACGTCCTCGTCACGCCGGGCCCAGTCGCGGATCGCGAGTTCGGCGGGCGTGCCCGTCATCGGGCTGTCGCCGGACCCGGCGATCGTGAAGAGCCGTATCAGCTTCTCCCTGGCGTCCCCACCGCCGGCCTCGACCCGCTCGATCACGTTGTCCGTGACCTCGCGCTCCCACGTGTCGAGTATCTCGGTGAGCAGCGCGCCGCGGTTGCCGAAGTACCCGTAGAAGCCGCCCTTGCTGACGCCGAGCGACTGCGCCAGCGACTCGATCCGTACGGCCTCCGGACCGCCGACGGACAGGGCTCGCAGCCCTTCCTCGATCCACTTGCCGCGCGGGGTGCGGGCCGTGGCCATGGTGTTTCTCCTGTCGACGGGCTCAGCCTTGTCTGCATCTGTACGGCATCGTATAGAACGCGCGCTCCGTCCATTCGCTCAGAGCGGGTAGAGGGCGGCGACGCGGGGCAGCCGGGCCGCGACTCTGTCGTGGTCGTCGAAGTCGAAGTCCCAGTCGGGATCGAGCTCGGGGTAGGTGATCGTGAAGGCGTCACTCGGGAGTTCGGCGCCGGTCACGGTCTCGTAGGCGTCCCAGGCGATGCTCAGCGTCTGCTCGCACGACAGGTCGATGCCCTCGCTCTCCGCCTCCCGCACGGCACGGAGGTCGGCGAGGCGGTCGGCGTCCGCGGTCACCTGCTCGAAGACCGCGCGGCCCTGCACGATCAGCCAGCCGCGGAAGTAGTCGAAGCCGTCGTCGGAGCATCCGCCATTGATGACGTAGGCCGCCGCCCAGAGAGGGGCTTGGTAGGAGGCGGCCATGAGATCCCACAGGATCTGCTGCGCGTCGATGATCTGCTGGGGTTCGTACGCGGCCAGCAGGGCGGTGGCCTGCTCGGCCACGTCGTCGGCGTCGGAGGGGTCGAGCGCCTTGCCGCGCGCCTGGTCGATCAGGCTCCAGAACTGTTCCGTATCCATGGGAACCGAGCATGGCAGGCGGGTCGGACAGTCGAAGCTCGGCTTCCTGTGGAAGCCGAAGGAAGGCGCCCGACACGGAGCCCACGGACAGGGTTGGCGTGTCGGGCACCCGAGGAGTTACGGGCTCAGCAGCTGATCGTGCCCCTGCGGAGCGCGTGGCCACCGGTGTTGCTGTCGTCGGCCCAGTACACGGGCTTGGCGCCGGCGACGCACTCGTCGGCCCCGGCGAGCGCGAAGCCTTCGTTGTTGAGGTCCGGCATGCCGCTCGGGCGGTTGTGGACGGCGGCGAGGGCGAAGCTGCCAAAGACGCCGATCTTCATCGTCCGATGCTGCCCGCCGCAGGTGTTGTCGCAGACCATCCACAGCCGCGCGGCCTGCGGCTCCCACTGGAGCTCCATCACGCCGGACATGCCGCTGGCGATCGTGGCGACACGGGTGGCGGCCCCGCCGTCCTGCAGGACGTAGCCGTGGACGGCGCCGGTGCCCTCGACCCCGAGGAGGAAGACGCCGCCGGTGTGCGCGCCGTACCGGTTCGGGTCGTAGGCCGCGCCGGTCGACTCATCCTTGAAGCCTGCCGCGACCAGGGTGGCGTCGGGGATCCAAGTGATCGCCTCGAAGCCGAGGTTGGAGCCGACGGCCGGCAGGCCGGCCGTCAGGTTCCACTCCTTCGTGGCGGTCAGGCTGCTGCCGGTGCCGGTGGTGACGTCGTAGCGGAGCACGGACAGCCGGCTGGTGCCGGACGCGTCGCCGTTGCGTTCGGTCGCGACGTACGCGCCGCCCGCCGCGCCCGCGTCGGTCAGGGTGACGGCCTCACTGTCCGGGCTGCCGGTGCCGCCGGGGTAGCGCAGGGTCTTGCCGGAGGACCAGCCGTTCGCGGTGTCGGGACGCCAGCCGCCGGAGCCGTCGCGGACCAGCCGCCAGAGCTTGCCGGAGTTCTGGGCGCCCCACAGCACGGAGCCCTCCTGGTACAGCCCGCTGAGGTCCGAGCCGAAGACGTCGGTGCCGTCGGCCGTCGCCACGGCGCTGCCGCCGGGCCAGGCCACCGGGCCCGTACCGCCGCCGGAGCCGCAGTCGTTCGGCGCGCCGAGGGTCAGGGCCGCGGAGCCGAAGGCCCCCGTGCCGTCGGGGCATCGCGACCAGGAGGGTGCGGAGTGGCTGGTCCAGCTGAAGCTGTCGACCAGGGTGCTGCCGTCGGGCAGGTAGAGGCGGGCCTTGTCACTGGAGCCCAGACCGAACGCCGCGTCCACGTCGAACGCGCGGACCGCCCCCGGGGCGAGCGTCATCCCGGCCGCAACCGTGAACTTCGAGCTGCTGTTGTCGTCCTTGAGGATCCAGCCGGAGATGTCGACCGTGGCCGTGCCCTTGTTGAACAGCTCGATCGAGTCGTCGACGCTGCCGGTCGTCACCACCTCGTTGATGCGGATGTCATCGGCCGGCGCCGCGTGTGCCGCGGGCGCGAACAGCGTCGCGGCGGCGGCCGCGGCAAGCGTGGTGCCGACGACGGCGAGGCGGAGTGGGGCGAGGCGACGACGCCCCTGGGGAGCACCTATTTCGAGCACGGTGTCCGTCCTGGGAAGCTGGGGATGGGTGGTGGCTGGGCGAGACGAGATTCCCGGCCGCCCCCCAACGCCGTTCGGCTGCGGACAGGTTGTCGTGTGAACGCATGCCGAACGCCAGGTCGCACACAGCCGTCCGCGTGCGTTCGGGGGTGGCACCAGGTCGCCTCGGCCGTACTGCATCCCGACGGGCCGGTGCTCCGTACGGCGCGGTTCAGGGGGTGGGGATGCCGGCCGGCGTACGGGGCGGGCGTCCGAACCGGACCGGGACACCTGGGGAGTAGAGCACGCTGACCGGCGCGCCGACGGGTGCGGGCAGGCCGGCGGCGGTGACCAGGCTCTCGTCGCACCGGAGCAGCTCTGCACGGTGCAGATTCCAGCGGGGATGGGCGTTCGGGAGGTAGAGCGGCCGTCCGAAGAAGGCGCTGTGCATGCCCCAGCGGGCGGTCAGGAAGTGCTCGAGCTCGGTCGGTTCCTCGACCCGCTCGCCGACCCGCATGGCGAGGTCGCTGTGCGCCCCGCGCGGCCCGGGCCAGCGTCGGCGGCTGCGGTACGTGACCGTGGGCCCCTCCTGGCGGACCTCCATCCGCGACCAGACGTACGGGATGCGGAACGCCGTCCGCCCCACCACGACGGGGATGAGACGGGACGCGTCGAGGGACCGGAACACGACGCCACGCCGACCGTTGTCGTCCACCGAGTACAGGCGGACGTTGGTCTCCGGGAAGGAGCCGAGGTACGGGATGCCCGGCAGCCGGAACCACCCGACGCGGTGCATCCGGAAGGCGACGAGCCCGACGTACGTGACCCCGTCCAGCGTGTCCGGCCGCGTGCCGGCCGGCAGCAGCGGGGCGACGTCCGCGGGGTCGGCGGCCCAGTGGAGGAAGGCCAGATCGAGCCACGACTGGGTGAGCAGGGGGCGGTCCCAGGCGTGAGGCGGATCGGCCGTTATGGGCTCGGGCTCGGCGGCGAGGGGAGACTGCGGCATCGCGCCAGTATCCCGAAACGTCGCGGGGCGGAGTACGTCGGGCACGTCGCCGAGCTGCACTGGGGAAGAACCCGCAGGTCAGGCGTGTGGTTGCGCCAGGGGCCCAGGGGTCCCCCGGCGCAGCCGGGGATCACTCTCGGTCGGACCTCACTTCGTCGCGCACCTCGCGCACGGCCCGAACCGCGATGATCACCTTTTGGGAGAGCATCGAGACCTGATCGACGAGGTGTCCCACGACGGTGAAAGCACCAGCGATCGCAGCGGTCACGACGGTTACCCAGCCCGCCAGTTCCATGAAGCTCCTTTCGGAAGGGGGATCGACTTCGGCACCAGCGCCAGTCCCTGGCACGAGCGCTGGGTTGCCTTTGTCAGCCGGTCTCTCTTCCCGAACTGCACGGAATTTTGGGCTACTTGATTCTAGCGGCCCCGCTCCCGCCCCGAACAGCGGCCGCGGGCCCGCCCGGACCCCGGAACCCGAACCCCGAACCCCACCCCGACATCCTCGACCAAGATCATCGGATGCAGAATGTCCGCATGTCGAACACGAATACGCCGAAGACGGCAGCAATCGACGATGCCGGACGAATCAGCCGCTCCCTCGCCCGGGCCTTCGACGACGACCCGATGATGCGCTGGTTCTTCCCCGACGACTCCTCGCGCGAGTCGTCGCTGAGCAGCTACTTCGCCACGATCTTCACCCGGCAGTACGTGCGCGACGCCGTGTGCGAGTGCACCGAGGACGCGGCGGCCTTCTGGGTGCCGCCGGAGGCGCAGGCGAAGGCGGTTCCCGATGCGGAGACCATTCAGGAGCTGCAGAACATTCTCGGAGACCGGGCCGGGCTGTTCAGGGACGCCGTCGGGGCCGCCGCCGAGCACACGCCCCAGGAACAGCACTGGTACCTGGCGCTGATCGGCGCCGACCCCGCCGCGCAGGGGCAGGGCCAGGGGGCAGCTCTGCTGCGGTCGGGCCTGGCCAAGGCCGATGCGGCGGGGCTGCCCGCCTATCTGGAGTCCTCCAAGGAGGACAACCTTCCCTTCTACGAGCACTTCGGGTTCGCCGTGCGCGACGAGGTGCGACTGCCGGGCGGTGGTCCGGTGCTCCGGGCCATGTGGCGCGAGGCGCGTCGCAGTTAGCTGAGGGCGTCCTCCACGTTGGTCGCCCAGGCGGTCACGGAGTTCTTGTCGGACGAGACGTACAGGCCGGGAGTCGAGGCCTTGAGCGGGGTCTGTACGAGGTCGGACTCCGTGTTCATCGTCATTGCGATCGAGTTGACGGTCTTCCCCGTGCCGTCCTTGAGGCCGCCCATCAGGCCGGCGTACGCGGACTGGCCGGGGGCGAGCCGGATCGCGTCCTCGATGCCGGGGGCCGCGCCGCGCTCCGTGGCCTGGCCGTCCAGGTCGCCGAAGGTCACGACGGGGTGGCCGAGGGCCTTGCACGGCTTGCTGCCCTTGTTGGTGATCTTCAGCAGGTAGCTGCTGGTCGTGGGCTCCGCCAGGGTCGCCGTGAACTTCACGTCGAACGTGCTGCACGGGAAGACGTCGAAGTCGGGGTCCGACGAGCCCCCCTTGTCCGGGGACCCCGCCGGCTTCTTCGGCTTGGGCGACTTCGCGTGCTCGGAGGGCTTGGCGGGGGTGGAGGGCTTCGACGGCAGCGGGGCCTTCGTCGGGGTGGCGGACGCCGCCGGGCTCGTGGGCGCGCCCGCTGCGCCGTCCTCCGTCGGGCCGCAGGCCGTCAGGGTCAGGACGGACAGGGCGGACAGTGCGGCGAGGGCGACGGTGACTCTCGGTACGGTGCTCATGTGCTGTTCCCCCGATCGAAGAGCGCGTGATGCGCTGGAGTGAGCACCAGCGTCTCGGAGGAACTTCACAGGTTCGTGACGGCATCTTGCCGAATCCACCACGGTCTGGCCGGAATGTGACGGGTGGGGGCATACGGACGCCTGATGCGCTCCCGTGCGGCCCGGAAGGCTGGACGCCGGCACGCGCTCCCGGCATCCAGCCCGCGCTCACACGTCTCAGGCGTGCGGGTCGAAGGGGATTCCCGCAGGTTTCGCCTTCTCCAGGTGGTAGTTGAAGTTGCCGTCCTTGAGGCCGAAGACCGCGCTGCCGAAGTTCGCCTGGCTGAGCTTGTCGCGAATGCCGGAGGGGTATCCGTTCCAGCCGACCAGCGCCGGGAACTGCCAGGCGTGCTGGTGGTTCTCGGGCGGCTCGTCGTTGGAGTTCGCGGGGCGGAAGCAGTGGGTGCTCAGGCCGTCCTTGTGGTAGACGACCTTGGGGTGCGTGCCGTCCCACCGGATGCGGTCCCGTGCGTAGACGTTGAAATTCCCGTGGGCGGACGTGGAGACGTACTGGGCCTGGTTGTTCTGGACCCACACCACGACGTGCTCCCAGTCGTGGCGGTGGCCGCCGAGGCTGCTGCCGACGACGGCCTGGTCCTTCTCGAAGTACAGGCCGTAGATGATGGCGCACCAGCCGTTGTTGCACTTGGCGCGCGCGTATCCGTTGGTGTTGGTGAGGTCCCAGGAGTCACGGCACTGGCCGTTCAGTGCGCCCGACGGGTTGAGGCCGCCGTTGAGCGTGCCGTCGGGCCCGATCGCCGGCGTGGGGTAGCAGCCGTCGGTGTCGTAGTCGTAGGCGGGCTGAAAGGTCTGTTCCAGGCCGTCGGCGTTGGCCGGGAGGGCCGTGGGCGGGGCTGCGAGGGCGCTGCCCGGGAGGGCGATGAGCAGGGCCAGGGAACTGCCGAGAGTCAGTGCTCCCTTGGCGAGGTACCGCCTTTTCTTCACTACGGCTCCCTTTGAGGGGGGTGGGTGGCGCAGTTGGCATGCCCATTCCATGACGTGCCAACCGCGTCTCCCGGCCCTGGTCATCGCACAGGCGTCGGCCTGGCCGGCGGCGATGATCTGCTCCGCGGGCGCAGGCTGATGTGCGGTTCGAAGGCGTCGAGGAGCAGCTCCCGCATCCGCGGCAGGGTCATCTCCCCGTTCCCCGCGAGGACCTGGATGGCCAGGCCGTCCGCGAGGCCGGTGAACCGGCTGGTCAGCGCCTCGGCGTCGGCGTCCGGGGCGGCCGACCCCTCGCGCCGGCAGGCGTGCACCAGGTCGAGTACGGTCTGCCGCCAGCGGGCGTAGATGTCGCGCTGCCCCTCGCGCAGGGCGGGGTCGAGGATCGCCTCGTTCCACGACTGCACCCACACCGACCACTCGTCACGGTCCTCGTCGCCAGTGATCAGCTGGATCTCGATGAGCCGGCGCAGCTTCTCGATCGGCCCGTCTGCGCCGCGGAACTCGGCTTCGAGGCGCTGGTGGAGACGGTCGGCGTAGTGGTGCAGCGCGGCGCGCAGGGCGTCGCCCTTCGTCGGGAAGTGGTAGTGGATCGTGCCGGTGCTGGTGCCGCACGCGCGGGCGATGTCGGCGACCCGTACACGGTGGAAGCCACGGCGGGCGATGAGGCGCGCGGTCTCCTCCAGGATCTGCGCGCGCCGGACCTCCGCGTCCAGCGCGTCGGCCCGACGCCGCGTGGCGTCGGGCGCCGCCGGGCTTTCGGGAGCGGCGGGCGGGCGGCCCTGCCCAGTACGCAGGTACCGCAACGACACCTTGCCGACCCGTGCGATCGCAGCAAGTTCGCGGTCGGCGAGGCGACGGCTGCCGTTCAGGGCCTTGGACAGCGCGGTGGGGTCCATGCCGATGCGGAGCGCGAACGCGCGCTGGCTGAGCGGTGCGGACCGGACGACGAGCCGGGCGCGCTCGGCGACGACTCGGGGATCGTCGACGGCCGAGGCACCATGCGCTTCGTGCGCTTCGTGCGCATCGTGCGCATCGTGCGCATCGTCGACAGCCGAGGCACCACGAGCCCTCTGCACATCGTCGACCCCCGAGGCACCACACAGCCCCTGCGCATCGTCCACCCCCCGCGCATCATCCACCGCTCCCGGCGAGCCCCCGGCCCGCTCCCCCGACCTCATCGTCCCCCACCCCCCGATGCCGCCCGCAGAGCCGCCACCACCTCGTCGGCCGCCCGATACCCCGACGAGACCGCCCCGTCGATATAGCCGTTCCACTCCGACGCCGTCTCCGTCCCGGCCCAGTGCACCGGGCCGGTCGGCTCGCGCCAGCCGTGCTCGCCGTGGCCGCTCCACCCGCCGGGCGTCGCGTAGGCCTCGTAGCCGCCGCGGGCGTACGGGTCCTGGGTCCAGAGTTTCTCCGTGTAGTCGCGCGGGCTGCCGGCCCGCGGTCCGGCCACGGCGACGAGGCCGGCCAGCGCGGCGGCCCGGCGGGCGGGCTCGTCCAGGGCGGTGAAGCGGTCCACGCGGTCGCCGTACACGAACCCGACGAGGACGCCGCAGGAGGCGTCGTCCGGCGAGTTGTCGAAGACGACGCCGACGGGCTCGTCGCCGTACAGAGTCGCCACGCCGGACAGCCCCGACTCCCGCCAGAACGGGGTGTCGTAGACGGCGTGGATCTTGGCGACGCGCCCCATGGGGCTGTGCGACAGCCAACCGTCCCGGGCGGCCGGGAGCTGCGGCGTGAAGTCCACGGCGCGCACGGCCTGCGGGGGCAGGGCCACGATCGCGCGGCGGGCGCGGAGCACTCCGTTCCCGGTGTGGACGGAGACGCCCTGCCGGTCGTACTCGATCGCCCGCACCCGCTCACCGAGGCGGACGCGCTCCCCGAGCAGGCCCGCGACCGCGCGGGCCGGGGCGGCCGCGCCGCCCTCGAACCGGCTGTCCTGGGCGCAGCCGCGGGTCTCCATCAGCGGCTCGAAGCCGCCGGCCGCGGCGATGTAGAACAGCACGTGGAAGAAAGAGATCTCGTCGGGCTCGGCGCACCACAATCCCTGGACGGCGAGAGCCAGTCGGCGTCGCGCGTCCGCGTCGACGGTCTCGTCGTGGAAGAAGGACTGCGCCGTCATGGCGTCCCACTCGGCGAAGCGGGCCGTGCGCCAGGGCCGGACGGTGTCCACGGTGCGGGCGAGTTCGTCGAGGAGCGCGGTGACGCGTTCGTACGCGGCGATGCCCGGCCCCCTAGCTGGCGCGGCGCCCGTGTACGGGACGGTGGCACCGTTGTGCCAGACCTCGATGTGGCTGCCCTTCTCCCAGGTCGGGAAGGTCGGGCAGGCGAAGCGTGCGGCGAGTTCGACGAGGTGTGTCTGTGTGGGGCCGACCCATTGGCCGCCGTGGTCGAGCGTCACGCCGTCAGGTCGGATCTCTGTGAGGACCCGTCCGCCGACCCGGTCGGCGGCTTCGACCAAGGTGAAGTCGACGGCGTGGTCGTGCAGTCGGAGGGCCGCGGCCAGTCCGGCGTACCCGCCGCCCACGACGACGACCTCGGATTCGATCAGATGCGTTCCGCTCTGTCTCTCCATGGCCCGAGAGGATGGGGCAACACTGACGGGCACGTCAATGGTTGCGACAGCCGGAATACATGCCGTGTGGCGAAAGCAGGGTCAGCGCGCCGCCGTCAGAGCTTCGCGGTCGATGCCCAGTTCCCGTACCAGCGCCTCGTCCACCCACTCCAGCATCGTGGCGCGGCCGAGCGGCCCCTTGTACGAGGTCGTTTGGACGGCCAGTCCGTCGAGGAGCGCGGTCAGCCGCCATGCCGCGTCGGCGGGGCTGTCGCAGACGAACTCGCCGGCCGCCACGCCCTCCGCGACGACCTCGGCGATCGCGGCCTTCCACTGCTGGTCGAGATCGTGGGTGACCTTGCGCAGGGCGGGTTCACGAAGTGCGGCCGCCCAGCCCTCGATCCACAGCCGCCAGCCCTTGGCCTGCCCGGTGGGCGCGTACCAGCGCACCGCCGAGCGGAGTCGGCGCGTGGCGCTGGTGCGGGGTTTGCCGAGCAGCGTGCGCAGGTGCGCGAGGTCGCCCTGCGCGGCGTGGGCGAACGCCTCGGCGACGAGCAACTCCTTGGTGGAGAAGTGGTACAGCACAAGGGAACTGCTGATTCCGAGCTCCGAGGCGACGTCCGCGATGCGCACATTGCTGACGCCTCGGGCCTCGATCTGCTCGACGGCGACGCGCAGGATCTCCGCCCGCCGTTCCTCCACGCTCAACCGGACTCTGGCCACCGCTTCACCCTACACAGCTCTTGACAGTGCCGTGTGGCCGGGCTCACAGTGCTGGCTACTGACTGGCCGTTCAGTCAAATGACGTGCCGCTCCTGTACGAGACCCTCCCCCGTGCCGCCGTAGGAGTCCGCCCAGTGACCCAAGCACCCGTCACCGCAAGCAGGGACCGAGAGCCCGCCCCCGAGACCCCCGACCTCTCCGAGGGCTGGAGCGAACAGCGCAGCCGGCTTCGCAAGGAACTGCGGCGTTTCGACGTGCTGCTGTTCCTGATCTGTACCCTCGTCGGCCTCGACACGATCGGGTCGGTCGCGGCCCAGGGCCCGCAGGGACTGACCTGGATGGCCATCCTCGCGGTGCTGTTCTTCCTCCCCTACGGCCTGCTGGTCGCCGAACTCGGCTCCGCCTTCCCCGTCCAGGGCGGCCCGTACGTGTGGACCCGGCTCGCCTTCGGACGGCTCACCGCGGGCCTCAACCAGATCATGTACTGGATCTCCAACCCGGTCTGGGTGGGCGGCAGTCTGTGCATCATCGCCCTCACCACGTGGGAGGAGTTCTTCACCCCGCTGCCCGGGCTGTGGAAGTACGTCGCCGGGCTCGTCTTCATCTGGGGCGGCGCGCTCGCGGTCGTCCAGTCGGTGCGGGTCGGCAAGTGGGTGCCGATCGCCGGAGCGGTGGCGCGCATCGTGCTGCTGGGCTTCTTCCTCGTCTCCGTCGTCGTGTTCGCCCTCCAGAACGGTGTCCACGCGCTTCCCATGGACGAGTTCACGCCGACGTACGCGGGCTTCGTCGCCCTCGTCCCCGTCCTGATCTTCAACTACGTCGGCTTCGAACTGCCCAGCTCCGCGGCCGAGGAGATGCGCAACCCGCGCCGCGACATCCCGCTCTCCATCCTCCGCTCCGGCTTCGCGGCGCTGCTGCTGTACGGCGGCCCGATCCTCGGCATCCTCTTCGTTCTGCCCGGCGACCGGATCGGCAGCCTGGGCGGCTTCATCGACGCCTGCAAGGCCGTGTTCACGGTGTACGGGGGCTCCATCGCGGCCGACGGCACGGTGACCCTCACCGGCGCGGGCGCGGTCTTCGGCGGCGTCGCCGCGGCCGGCCTCATCATCGGCCTGCTCACCTCCGGCGTGACCTGGGCGATGGGCGCGCACCGCGCCCAGGCCGTCGCCTGCGCGGACGGGGCCGGGCCGGCCTGGCTCGGCACGATCTCCGAGAAGCACGGCACCCCGGTGCGCGTGAACCTGCTCTCCGCGGTCCTGGCCTCGATCCTGCTCGTGGTGGCCCTCAACCTCACGGAGGGCGACGGCGAGAAGTACTTCGCCGCCGGCCTGGGCCTGACGATCTGCACCACGTTCATCTCGTACGTGATCACGTTCCCGAGCCTGCTGGCACTGCGCCGCAAGTACCCGGACACCCCGCGCCCGTACGCCGTCCCGGGCGGCCGCCTCGGCGCGTGGACCGTCACCGCCCTGTCGACCGGCCTGGTCGCCTTCACCGTGGTCGTGCTGATCTGGCCGGGCTTCGGCGTGGGCTGGTTCGGCACGGAGGGCTCCGCCGCCGACTCACTGCCGGAGGCCTTCGCCGGCCAGCGCCTCGCGTACACCCTGAGCCAGGTCGTGCCGCTGCTGATCATCACGGTGATCGGCCTCGTCTTCTACGCCCTGGGCGCGAAGACCCGCCGCACCAAGAACTGAGCCGAGGCTCAGGCGGGGCGGCCGAAAGTCAGCACGCGGGTGACGGCGCCGTCGTCCTCGCGGATGTCCCGCACATGACGGAAGCCGAGACGGCCGAGGAGCACCAGGGATGCCTGGTTCTCCTCGGCCACCGTCGCGTGCACCTCCGGCAGACCGAGGACGTCGAAGCCGTAGCCCACCACCGCCCGGGCGATCTCCGTGCCCAGGCCGGTGCCCCAACTGCCGGGTGCGAGTGCGTAGACGAGCTCATGGCCGCCGCCCACGTCGTCCGATCGCTTGATCTCGGCATGCCCGACGAACCGGCCGTCCTGGCGCACCGCCCAGACGTCGAAGAGGTCCTGCGCGTACACCTTGGTGAAGATCCGCCCGAACAGGGCGCGTACGTCCGCCTCGCTCTGCGGGGAGCTCCCCATCCACCGCACGACGCTCTCGTCCGCGAACAGCGCGACGAAGTCCTCCTCGTCCCCGGGGCGGTAGGGCTCCAGGAGAAGGCGCTCGGTGCGCAGCGTGGAGGTCGTCATGAGGCGTGACGGTAGGCGGGGGATTCGAGGGCGGCAAACGAATAAGGGGCGCCTCCGACGCGGTCCGCCCGCTGTCCCGGTGCGGCACCGGGGACAGCGGGCGGTTCAGGAGGGCGGGGTCGCCTAGGCGCTCGTACGGCCGTACACCTGCTTGCCCAGCCACTGGCCGCCGTCCACCGTCAGGCACTCCCCCGTCACGTACGACGCCGCGTCGCCCAGCAGGAACAGCGACGCGTCCGCGATCTCCGCGGGGTCGGCGAACCGGGCTGACGGGACCGTGGCAAGGACCTCCTCGCGGGCCTCCTCGGTGGCCCACAGGGCCGCGCCGGCGCCGGCTGTCTCCGTCGGGCCCGGGGCGATGCAGTTCAACCGGATGCCCAGCGGGGCGAGTTCCACCGCGAGGGTCCGCGTCATGGCCAGGACGCCCGCCTTGGCGGCGGCCGAGTGGACGGTGCCCGGGTGGCCGTGCCAGGCGTACGTAGCGATCACGGAGAGGATCGAGCCGCGTGTGCCCTGTTCGCGCAGCCTGCGCGCGACGGCGCGGGTGCAGTAGTACGAGCCGTTGAGGACGATGTCCACGACCGCGCGCCAGCCGCCCGGGGACAGGTCGATGCCGGGTACGACGAAGTTGCCGGCCGCGTTGTTGACCAGCCCGTCCAGGCGGCCGAAGCGCTCGACCGTCGCGGTCACCAGCGCGTCCACGGCCTCGGGGTCCCGTACGTCCGTCGGCGCCGCGAGGGCCTCGCCGCCGGCCTTCTCGACCAGGGCGACGGTCTCCTCAAGACGCTCCGGGGTACGGCCCGCGACGGCGACCCGCGCTCCTTCGCCGGCGAGCGCGAGGGCGATGGCGCGACCTATGCCGCTCCCGCCGCCGGTCACGATGTACGTACGGCCCGCGAAGCGGCCGGATGCCACGGTCGCGGATTCCAGGGATGCGGGTCCCACGGTCATGGATTCCAGGGTCATGTCAGCACTCCATGGGCGTCGAGGGCGACCGCGCCGCCCGGGTGGACGAGCAGCGGATTGACTTCGAGTTCGGTGATCTCGGGGTGTTCGGCGGCGGCCTGTGCGAGGGCGCACAAGGCGTCGGCGGCAGCGTCCAGGTCGATGGCGGGTGCGCCGCGCCAGCCGGTGAGCAGGGGTGCGTGCCGCAGCGAGAGCAGCAGGTCGCGGGCGCGGCGCGGGGTGAGCGGGGCGAGGGCGAGCGCGGTGTCCGCGAGCAGTTCGGCGGTGACGCCGCCGAGGCCGACCATGGCGACGGGGCCGAACGCCGGGTCGTACCGGACTCCGGCGATCAGCTCGACGGAGTGCGGGTGGGCGACCATCCGCTCCACCGCGTACCGCGTCGCGCCGGTCGCCGCGCGCATTCGGGCGAAGGCCGCACGCAGTTCGGTCTCGTCGCCGATGCCCAGGGCGACGCCACCGGCCTCGGTCTTGTGCGCCAGGCCCATCGCCTTGAGGACGAGCGGGTATCCGGTGCGGCGGCGGGCTACGTCGACCGCCCCGTCGGCGGTGGTGACGAACTCGGCGGCGGGGAAGTCGAGTCCGTGCGCGGCGAGGAGGTCGCGCACGGTCTCGTAGTCCCCGTCCGCGAGGGGGCGGGCGGGCGAACGGGGCGGCAGCGGGGGCGGTGGCTGCGGTGTCCCCCGTTGCAGCCGAGCCGCGTGCGCCAGAGCGGTCGCGGCCTGCTCGATGCGTTCGTAGACGGGTACGCCGTGCTCGCGGAGCACCGTCAGTGCGGGGGTGTCCCGGGCCATGGTGTGCACGACGAGCACCCGGCAGGCATTTCGCGCGGCCTCCCCCAACTCCCGTGCGACCTCGCACTCCTGGCGGGCCTGGTCGGGGTTGGCGGTGGCGTAGTCGCCGAAGTAGCCGGTCAGGACGGTGGCGTCGGTGTCGCCGCCGTCGAGGAGCGCCCGAGTGATCCGGGCGTAGGTCCGGAGATCGGCCTCCCCGGCCCCCGCGAGATCGACCGGATTGCCGCCGCCACGCCTGCCGGGCAGATGCGCGGCGACCGCGTCGCGGGTGGCCTCGTCAAGGACGGGGACGTCGAGCCCGCGGGCCGCCAGCGTGTCGGCCGCCAGGGCTCCTTGCCCGCCGCTGTCGCCGACCACGGCGACGCGCAGGGCCGGCATTGCGGCCGATGGCTCTGCGGCCTCTCCGCCGCGGACAGCACCCGCCCCCACCCTCCCGAGCCGCTCCCCCGCCGCCGTCAACAACACTGCCGTGTCGACCAGTTCACCTGCAGACTCCAGGAGTAGCGCGCCCGTATCGCGGCAGACCGCCTCCACCACGGCGCGGGCGCTGACCAGGGCGCCCGTGTGGGAGGCGGCGGCGCGGCCGGAGGCGTCGCTGCGGCCGAGGGTCAGGAGGAGGACGGGCTTGCCGGCGGCGTGGGCGGCGGCCAGGGTGCGGGCCAGGCGTCGCCCGTCGCGGAAGTCCTCCACGTACGCGGCCACGACGCGGGTCGCCTCGTGCGCGATCAGCGCGTCGAGCGCGTCCGCCGCGTCGATGTCGCGCTGGTTGCCGAGCGAAACGAACCGCGAGAAGCCCTGCCCGGCCCGGGCCAGCAGTCGACCGATCTCCAGCGCGAGGTTGCCGCTCTGCGACACCAGGCCCACCGAGCCGGCCGGGAAGTCGCCCCAGCTGAGCCTGAGTTCGGTGGTCGTGTCGACGACGCCCATACAGTTGGGGCCGAGCAGCCGTCCGCCGTGCGCGGTGACGAGCGCGGCGAGCTCGTGTTCCTCGGCCGGGTCGGATCCCCCGGAGGTGATCACGGTGAAGCACCGGGCGCCGGCCGCGAGTCCCTCGACGACGACGGGCCGTACCTGCTGCGGCGGCACCGCGACCACGATCTGCTCGGGGGCGCTCGGCAGGGAGCCCAGGTCAGGCAGGAAAGGCACGCCGTCGAGGCCGCCGCCGCGCTGGTTGACCAGGTGGACCGTGCGCCTTGCGCGCCCGGCGAGGGCGCCGGAGGCCAGCCAGTAACCCCACTTGGCGGGGTTGGCGGAGGCTCCGACGACGGCTACGGAGCGTGGGTCGAAGAGTGTGTCCAGGGCGTGGGGGGCGGTGGGGGCTGGGCGTGCGTGGGGGGCGTCGCGCGCGTCGACGGCGTCGGGGCTCATGCGTACCAACCGAAGCGTTCGGCGATCAGCGGCAGCCGGTCCGCGACGACGCCGTGCGCGGCGACCCGCGGGGTCGTCCCGTCGCGCTCGGCCCGTGCCAGGACCTGCTCGACCAGAGCTCGCATGGAGCGCCGGATGTGGGCGAAGGCCTCGTTCGCGTCCGCGCCGATGTCGCCGAACAGCGTCCACCACCACCAGGCGTTGGTAGCGGAGTTGACGACGACGTCCGGCAGTACGGCGATGCCGCGGGCCGTCAGTAGCTCCTCCGCCTCCGGCAGCACCGGCATGTTCGCCGCCTCGACGATCCAACGGGCCGTGATCGCGGCCTGGTTGTCCGCGTCGATCGCGTACGAGACGGCCGCCGGGATCAGCACGTCCGCGTCGGCGGACAGCCAGGCGTCGCCCGGCAGTTCGACGTCACCGGCCCGCAGCGCGGTGCGGTCCACCGTCCCGTACGGGTCGCGGGCGGCGAGCAGCGCTTCGACGTCCAGGCCCGCCGGGCTGGCGATCGTCCCCTTGACGTCGGCCACGGCGACGACCTTGAGCCCGGCGTCGGTGAGGAAGCGAGCGGTCGCGCCGCCCATCGTCCCGAAGCCCTGCACCGCCACCCGCGTCCCTGCGTGGGGGACGCCGGCCCGATCAAGCGCCGTGAGGACCGACTCGGCGACGCCGCAGCCGCCCGCCAACTCGTCGAGCCCTATCCCGTCCACCTCCACGGCGAACGCGTCCGCGAGCCGTCGGCGGGCGGCGGCCTCGTCGTCGAGCAGCGGGTAGACGGCCTGGATCGAGGAGACCAGGCCGGCCTCGGCGGCGGCCCGGTCGACGAGGTCCTGGGTGAGGCCGAGGTCTTCGCCGGTGGTCCAGAAGCGCTCGATGTGCGGCCGCATCGCGCGCAGGTAGCGGACGAGGATGCCGTACGCCTCGGGGTCGCGCGGGTCGCAGTCGATGCCGCCCTTGGCACCGCCGAGGGGGACGTACCGGCCCTCGGTGTTGTAGTGCAGCGCCTCCTTCATCGTCATCCCGCGGGCCAGTCCGGCGACCTCTTCGAGGGTGCAGCCGGCGCGCATCCGCAGCCCGCCGCTGGACACGCCGCGCACGAGGCGGTCGATCACGAGGTGGCCCTGACGGCCGGTGACGTGGTCCGTCCAGGTGAGGGAGATGAGGGGGGTGGGGATGGACGTCGTCATCGGGGGGTTCGGGGTCGGGTTCGGGGTCGGGGTCGGGGTCGGCAGGGAGTTCATCGGTTCGTCTCCTCGGGGACGGTGACGATGGTCGGTCCGGGGGTGGCCAGGGCTTCGGCCAGGGCGCGGGCGAGCTCCTCGGGCGAGCGGACCACTGTGCCGTGCCCGCCGTAGGCGCGGGCCAGCGCGGGCAGGTCGACGGCGGGCAGGTCGACGGCGGTGGGGGTGTCCCCGCGGGCGGCCATCTCCTCGCGGATCTCGCCGTAGCCGCCGTTGTCGAAGACCACCACGGGGAGGGGCGCGTCCAGTTGCGCGGCGGTGGCGAGCTCCTGCACGGAGAACTGCAGGCCGCCGTCGCCGCTGAGGGCGACGACCTGCCGCTCGGGGTACGCGGTCTTCGCGCCGATCGCGGCGGGCAGGGCGTACCCGAGGGTGCCGAAGCCGGTGGGGTGCAGGTACCGGCCTTCGGGGCCGACGGGGAGGTGGGGCAGGGCTCCGTAGTAGCAGCACTGGGCGCTGTCGGAGGTGATGACGGCGTCTGCGGCGAGCACGCGGCGCATCGCTCGGAGGTACGGGACCCAACGGGCGTCGCGGGCACGGGTCTCGTCGTCGCGGGCGGCGCGGAGGGCGGTGACGGTGGTGGTGGCCGTGGCCTCAGCGGCCTCCCCGGCCTCCCCATCCCGTCCACGGCAGGCGTGAAGCAGCCCACCCAGCACAACTGCCGCATCGCCGACCAGCGGTACGTCCGCCTGAAGTCCCGCATACATCTGGGCCGGGTCGACATCGACCCGAATCAGCGTGCCCGTCAGAGGCGGCAGAGGGCCCCAGACGTCGGACTCGGCCAGCTCCGTCCCGACGGCGAGGATCACGTCCCGCTCGGCGAGCCACTTCTGCACGGCCGGGCTGTGCAGCGAGACGCCCAGCGACAGCGGGTGGCGCTCGTCGACCACGCCCTTGCCGTTGGCCGTGGTCACCACCGGCGCGCCCAGCTCCTCGGCGAGCGCCAGGCACTCCGCGGCCGCCGCCCGCGCGCCTCCGCCGAGGACCAGGACGGGCCCACTCGCCGAACGCAGCGCGCTCGCCGCCTCCCCCACCGCGGTAGTGTCCGGCTCCGGCCGCGCGGCCGGAGGCGCCAGCCGGGTACCGCCCGCCGACTCCACGGTCTCCAGCAGGTCCAGCGGCACCTCGATGTGCACCGGACGCGGCCGGCCCGTGTGGAAGAGGGTGAAGGCCCGCGCCACGGCCGTGCCGATCTCGGCCACGGACGACACCCGGTGGCTGAAGGCCGCGACCCCGCGCAGCGCCTCGCTCTGGCTGCGCATCTCGTGCAGCAGCCCGGTGGACTGCCGGGGGTGCCGCAGCGGCATGCCGGGCGAGACGACGAGCAGCGGCACGCTGTCCGAGTACGCCTGGCCGACCGCGGCCGCGATGTTGAGCAGCGCGGGTCCGGTCGTGGTGATCGCGACGCCGGGCCGGCCGGACACGCGGGCGTACGCGTCGGCCGCGTACCCCGCCCCCTGCTCATGACGAGGCGTCACATGCCTGATGCCGTAGGCCTGGAGGTGTCGGTAGATCTCCAGGTTGTGCGTGCCGGGGATCCCGAAGGCGTCGGTGACGCCATGCGCGGCGAGCGCCCGTACGACCGCCTGGCCACCGGTCGTCGCAGCCTCGCCCCGCGGGTGAGCCGTCCCCATCACAGCCCCCGCGCGATCACGAGCCGCATGATGTCCGAGGTGCCCTCCTCGATCTCCTCCAGCTTGGCGTCCCGCATCCACTGCTCGACCGGGTACTCGCGCGAGTAGCCCCAGCCGCCGAGAGTCTGCACGGCGGCCCAGGTGCAGTACGCGGCCGTCTCCGACGCCGTCAGCTTGGCCATCGCGGCCTCGGTCGTGGCGGACAGGCCCGCGTCGAGCCGCTTGGCCGCGCGCCAGGTCATCAGGCGCGCCTGCTCGATGCGGGTCCGCATGTCGGCCAGCCGGAAGGCGACCGCCTGGTGCTCGATGATCGGCTTGCCGAACTGCTGCCGGGTGCGCGCGTAGTCGCGGGCGTACTCGTAGGCGGCCCTGGCCACTCCGGTCGCCGCCGCGCCGAGCACGGCGCGCGAGACGTCGAAGGTCCGCATGAGCCCGTGGAAGCCCTGCCCCTCGTCGCCGAGACGATTTTCCTCCGGCACGAAGGCATCGGCGAAGAACATCTCCCGGCAGACGATGGCGCGCTGGCCCATCTTCCGCATGGGCTCCCCGAAGGTGACGCCGGGGGTGTCCTTGCGCAGCAGGAACGCGGTCACGCCGCGGGCGCGCTGCGCCGGGTCGGTCTTGGCGAAGACGACGTACTGCTCGGCCTCCCCCGCGTTGGAGATCCACGCCTTCTGGCCGTTGAGCAGGTAGCCGCCGTCGGTCCGGGTCGCGGTCGTGACGATGGACGCGGCATCGGAGCCGGCGCCGGGCTCAGTGGTGGCGAGGGCGGTCATCGGGGTGTCGGGGCCGGTCAGCGGGGTGAGCCAGGTCCGCTTCTGTTCCTCGGTGCCGAGTTCGAGCAGCGGGTCGGCGAAGAAGCCGTTGGAGCAGAGCAGATTGCCGATGCCGAGGTCGCCGACGCACAGCTCCTCCTGCACGAGGCACTGCGTGAAGACGTCGGTGGAGCCGCCGCCTCCGTACTCCTCGGGAAGCATGAAGCCGGTGATGCCGACCTTGGCGGCCTTGTGCCACAGGTCCCACGGCGTCTCGACGTCGGCCTCGTCCACGGCACGCGCCCGCGGGCGGATCTCGTCACGGGCGAAGGCCCGGGTGAGCTCGACGATGCCACGCTGCTCGGGGGTGAACGGAACCAGCTCGGTGGGGAGGTCGGACATGGTGCCTCCAGGTACGGCAACGGAGATACTGACTGAACCATCAGTCAGTATCTGGAAGCGCGAGCGGAGCTGTCAACGTGTCGGATCAAGGGCTTTGGGGGCGCACGGGGCGCGCCTGCCCCAGATCCGGGCGCGGCGCGGCCGTGGCATAGCGTACGGATATGGCTTCGACGCAGAACCGGGCCGCGAGGTCGGCCGGCGACAGCAACAGCCCCGGCGCGGGGACCCTGCGAACCAGGGACGAGGACGGTGTGCTGCTGCCGCGGCTGCGGTTCTGGGAGGTGGTGCTGCGCGGTGCGTTGTACGGCCTCGCGGCCAATGTCGTCGCCGCGGTCGGCATGTTCTTCGTGCCCGACCACAGCGAGCGCATGTCGTATCTCGCCGTGGTGTCCGGGCTCGGGCTGATCTGGGGAGGCGGGTCCCTGCTGATCGGCCTGTACTTCTGGTCGGCCTGCATGCGCGATGTACGGCGCTGGCGTGACCTGCGCACGATCACCGGCCAGACCGAGGCCCTCACGATCATGGCCCCGAGCCTCGTCCGGCTCGGGGTGCTCGGCCTGGTCCTGTTCCCCGGCCCGTACGGTCTGTACCACCTGGTGGACGCGGCCGACTTCGACAGCTGGCTGTACGGCGGCTGACGCGGGGCGAGCCGGGCGCCGAGCGGACCGGGCGAACGGCCCATTGATCCAACGCGCTTCGGCGGCTTGGATGGCCGCATGCGGAACATCGTGATCATCGACGCCCCGTCCAACCTCGGCCTGCGCCCGCCGGCCCCGGGGACGGTCCCCGGCTGCTACAAGCTGGCGGGAGCGCTGCGCGAGAACCGGATCGTACAGCGCCTGGGCGCGTACGAGGGCGGGGTCGTCGTACCGCCCCGGTACGACCGGGGCGACTGGCAGGAGGGCGACGGCGTCTTCAACGCGGCCGCGCTCGCCGCGTACACCCCGAAGCTCGCGGACCGGATCCAGCACCACGTCCAGGCGGGGGACTTCGCACTCGTCCTGGGCGGCGACTGCTCCATCCAGCTCGGCGCCGCGCTCGCGTTGCGCCGGCTCGGGCGGTACGGTCTCGCCGCGATCGACGCTTCGCACGACTTCCGCCACCCGGGCAACTCCGACCGGATCGGCGCGGCCGGCGGCGAGGAGCTGGCGCTGGCGACCGGCCGGGGCCAGGACGACCTCACGGACCTCGAAGGCCGCCGGCCGTACATGCGCGACGAGGACGTACGACTCTTCGGCATCCGCGACGAGTTCGAGGAGGACGTGGCCGAGCTGCGGGAACTGAAGATCCCGGTCGTCACCGTCTCCGAGCTGCGCGAGTGGGGCCCGGCGGACGTCGCCGCCGCCACCGCCCTGAGCCTGGAGAACGACGCCCTCGACGGCTTCTGGGTCCACCTCGACGCCGACGTCCTCGACCCCACGGTCATGCCGGCCGTCGACAGCCCCGACCCCGACGGCCTGCTCCCCGACGAACTGACCGCGCTCCTGCGCCCGTTGATCCGCTCCCCGCGCTGCGTGGGCCTCAACATCACCATCTACGACCCCGACCTCGACCCGGCCGGCTCCGCCGGCCGCCTCCTGACGGACCTCGTGGTGGCGGCCTTCACGGACTCCTGACGGCGCGAGGGTCCCCCCGGGGAAGGGTGCGTCGTCCATGAGATGGAGAGCATGGATACGTAACTCGACACTCCTGGCAGTGGAGTTCGGCTGCCTAAGGTGCCGACCGCAGCCGCATCCAGCGCGCCGGCGTAGCGACCGTCAGATGATGGACGTCGCACAGGTGCGGGAGACATAGGCGACCGTCTCGTCGCCGTGGTCGAACCAGATGGCGAACCACTGGTCGTCCGTGACGCCGCAGGCGGTGATGCTGTGGCCGTTGACCGTCGGGCAGCCGGCCGTGGAGCA